>NZ_JBQHDG010000010.1:0-308186 GCF_052068095.1 Phytohabitans sp. LJ34 | reverse complement strand
CCGCGCCGCCTTGCCCCACTGGCTCCACATGTACAACCATCACCGACACCACACCGCCATCGGCGGCCCACCCGCCAGCCGCGTACCCAACCTCTCCGGACACAACATCTAGGAGAGTTAGGGCGCTATTTCAACCCTAGGTCTCCTAGATTTCGAAGTCTCGACCCCTGGGCTGGTTACGCCGCGTCAGGATGGCCCAGGTAGGGCCCGCGAAGACCCCTCTCGGGGCTTGTCCCGCGGACCTGGCAGTGGACGGCCGGGGATTTCGGCGAGCCCTGGCGAGCCGCCGGCCGGGAACGGTGCCCGCGGGAGCATACGGCCTACAGCTGACGCGGACATGGGCAAATATGCCTCTAAGCAACGCCACGACGGGCGGTGACCCTGACCCCGAAGGGCCTCTAGGAGACCCCTGATTAATGCGGACAGTGTCTTCAAGAAGGCCCTGACCCGAACCCCTCTCCAGCCGTGTCGCGGTCGAGGAAGAGGGCGGCGCGGCATGATGTGGGCTATGGGTGGCGTGCTGGCGGGGTTGGCGGCGGGGCGGCGGGAGGAGCTGCTCGACGACCTCAACTACCTCAACCTGGGGGAGATCCGGGCGTTCTGCGAGCGGCACGCCATCCCGTACCGGATCGTCGCGGGGGCGAAGGTCACGCGGGACACCGACCGTAAGCCGGTGATCCTGCGGCGGGTGCGCCATTTCCTGACGACCGGGGAGGTGCTCGGCGCCACGCGGCTGGCGGCGGAGATCGTGCGGCCGGGTGGGCCACCGGCGGAGTTGCGGGAGTCCGACCGGCTCTACTACCGGTGGTACAACAAGACCTACGAGCCGGTGACGCGGCTGCTGGCCGAGCTGACCGGCGGGCGGTTTCGCGATGGCGCGCTCGCCCGCGTGCTCGTCATGGAGTTCTGGACGGCGGGGGAGGCGCCGACGTTCCGGGAGTTCGCCGACGCGTGGGTCGCGGCCGACGACGAGCCGCGCCGGCTGCTGTCCGATGAGTATGCGTACCTCACCGATCTACAGCGCGGCGCGGCCGGTCCGGACTGGAAGCTCGAGCGCCGGCGGCGGGCCGAGCGCTTTCTGTCCACTATGGACACGCTCACCGGGTAGCCGCGACCGGTACCCGATCCTCGGTCTCCTCGGCGACCACCTCGACCGGCGCGGGCTGGTCGGCGCGGCGGAGGACGGCCAGGCAGACGGCCGCGAGCGTCACGAAGATGGCCGCGCCCACGCCGCTCACCACGTTCAGGCCGGAGGTGAACGCGTCCTGGGCCAGGTCGAGCAGGTCGGCCCGCTGGGTGGCGGTGGCCGCGACCGCCAGGCTCTCGTTCATCGCCGCCGCCAGGTCGCTCGGCAGGCCGGTGGGCAGGCCGTCGGCGACCTCGCCGCGGTAGACGAACGTGGCCAGGCTGCCCAGGGTGGCGATGCCGACCGCGATGCCGAACTCGCCGCTGGTCTCCATCACCGCGGCCGCCGAGCCGGCCTTCTCCGGCGGGGTGGCGCCCATGATGATGTTCGCGGTGAGGGCCATCGGGAGGCTCATGCCGGCGGCGGCGAGCGCCAGGCCGCCGATCAGCCAGGTCACGCCGTCCTCGGTCGGCACCCGGGCCATCATGACGAAGCCGGCGGCCGAGATGACCAGGCCGGCCGCGACCACGCTCGACGTGCGGAAACGCTGGGCCAGCCGCGGCGCGATCTGGAAGCCGGCGATCATCGCGATGTTCTGCGGGATCAGCCACAGACCCGCGGTCAGCGGCGAGAAACCCTCGACCAGCTGGAGGTACATGGAGGTGACCAGGCTGACGCCGGCCATTACCAGGCCGCCGAACCACATGGTGGACAGCGCGGCGCTGAACCTGCCGTTCGTGAACAGCCGCAGGTCGAGCAGCGGGTGCTCCAGCGTGCGCTGCCGCCGGACGAACGCCACACCGAACGCGATGCCAGCGGCGGTCGCGGCCAGGGCGGTGGTGTGCAGGCCGTCGCGGGCGATGCTCTTCAGGCCGTAGATGACCGGCAGGATCGCGGCCAGCGACAGCGCCACGCTCGCCATGTCGAGGCGGCCGGCGTGCGCGTCGCGGTACTCGGGCAGCACGACCGGGCCGAGCACGAGCAGCAGCACCATGACCGGGATGCCGAGCAGGAACGCCGAGCCCCACCAGAAGTGCTCCAGCAGCGCGCCGCCGACCAGCGGCCCGACCGTCATGCCGCCCATGAAGCAGGCGAACCAGATGGCGATGGCCTGGCCCATCTGCTTGGGGTCCGGAAACATGTTGCGGATCAGGGCCATCGTCGACGGCGCCAGCGTCGCGCCGGCCACGCCGAGCAGGGCGCGGCTCGCGATGAGCATCTCGGCGCTGGTCGCGTAGGCCGCCGCGACGGAGGCCACGCCGAACGCGGCCGCACCGATCAGCAGCAGGCGCCGGCGGCCGATGCGGTCGCCCAGCGTGCCCATCGTGACCAGGAAGCCGGCCAGCAGGAACGAGTAGATGTCGAGGATCCACAGCTGCTCGGTGCTCGACGCGCCCAGGTCACGGCTCAGGTTGGGCAGCGCGAGGTAGAGCACGCTGACGTCCAGGGACAGCAGCAGGGTGGGCAGGGCCAGGATCGCGAGGCCAAACCAGGCGCGGCGGGTCGCCGTCTCAGCAGTCGATGTGTTCATGCCCGGTATGACGGACCGGGCGCGGCAAACTCATCGGACCGGATGGGTGAGCGGCACCGGCGCGGGGCGTTCCACGGTGGTGGTGAGGTTGATCCGGCGCCCCTCGGCGGCCGAGTCGAGCAGCGCGGTCATTACCTCCAGCACGTGCAGGGCCAGCTCGCCGCTCGCGCGGCCGTCCGAGGTGACGAGGTCGACCAGGCCGACGCCGCGGCCGGCGCCCACGTAGCCGGCGGAGGGCTTGAGGGGGCGCCATTCGCTGCCGCCCAGCTCGAACAGGCGGGTCTCGCCCTCGAAATGGTTGGGGTCGGGGACGGACAGCGTGCCGGTCTCGCCGTGCACCTCGATCGGCACGGCGGCCGTCTCCACGCTGTCGAAGCTCGTCGTGATCGTGGTGAGCGCGCCGTTGGCGTGTTCGAGCACCCCGCTGACGTGGCTGTCGACCTCGACCGGGATCCGCTCGCCGGCACGCGGCCCCGAGCCGATGACCCGCTCCCCGCGCAGCCGGCTCGCCGCGCCGGTCACCGCGCGGACCGGGCCGAGCAGGTGGACCAGCGCCGTGATGTAGTACGGCCCCATGTCCATCAGCGGGCCGCCGCCGGCGACGTAGTAGAAGTCGGGGTTGGGGTGCCAGCGCTCGTGGCCGGGCGTCACCATCACGGCGGACGCGGCGATCGGGCGCCCGATCAGGCCGGCGTCGACGGCGGCGCGCGCCGTCTGGATGCCCGTACCGAGCACCGTGTCCGGGGCGCATCCCACCCGCAGGCCGGCCGCGACGGCCGCGTCGACGATCGACCGGCCGCCCGGGAACGTGACCGCGAGCGGCTTCTCCGCGTACACGTGCTTGCCCCCGGCGATCGCGGCCAGCGCGATGTCGGCGTGCGCCGCCGGGATGGTCAGGTTGAGCACCGTGTCGACGCCCGCGCCGTCGAACAGCCGCTCGACGCTCACCGCCTCCACCCCCGGGAACTCGGCCGCGACCGCCTCGGCCCGGGCGGCGTCGAGGTCGGCCACCGCGGTCACGCGGACGTCGGGGTGGCCGACGAGCGTGTTCAGGTACTGCCGGGAGATGACGCCGAGACCTACGATGCCGACGCGGTGCGGCTCGCCCACAGGATGCCCCTCTCGATGACGGTGCGCACGCTCGGGTGCTCCAGCACGTCGAGGCTGTGCCCCGGCGTGGTGACGACGACGCGGCCGGCGCCCCAACGCCGGGTCCAGATCGCCGGCGAGGTGATCGGCCGGTGCCAAGGGTGCCACGGCTGGGTCGGGTGGGTGGTGGTGGCCAGCACGTCGATCAGGTCGTCGTGCAGCACCCAGTACTGCTCGGTGACCAGGTCGAAGTCCTCGACACCGGCGGTGACCGGGTGCTCCCGGCCCAGGGCGGTGAGGTTCACCGTGTACGGCAGGTAGTTGTCCTCCTGCCCGCCCTGCCGCTCGCACGGCTCCTTGCCCGGGTGGGTGGCGAACTGGCCGCCGACCAGCTGGAGGTAGTCGGAGGAGGCGCGGTAGGAGTCGACGATGCCGCCGTGCCAGCCGGTGAGGCCGGTGCCCGCCTCGACCGCCGCGCGCAGACCGGCCACCTGGTCGCCGGTGATCTCCGACATCGTCACGCACTGGAGGACCAGGTCGGTGGCGGCCATCTCACCCGCGTCGGCGTACACCTCGGGTGACTCCTCGACGCGCACGGCGTAGCCGGCGCGTTCCAGGAACGGGATGAACATCTCGGTGGCCTTGACCGGCTGGTGCCCTTCCCACCCGCCGCGGACCACGAGAGCCTTCAACGTCACGGTCGACCCCCTCGAAACTGCTTGGCGACGAGCGCGAGCAGCGCGTCGTGCGTCTCTTGGTCGGCGGCGGCGAGTAGGCCGCCGGCGCCCTCGCCGACCGGCTCCCCGCGCAGGCCGGTGACCACGCAGCCGGCCGCCCGGCAGATGGCCACCGGGGCGGCGAAGTGCACGTTGTCGGTCAGGTCGCTGTCGCTCAGGTACGCGGCCCGGCGCCCGGCCGCGACCCACGCCAGCGCCAGCGTCGTCGACGTTACCCGCACCCCGAAGCGCTGGGTGAACGCCAGGTCGCCGAGCAGCCGCACCGCGCGGAAGCCGGGCCCGTTGGCGAACGGCGGATCCAGGTCGACGTCGACGAGCGGGACGGTGGCGGTGGGCGTGAGTGGGTTTTGGTCTTGGCCTCGGCGTATGCGCGCCGTGGTGCCGTCGGTCCAGAAGACCTCGCCGCTGAACGGGTCGGCCGACGCCGCCGCGGTCACCTCCCCGCCGGTACGCAGGGCGACGTTGACCGAGGCGAGCGGGGTGTGCGCGGCGAAGTTGAGCGTGCCGCAGAGCGGGTCGACGAGCCACACCCGGCCGGTGCCCGGATCGCCCGCGCCGCCGGACTCCTCGGCGAGCACCGCGTCGTCCGGGCGGGCGGCCCGCAAGACGTCGAGGATCGCTTTCTCGGAGTCGAGGTCGGCGGCGGTGGCGAAGTCGTTGCCGGACTTGACGAACCGGTCGAGCGGCTGGCCGAACCTGGCCCGCACCACGGCCGCACCCGCCTCCGCCGCGGCGATGGCGAGCTCCGCGTCAGACATTCGTAGATCATATCCGGCGCCCCGGGCCGAGGGTTGGGTGGTCCAGGTTCTGGACCTCGACCGCGGCCGACGGTTGATCAGCGGGGGGTGGCGCGCGGCACCGGATCATCCACCGCGGACACCGGACCGTCCGCCTCGCCGCCGACCGGCTACCGGAGCTCGTCCCACCCACCTATGTGGACCCGCGGCAGGAGCGATCTCGGGGGTGGGGGAGGGAGACGGAGGGGGCCGGCCACCCCGGCCGGCCCCCTCCAACCCCTCCCGTCAGGACCGGGCGGCCGCGACGATCACGTCGGCCGCGGCGTCCGGCCGCGACATCATCGCCACGTGCGAGGCGTTGACCTCCCTGGTACGGGCACCGGCGCGCTCGGCCATGAAACGCTGGGCGGCCGCCGGGATCACCTGGTCCTGCTTGGCGACGAGGTACCACGACGGGATCGCCTTCCAAGCCGGCGGGCCGGACGGCTGCTGGAGCGTGGCCAGATCGCCGGGGCGCTGGGTGGCCGCCATGACCGCCGTCGTGCTGGCCGGCAGGTCGGCCGCGAAGACCTCCCGGAAGACGCTCGCCTTGATGTAGCCGTCGAAGGTCTCCGGGCCGGTGGGCCGGATGTCGAGCGCTTCCAAGCCGAGCCGGCTGCCGGGAAACTTCGTCTGTAGCGCGACGAGCGGCTCACCCTGGTCGGGTGCGAACGCCGCGATGTACACCAGCGCCTTGACGTTGGGGTTGCCGGTGGCCGCGTTGGTGATGACGATCCCGCCGTACGAGTGTCCAACCAGGACGATCGGTCCGCTGACGCTCGCCAGCACGCTGGCGATGTACGCCGAGTCCGACGGGACGCCGCGCAGCGGGTTGGCCGGCGCGATCACCGGGTAACCCTTGCGGTGCAGGCGCTTGACGACCTCGCCCCAGCCGGAGGCGTCCGCGAAGGCGCCGTGCACGAGCACGACAGTCGGCTTGGGTCCGTGCGAGCCCGTCGCCGCGGACGCCGCCGGCGTGGCCAACAGGCCGGTGGCGGTCAGCAGCAGCACGAGCGCGGTCACGAGTCTTCTCATGTGTCATGTCTCCAGGTCGGTGGGAGTGCCGATGGGTAGCCAGCGGACGCGGTCGCGCACGTCGCGCGGCGCGGCGGCGAACTCGCGTTCGATGTCGGAACGGGGTTGCTGGAAGTGCTTCCAGCCCTCGTAGTGCACGGGCACGGCGGTGTGCGGCCGCACCTCGCCGAGGAGGGTGACCGCGTCGCGGGCGGTCATCGTGTACCGCAGCGGTCCGGTGACCGGGAAGCGGACGCCGCCGAGGTGCACCAGCGCCAGCCCGACCGGCACCCGGCCGGCGACCTGCCGGACGCCGGGGTAGAGGACGGTGTCACCGGATATCCACAGTGCACCGTGCCGCTGCCCCTCCCAGCGCAGCGCGAAGCCGACGACGTCGCCGACGATCGGCCGGCTCAGTGGGGGACCGTGCCGGCACGGCGTGGCGGTCACCTCGACGGCCGGCCGTCCCGCACCCTCCAATGTGGTCGACGCCCACGCCGCCAACCCGAGCGCGCCGCCGCCGAGCCGGGCCGCGCCGGACACGGTGGTGACGACCATGCCGGCCGACGGCAGCAGGCGGCGGCCGGCCTCGTCGAGGTTGTCGCCGTGGTGGTCGTGGGTCAGCAGCACCGCGTCCACCGGCCCGACCGCGTCCGCGTCGATCGCCGGCCCGGCGAGCTTGCGGGACGAGGTGCCCCAGCCGAACGTGTAGGTGCGCCCGGCCGGGTCGAACGTCGGATCGGTCAGCAGCCGCCACCCGGCGAACTCGATGAGCACGGTGGGGCCGCCGACGTGGGTGACGCGGACGTCAGCGGGCATGGGACAGCGCCCAGTCCAAGACCTCGTCGGCGATCCGCTCCCAGCCCTTCTGCGCGGGCAGCAGGTGCGCGTACCCTTCGTACTCCTTGATCTCGGTGATGGTGTTCGACTTGTAGTGCTTGGCGTTCGACTGCTGGATGGCCGGCGGCATGATGTGGTCCTCGCCGCCGGAGACGAACAGCAGCGGCACCCGCTTGTCGTTGTGGTAGTCGACCCAGGTGTCCTGGTGACCGGGCTGGAAGTTGGCCAGCACGCTGCCCCACAGGATGCCGCCGTTGGCCGGGATGTGGTAGCGGTCGTACAGGGCGCGGGACTCGTCCTCGGTGAACGTGTTGGTAAACGCGTACTTCCACTCCTCGAAGGACAGCCCGACCGCCTTGTGCCGGTTGGCCGGGCTCTTGAGCACCGGGAAGGTGGACTTCACCTGCGACAGCGGCACCACCCGCACGCCCTCGGTGGGCGCCGAGTTGAGCGCGACGCCGGCGGCGCCGAACCCGTGGTCGAGCAGGATCTGGGTGAACGCCCCGCCGGCGGAGTGGCCCATGATGATCGGCGGACGGTCCAGCTCGCGGATGATCCCCTCGATCTTCGAGATGATCGCAGGCACGGTCACGTCGACGATGATCTGCGGGTTTTCCCGCAGCGCCTCGACCTCCACCTCGAAGCCCGGGTAGCCGGGCGCGATGACCCGGAAGCCGCGGGCCTCGTAGTGCGTGACCCAGTGCTCCCAGCTGCGCGGCGTCACCCAGAAGCCGTGGACGAGGACGATCGTGTCGGGCGCGGTCATGGCACACTCCTCAAAAATGTAAGCAGGTCTTCCGACAGCTGCTGCTTGTGCGTGTCGGTGATGCCGTGCGGCGCGCCCGGGTACACGACGAGGGTCGCGTCGTTGACGCGCGCGGCTGACGCTTTCCCACCCACCTCGAACCCGGCCTCCGACTCGACCCCGCCGACGCGGACGACCCGTAGGTCGGCGGCGGCGCCGGCCGCGTAGTCGAGCAGCGCGGTCTTGCCGATGCCCGCGTCGCCCTGGAGGACGAGCACGCCACTCAACCCCTCGCGGACCGCGGCGACGAGCTCGTCAAGGTGTTCGCGTTCACTTTTTCGGCCCCTGAGCACCGATCCCCCCTTGTAACACTCCCGTGCGACCTTAGGAAGCGTGTGCGCCGCTGGCGGGGCTATGCGTGCACTGTTGTCGGCTGACGGTGCACACTGGGCGGCGCACATGGGTTTTCTTCTGGACACGGCGGACATACCGCGGGGCGAGCGGGTCGAGGCGGTCTACGCCGCGATGATGCAGGCGTCGGTCCCGTCCTACGTGATCCACGAGGATCCGGGTGGTGACGTCCGCACCCGCCTCGAGGTCTGGGACTTCGGCAGCGCCAACGTATTCACCGCGCGGTCCACCGGCCTGCGCCTGCTTCGCACGCCCAAACAGGCCAAACAGGACGCCGCGCCCATCGTCGCCCTCTCCGTGCAGTTGCTCGGCGACGGGCGCCACGAGCAGCTCGGCCACCGCCAGATCGTGCGCCCTGGTTCGCTGATGATGGTCGACCTGTCCTCTCCGTACGACTTCTCCTGGTCCGGCGACGGCGCGGCCGGCTGCCTCCAGATCCCGTTCGACCAGGTCGGCCTCCCGATCGACGTCATCCGCCGCGCCGCCGCCAATTTGCCGACCAGCCCGCTGTACCACCTGGTGACCAGCCACGTCGCCCACCTGGTGCGGGACGCCGAGCAGCTCAGCGCCGACCCGGCCGCCGTCACCGCCGGCCACGCGAGCATCGAGCTCGCCCGCGCCCTCATCGCGTCGGCCGCCCACGCGGAGCCGCACGCCCGCGCGGTGCTCGCCGAGACGCTGCTGACCCAGGTCCGCGCCTACGTCCGCCAGCACCTGGCCGACCCCGACCTGCGCCCCGCCACGATCGCCGCCGCGCACAACGTCTCGCTGCGCTACCTCTACAAGGTCTGCGCCCAGGCCGACTTCAGCCTCGAGCAGTGGATCATCGGCGAGCGGCTGCGCGGCGCCCGCGATGAGCTGCTGCGCCCGGATAGCCACGGCCGCACGATCGCGACGGTCGCCCGCCGCTGGGGCTTCAGCGATCCGACCCACTTCACCCGCCGCTTCCGCGGCACCTACGGCCAAACCCCCAGCGAGTGGCGCCGCCTCGCCGCGCCACAGGCGGATTCCTAGGAGAACGTCTGTTGTAAGGAGTCCTAATCGTCTGTCCACGGTGGACCCGGCCGGCGTGGGGCGGCCGGGGTTGACGGGTGGGCGTAGAGTCTCCGCTCGTGATCTTCTCTCGCCGCCGTGCCGAGCCCACGTCCGCCCCCGACACCGCGATAGCCGCGTTCTGGGAGTGGTGGCCGGGCGCCCGCGGCCGGGTGGAGGCGGCCGTCACCACCGGTGACTGGGCCGACCTCAGCGACCAGATCAACGCGCTTGTCTCGGCCATCCACGCCGACCTGCACTGGGAGTTCGCCCGCGGTGCCCGGTCGGCGCACGCGCTGGTCGTGTCGCCGGCGGGCCGGGCGGAGCTGCGGGCCGTGGCGGCGCGCTGGGCGGCGGCCGCGCCCCCGGCGGACGAGACGTGGGAGTACCACACGTCCCGCCAGCCCGACCCGAACGCGTTCGGCGCGCGGCTCCAGATCGGCGGCGCCGAGCTGGCGATGGCCGACCTGCGGTACGGGTTCGCGGTGGAGGGCGGGCGGCAGCTCCTCGACGTCACCGTCTACCACCCGATGTTTCCGGACCTGCCCGAGGAGGTGCGCGGGCAGATCGCCTTCCTGTCGCTGGACTGGCTGCTCGGCGAGGAAGGCGTGGAGCGCTGGGTCGGCGCGGTCGAGTTCGGCGGGGAGGCACCCCCGGTCGACGCGTACGCGCCGGACGAGCTGCGGGCCGCCGTGGAGCGCCAGGCGGTCGAGCACAAGGAGCCCGTGTGGGTGATGCTCACCGCCCAGGACAAGAAGGGCTGGCCGGTGCTCGCCACCGCGCAGAAGGTGATGTTGCCGGTGCGCTTCCCGCGCTTCGACACGCATGTCGCGGTGACGCTGCCGTTCCGCGACACCAACGACGGCGGGCTGCCGCTCGACGGTTCGCTGACCGCGTTGCGCGCCTTCGAAGACGAGCTGACCGAGGCGGTCGGCACCGACGGCGAGCTGCTGGCGCACGAGACCACCCGCGGCACCCGCGTCCTTCACTACTATGTGGACGGTGCGACGCCCGCGGCCGGCCACGTCGAAGGGCGCCTCGCCGGCTGGCGCGAGGGCCGCGCCCAGGCGAAGGTCGCCTACGACCCGGCCCTGGAGGGCGTCGCCCACCTCGACACCACCTGACGGCCGGCCCGGGGTGGTGGGCCGGCCGCCTTCTCGACGGTGTCAGGACACTGGGCTGCTGGTCCGTACCCATTGGACGGCGTCCGCGACGACCACGCCGTTCGCGGCGTCGCTCAGCTCGACGCGGCCGTCGAGACCCGCGGTGAACGGGAACGTGCCGAGCGACACCCACTCGCCGCCGCGCGGGCCCGGCACGCCGCGTACCCGCTGGTCGACGGCGACCGGCGTGCTGCCCCCGGCGTGGTGGACGACGTAGGTGGCGTTCGTCGCGCGGTTGGACGCCGCGCTGTACGAGACGCGCACCTCGTAGCGGTCGTCGCCGGGAATGGCCGGGCGCCAGCGCACCGCCGCGGTGCCGTCGCCGGCCGCGTGGGAGGTGTAGTTGCTGCCGTAGTACCCGGGCACGCCCGTGCCGCCGGGCCAGGTGCCGGCGACCACCTGGAAGCCCTGCTCGCCGTTGTCGATGGTGATGTCCTCGCGGACATCGGCCGGACCGGGCGCCTCGACCAGGCTCAGCTCGTCGAGCGAGATCAGCTGGCCGCCGCCGCGGCCGGGGCCGGCCAGCGTGAAGCGCACGCGATGCCGGCCGGGCCCGAGCCGCAGCCGGTCCAGCCGCACGACGTCGTACCCGTCGGCGCTCTCCGCCGTCGTGTCGATCGCGGCGACCCGCGGTGCCCGGCCGTCGATGGTGACCGCGACGAGACCACCGGCCACCGGGCGGTAGTAGCGGAGCCAGACCTCGAACACGCCGCCATGCCCGGCCTCGAATGGGTACTCGATGTAGTCGCCGGCCGCGTGCGGGGTGTAGACCGCGCGGGCGCCGTCGCGGGCGGTGGGCTCGCGGACGACGGCCACGGTGCCGCCGGGCCGCCGCGCGTGCGGCGCGGTGCGGCCGAGGTCGTGGCGGTGCTCGGTCAGGCGCGGGCCGCGGGAGAGGCTGTCCCGGCCCTGCGTGAGCCACTCCAGGTTGAACCGGGCGAGCGCGATCCGCCGCGGGAAGCTGGGGATGTCGCCGTCGCAGCCGTACAGGAGCACGATCGTGCCGTCGGAGAGCCGCGCGAGGTCGGAGTAGTAGGAGCGGTTGGGGTTGACGACCCGGCTGTACCGGAACGAGTGCCCCTCGTCGTAGCTGACCGACACCGTCATGTTCCACCGCATCGGCGCGTCCGGCCGGCTGAAAAGGATCCGGTCGATGTCGTGCGAGCGCGGGCCGCCGGTGTACCGGACGAGGCTGGCGTCGACGGCGTTGAAGACACCCGTGGCGCCGTCCAGTTTGGGCGGTGACCAGGTGAGGCCGCGGTCCTGGCTCACCGCGACGATGCGCTGGCGGTTGCCGCCCGCCGCCGCGCGGCCGTTGACCACGACCGGGCCGTCGTCGCGCTGCACGAGCCGGGCCTCGTTGATGGGGTACTCCACGGAGACCGGCACCTCGCCGGTCGCCTGCCAGGTGCGGCCGTGGTCGTCGCTGTAGAGGCCGGCCATGCCGTAGAAGCGCTGCGCGACGGTGTTGCCGACGATGACCCGGCGGTGCGCGACGTTGATCAGCAGGCGGCCGTCGTCGAGCTGGATGCCGTGGCCGGGTCCCGGGCCGTGCAGCGCCCAGTCGTACGGGAAATGGTCGAACAGTCCGGCCAGCGGCCGCGGCTCGCCCCAGGTCCGCCCACCGTCCTTGCTGGACACCACGTACAGGTCGCCGCTGTCGCCGGAGCAGGTGGTGTTCTCCGGGAGCCGCTCGGAGAGCATGTAGAACAGGAACACCTCGCCGGTGATCCGGTCGGCGACGAAGGCGGGGTTGCCCCACGACTGACCGTCCACGGAGGACACCACGGTCTGCGTCGGCCCCCAGGTCTCGCCGCCGTCGGGGCTGCGCCGCACCAGCAGGTCGCGCGGACCGGCGTCGCACACCTCGTACCGGCCCTCGGTGGCGGCCAGGATCGTGTCGTTCGGGAGCACGACGAGGCCGTGCACGTGATAGTTCTCCAGCGGGTCCACGGTGGAGTCCCACAGCGTCGTCTCGTGGAAGAAGGGTTCGTTCCGGGGTGGGCTGGCGAATGCTCGGGGCCCGACCGCGACCGTGGCGGCGCCGGCGGCGAGCCCGATGGTGAACGTCCGTCTGGCGATCATGCAGCGCTCCTATCAGAGCAGGTGTGGACCGGGAGGGTGTCAGAGCACGTGTGGACGGGGAGAGGGTCAGAGCAGGTGGACCGGGAGGGGTCAGAGCAGGTATGAACCGAGGGAGGCGACCACGCGTTCGAGCTCGTCGGTCTCCGACGGCGTGCATGGCGCGAGGGGCGGCGCGGCGTGCGGCGGGCACAGGCCCCGCCGGGCGAGCAGCGCCTTGACCGCGGGAACGCCGGGACGGACCGCGTGCAGCCCGGCGAGGCGGGTGTTCAGCTCCTGGAGCCGGTCGAGCGCGGCGCCGTCGCCGGCCTCGTGCGCGGCCAGCAGGTCCAGGGCGAGCCGGGGCGCGAGGTTGGCTGTGCCGGGCACGATGCCGCCCGCGCCGGCGCGCAGGGCCGCCGCGAGCGCCCGCTCGTCGCCCTGGCTGACCGTGAAATCAGGGCGGTGGCCGGCCGCCTTCACCAGGTACGCCAGCGTCGCCGGTTCGCCGGACGAGTCCTTGACGCCGACCACGTGCGGCAGCGCGACGAGACCGTCCACACTCGACTCGATGAGGGGAGTGGCGTACTTCGGCGCGTTGTACGCCACCACCGGCCGGCCGCACCCGGCGAGCGCGGCATAGTGGGCGACCACCTCGTCCGGGCGGTGCTTGAAGTACGTCGGCGGGCTGACCACGAGCGCGTCCGCGCCGGCCGCGACCGCGCGGTCGGCGCGCTCGCGGACCTCGTCGGTGCCGGCGGCGGTGACGTTGACGAGCACCACGCCGCCGTCGACGAGACCGTGCC
The DNA here is from genome assembly GCF_052068095.1 of Phytohabitans sp. LJ34. NCBI lineage: Bacteria > Bacillati > Actinomycetota > Actinomycetes > Micromonosporales > Micromonosporaceae > Phytohabitans > Phytohabitans sp. LJ34. Next base: position 294,855 of record NZ_JBQHDG010000010.1, on the reverse strand, counting down.
AGCGGTCGACCATGGCGGCGACGTACGCCGGCAGCCGGTCGGGGCGGATCAGCGGGCCCTCGCCGTTGCTGCCGAGGAGCATCAGCCGGCGCACGCCGGCGCCCGCCATCGCGCGCAGCAGCGGGGTCGCGGCCGGCGCGGACGGCACGCCGGGCCGGTCCATGGGCGTCACGAGCGGTACGACGAGGCCGCCGAGCAGGTCTTTCACGCGGCACGTCCGGTGTTGAGCTCCAGGGCGGCGTCGACGAGCGTGCGGGTGTACTCGTGGCGCGGGGCGCCGAGCACCTCGCTGGCCGGGCCCTCCTCCACGAGCTCGCCCTGCCGCATCACCGCGATCCGGTCCGCGATCTGGTGCACCACACCCAGGTCGTGGGAGATGAACAGCATCGACAGGTGGTGGCTGGCCCGCAGGTCGACGAGGAGCCGGAGGATCTGCGCCTGTACCGAGACGTCCAGCGCGGACACCGCCTCGTCGCAGACCAGCAGCCGCGGCTTGACGGCGAGCGCGCGGGCGATGCTCACCCGCTGGCACTGGCCGCCGGACAGCTCGCCCGCGTGCTGCCGGGCGACGCTCGAGTCGAGGCCCACGTCGTCGAGCAGCCGGTGCACGGCCGCGGTGCGGTCGCCGGCCGGCGCCGACGCCGGGTGGGTCCGCCACGCCTCGTTGATGATGGCGGCGGCGGTCATCCGCGGGTTGAGGGAGGAACGCGGGTCCTGGAACACCATCTGGATCGCCCGCTGAAGGGCGGCCGGCCGGCGCCCGACCGGGCCGAGGCGGTGACCGTCCAATGTGACCACGCCGGAGTCCGGCCGGACGAGGCCGATGATGGCGCGGGCCGCGGTGGTCTTGCCCGATCCCGACTCGCCGACCAGCCCGACCGTCTCGTTCGCCGCGACGCGGAGGCTCACCCCGTCGACGGCGACGAACCTGTTGGACCGGCGGCCGAAACTGACCCGCAGGTCTCGCACCTCCAGCAACGCCTCACTCACTCTGCAACAGCTCCTCGGCGAAGTGGCACGCCGTCCAGCGGCCGGAGGCGACCTGCCGGACGGCCGGCTGCTCGGTGCGGCACCGGTCGCGGGCCAGCGGGCAGCGCGGGTGGAACGCGCACCCCGCCGGGCGGTTCGCCGGGGTGGCCGGCGTGCCGGGTAGGGGATGGGCGAGCGCGGTGCGGGTCCGGATGGCCGGCACGCTGCGCACCAGCGCCTGCGTGTAGGGGTGCGCCGGCCGGCCGAGCACCGCCGCGGTCGGGCCGCGCTCGGCGACCCGCCCCGCGTACATGACCACCACCTGGTGCGCGACGTGGGCGACCACCCGCAGGTCGTGGCTGACCAGCAGCATCGCCAGCCCTTCGTCTTCCTGGATCGACCGCAGCAGGCGCAGGATGCGCGCCTGCACGGTGACGTCGAGCGCGGTGGTGGGCTCGTCGGCCAGCAGCAGCGCCGGGCTGCCGGCCAGCGCCAGCGCGATCATCGCCCGCTGCCGCATCCCGCCGGAGAACTCGTGCGGGTAGTTGCGCAGCCGCCGCGCCGGGTCCGGGATGCGGGCCCTTTCGAGCAGGTCCAGCACCCGCCGGCGTACCTCGTCGCGGGGTTTGCCGTCGCGGCGCAGGATCTCGCCGACCTGGCGGGCGATCGTCTGGGTGGGGTTGAGGGCGGCGAGCGGGTCCTGGAAGATCATCGCGATCTCGTGTCCGCGCAGCCGGCGGCGCCGGGTGCGGTCCGCGCGCAGCAGGTTCTCACCCCGCCAGAGCAGCTCGCCGCCGGTCCGGGCGCCGTCGGGCAGCAGGCCGATGATCGCGTTCGCGGTCATTGTCTTGCCGCTGCCCGACTCGCCGATGAGCCCGACCGTGGTGGCCGGCGGGACGTCGAACGACACCCCGTCGACCACGCGCAGGTGGCCGGCCTGGCCGGGCAGGTCGACGACCAGCCCGGCCAGCTCCAGCAGCGGCCCCGTCGAGGACTCGGCCGCCGGCTGGTCGGCCAAGCGAGCGGCGGTCATGACCCGTTGACCTGCGCGGTGGCGAAGTCGGGCAGACCGTTCGGGTCCGGCGAGAAGCCCTGGAGGCGGTTGTTCCAGGCGTACGCGTACTTGACCGCCATCGGGAACATGCCGACCGCGTCCTGCCAGATGATCTGGCTGGCCTCACCGTAGAGCCTGGTCCGCTCGGCCTCGTCCGGGCTCGAACCGGCCTTGCTCAGCAGCTGGTCCAGCTCGGGGTTGCAGTACCCGTTGCGCTTGGCGGCGCAGGGGTAGAGGCGGCCCAGCGTGTTCGCCGCGTCGAACGTCGGGTTGGACAGCTGCTGGAAGTTGATGTCCCAGTTGAGCGCCAGCAGGTCCTTGGTGAAGACCGCCTGCTCCTTCTCCAGCAGGTCGACCTGGACGCCGATCTTCTGTAGGTCGGAGACGACCGCCTGGTTGAACTGCCGGAACTCGGCATTGGCGAACTGGAGCCGCAGCTTCTTGGAGAAGTCGAAGCCGGCCGCGGTCAGCGCCGCCTTGGCCGCGTCCGGGTCGTACCCGATCGGCTGCTGCTTGACGTAGCCCAGCGTGATCGGCGAGACGGGCGCGTCGGACAGCGAACCGGTCTGCGGGTACAGCTGCTTGATGATGGTCTCGAAGTCGACCGCCTGCCACAGCGCCCGCCGCACCTTGGCGTCCTTCAGCGCGGGGGTCGACGAGTTGAACCACATCGTGAAGACCGCCGTGCTCGGTACCGTCTGTACGGTCAGCTTCGAGTCGCTTTGCAGCTCGCCGAGCTGGTCGTCGGGGATGCCCCACACGACGTCCGCCTCGCCGGTGCGCAGCGCGGTCAGCCGGGCCGCCAGCTCGGGCATCTTCTTGATGGTCACCTTCGACACCTTCGGCGCGCCGCCGTAGTACTGGGCGTTCGGTACCAGCGCGAGGGTCTGCGACGGGGTGAACGAGTCCACAGTGAACGGACCCGAGCCGACCGGCTTCTGGAAGAACGCGGTGTCGTCCGGTGCCACGCCGGCCGGGATGACGTAGAACGTGGCGAGCTTGCCGGGCACCGCCGCGTCCGGCTTCGTCGTCTTCATGACCACCTGCGTGTCGGAGGTGGCGGTCATCGTGTACCCGGTGAAGTTGGCGGTGTTGGTGCCCTTGAGGTCCATGAAGCGCTTGAACGAGGCGGCGACGTCGTTCGCGGTGACCGGCTTGCCGTCGCTGAACCGCACACCCGAGCGGAGCGTGAACGTCCACTCCGTGGCGTCGGCGTTGGGCTTCCACTCGGTGGCGAGGTCGCCCTTCAGCTTGCCGTCGTTGCCCGGGCCGACCAGGCGGCTGTAGATCTCCCGGGACGCCAGCTGGGTGCCGGTGCCGCCACCCTGCGCGCCGTGCGGGTCGAGGCTTTCGATGGGGTACGTGCCGGCGACCGTGAGCTGGCCGGAGCCCGCACCGGACCCGCCGCCGGTGGTGGCGTCCGAGCAGCCGGCGAGCGCTATCGCCGCGACGGCGAGACTGTACAAAAGGGACTTTCTCACGGTATGGGCTCCTAATCTTTCGCGGGGAGAGTCAGTCAGTTCAGGTGGCCGCGGCCGTACCGGGCGGTGAGCTGGTCGCCGAGGATGCCGATGTTGACGATCAGCACGGACAGCGCGATGCCGGGCAGCGCCGAGATCCACCACGCGGTTTCGAGGTACTGCTTGCCGTTCGCGATCGTCTGGCCCCACGACACCGCCGAGTTGGGCAGGCCGATGCCGAGGAAGCTGAGGCCGGCCTCGGCCAGCACGACGAGCGCGAACTCCAGCGTCGCCAGGGCGACGACCGGACCGATGGTGAAGGGCAGGATGTGCCGGACGAGGACGGCCCGGCGGGGCACGCCGAGCACCCGGGCCGCGTCGACCCAGGCCCGCTCCCGCAGGGAGAGCGCGATGCCGCGGGTGACGCGGGCGAAGGAGATCCAGGCGGTCGCGGAGAGCGCGGTCACCACGAGGAAGACGCTGCGCTCGAACGCGCCCGCGATCACGATGGTCAGCAGGATCGCCGGGAAGGCGAGGAGGATGTCGATGCCGCGGGCCAGGATCGTGTCGAGCCAGCCGCGGAAGTAGCCGGCGACCGTGCCGACGGCCACGCCGACGACGCAGGCGACGACGACGGTGCAGACGCCGATGATGACCGACGTCCGCGCGCCGTACACGATCTGGGCGAGCACGTCGCGGCCGAGCGCGTCGGTGCCCAGCCACGCGGTGCCGCCGCCGGACACGGCCGACCCGGGCGAGAGAAGCCGGTCCTGGAGCGAGGTGTGCACCGGGTCGTAGTCGATGAACAGGGGGCCGATGACGGCGACCGCCGCGTACAGCCCCAGGACGAGGTAGGGGATGCGGCCGAGCCAGCGCCGCGGCCGGATCCGGGGGACGCTTACCGTCTGGAGCTCCAACGCCGCCGTCATGACACGCCGTCCAGCTTGATCCTTGGGTCGAGCTTCGTGTAGAGCAGGTCGGCCAGCAGGTTGAAGAGCATGACGATGCCGGCGATGACGAACGTGGCCGCCTGCACCACCTCGTAGTCGCGGTTGGCGACCGCGTCCACGACCAGCGTGCCGACGCCCGGCCAGGCGAAGACGTTTTCGACGATGACGGCGCCGCCGATGAGCCCGCCCATGTGCAGCCCGACGATCGTCACCACGGGGATGAGCGAGTTGCGCAGGGCGTGGCCGGTGAGCACCTGCGGCTCGGTGAGGCCCTTGGAGCGGGCCGTCTGGATGTACGGCTCGCGCATGGTCTCCGCCACGCTGGTCCGGGTCAGCCGGGCGACGATGGCGGTGAACGGCAGGGCGAGCGTGACCGCCGGCAGCACGAGGTGCTGTGGTGTGCCGGAGCCCGCGCTGGGCAGCACGCCCAGCGCCAGCGCGAAGATGAGGATCAGCATGATGCCGACCCAGAACGTCGGGAACGACTGGAGCGCGATCGTGCTCGCGGACACCACCCGGTCGAGCGCGCGACCCGGGCGCGCGCCGGCCAGCAGCCCGAGCGTGACGCCGAGGACGACGGCGATGAGCGTGGACGTGAGCATCAGCTCGACGCTCGCCGGCAGGCGCTCCAGCACGGTGTCCATCGCCGGCCGGCCCAGCCGGTACGACTGTCCGAAGTCGAACCGGGCCGCGTCGGCGAGGTAGTGCGCGTACTGCGTGAGCTTGGGCTGGTCGAGCCCGAGCCGCGCGGTCAACTCGTCGATCTGCTGCTGGTCGGCGTCCGGGCCGAGCAGGATGGTGGCCGGGTCGCCGGGGACGACGCGGACGATGAGGAAGATGAGCGAGGCCGCGCCCCACATCACGAGTACGCCGATGAGCAGGCGCTTGACGACGAGCCGGATCATGACGGACGCCCCGCTCGCGCCGGCCCGATCGAGTCGCCGGGCACGAACGTGCACGGCAGGCTCACCCGCTCGGGTGCCGTACGCCGGTCCTCCAGCAGCTCGATGAGCATGCGGGCGGCCTCGCGCCCCATCTCCACGCGGGGGAGCGAGAAGCGGGTCCAGTCCCGGCGGTCCGGAGTCCATGATGGAGGGTCGCCGAGCAGCGCGATCGAGCAGTCCTGCGGGAAGCGGATCCGCGCCGCGGCGGCGATCTCGTCGAGCGCGGTGGTCAGTCTGGTGTCCTCCGTGGGCTCCACCAGCACGGCGGTCACGCCGTACCGCGCGATCCAGTGCTCCAGGTGCTCGGCGGTCAGCTCCGCTGGGTCGGCGAGCGCCTGGATCAGCGACTCGTCGACCGCGAGCCCGGCCGCGACGAGACCTTGGCGGTAGCCGGCCTCGCGGTCGCGGGTGGGCTCGGTGTCGTCGGTGGCGCGTAGGTAGAGGATGCGCTCGTGCCCGTGCCCGGCGAGGGTGGTCACCATCGCGCTCGTCGCGGCGACGTAGTCGGCGGCCACGTAGGAGATGTCGGCGTCCGGCAGCTCCCGGCGGCCGAGGAAGACGAACGGGAAGTCTTCCCGGACCAGCGCGGCGAGCTCGTCGCGGCGCACGTTGCGACCGAGCAGGACGCATCCGTCGGCGATCCGCAGCCGGTTGACGCCGCCGGCGTAGATGGAGCGGTCGGCGGCCGAGGTGACCGAGCTGAACAGCAGCAGGTCGTAGCCGAGCGCCGCGGTCGCCTCCTCGACGCCGACCAGGAACGGGTAGTAGAAGTCGCGCTGGTCGACCGGGAAGACCGGTTCGAACGTGTATATGCCGAGCAGGTTGTTGCGCTTGCCGCGCAGGCGGCGGGCCGCGACGTTGGCCGTGTAGCCGAGCTCGGCGGCCGCGGCCAGCACGGCCTGTCGGGTCGGCTCGGCCACCTGGTCGCTGACGGCGCCGCCGCTGATCACAAGAGATACCGTCGCCTGAGAGACGCCGGCACGGCGGGCGATGTCGACCTGGGTGGGCCGGCCTCGGCGCGGGGATGGGGTCACCGCAGCTCCAATTAATACGTATTAGAAGATCCGGTGGAGCCACCGTACTCGTCGTGTCCCGCCAACGTCAACAAGCTGTTTCGGTCTTGTTGCCGCCCCGTTGACGTGCGTAAAGCCGTCAAGTAGCGTCACAGACGGTTGATCTTAATACGTATTAATAAGATCGCCCCACCGGCCTCTGGATCAGGAGACCCCCGCATGCCTCAATCCATCAGCAGGCGGACGTTCACGCTCGGGCTCGCGGCGGGCGCCGCCGCGACTTTCGTGCCGTCGAGCGCCTTCGCCTCCGGTGCCGCCACCCCCTTCTTCGCCGAGACGACGCTCTGGGACTCGACCGTCGACCCGCTGGCCAGCTACCACGTGCACGCCCTCACCGCCCTGCCGGACGACACGGTCCTGGCCGTCACGGAGGGGCGGTACGAGAACTGCGACGCCGGCCCGCACGACATCCTGCTGCGCCGCAGCACCGACGGCGGGGCCACCTGGACGCCGACACAGACGCTCGTCGCCGCGACCGAGGGCCAGTGCTGGGCCAACCCGACGTTCGTCGTCGACCGCCGCACGCGCGAGGTCTTCCTGTTCTACAACTGGTGCGTGCGCCTGCCGGAGAACACGAGCTGCTCGGCCGACTCCAGCACCATGTACGTCATCTCCAGTGTGGACGGTGGCGTGACCTGGGGCGCGCCGCGCGAGCTCACCGACCTGTTCGCGCACTTCCCGTACAACTGGTCGATGCACGGGCCGGGGCCGGGGCACGGCATCCAGCTCGACACCGGCCGCCTGCTGCTCACCGTCTCGCACCGCACGATCATCACCGGGGTACCGACGAGCGAGCGCAACTACGGCGTCTCCACTTTGTACAGCGACGACCACGGCCGCACCTGGAAGTCCGGCGGAGCCGTGCCGATGGGGCCGGAGTACCCCACGGTCGGCGAAGCCCGGCTGGTGCAGCGCGAGGACGGCACCGTCCTCATGAACAGCCGGGCCGGCTCGGGCAGCAACTGGTCGCGTAGCGTCACAGTGAGCGAAGACCGCGGTCTGACCTGGGCGGTGCCGCGGCTCGACGATGGCGCCGGCCTCTTCAACGGCGTCGACGCGGGGCTGCTGCGGCTCAGCCGGGGTCGGGTGCTCCTCAGCCGGCCCGACGCGCCCATGCGGTGGAACATGACCGTCTCGGTCAGCTACGACGACGGCGACAGCTGGCGGTACAGCCGGGTCGTCAACCCCGGCCGCGCCTTCTACTCCGACCTCACGCGGCTCTCCGACGGCACGATCGTGCTGCTCTACGGCTGCGACGGCGACCTCGACGGCACGCCGCGCCGGGTGGCCGCCGCCCGGTTCAACCTGGAGTGGCTCACCCAGGGCCGGGACACCCTCGCCGACGGGCCGGGCGTGACCGAGCAGGCGCTCGACCTCGGCCGCATGGCGCCGCTGGCCCGCCGCTCGGGCGGTACGGTCGCGGTCGTGCGCGAGGCCACCGCCCGGCACGGCGCGCGCGCCGCCTACACGCCCGGCGCCGCCGGCGACTACATCGAGTACCCCTTCGTGGTGGGCCGCTCCGGCGAATACGAGCTGTGGCTGCGGTACTTCCGCACGCTCGACGGCGGCGTGGTACGCATCACCGTGGACGGCGGGGAGCCGCGAAACTCCACAGTCGACATGACCGCGTGGCGCAGCGCCGGCTACGACGTGCTGTGGCTCGACAAGACGTGGCTGCGCTCCGGCCGGCACGCGATCCGGTTCACCCTCGCCGGTCCGGGGCGCGGCGGCGGCACCGCCGTGTCGGTCGACGAGCTGAGCCTCGTGCGGGCGCCCCACCCGGCCGACGTCCGCCCCGACGTGACCGTCGACAACGGAGAGCTGGGCTTCGAGCTCGTGTCCGGCTCGTGGCCGAGCAGCCGCGGCGTGCCCGGCTACTACGGCTTCAACTACCTCTCCCACGGGCCCGGCACCGGAGCCAGTGCGGTCGACTGGCAGCCGGCCCTGCCCGGCGACGGCCGGTACGAGGTGCTCGTCTCCTACTCGGCGGGCACCAACCGCGCGACCAACGCCACCTACACCGTGCACCACGCCGAGGGCAGCACCCCGGTCGCGGTCAACCAGCAGGTCGCCGGCGCACCCGCGCCGCGCGGCGGGGAGTGGACGTCGCTCGGCGTGTTCCCGTTCAAGGGCGGGATCGACGGGCACGTCGTGCTCACCGACGCCGCCGACCGCACCGTCATCGCCGACGCCGTCCGCTTCCTGAGGGTCGATCAGTGAGCCCTGTCGTACCCGGTGCGAACGCCGCGGTGGCCCTGCGCCCCCTGCCCATGCCGGCGAGCCGGCTGGCGGGCGGGTTCTGGGCCCCGCGGCTGGCCGCCAACCACGCGGCCATCCCGGTCGTCCACGAGCGGCTCGTCGCGGCCGGCCACATCCGCAACCTGCGGATCGCCGCCGGCGCGGAGACCGGCGTGGTCGAAGGGGCCGCGTTCCGGGACTCCGATGTGTACAAGTGGCTGGAGGCCGTCGCCTGGGCCGGCCTGGACGCGGGTGAGCTGCCGCGCACCGTCGCCGCCGCCCAGCGCCCCGACGGCTACCTCAACTCGGTCATCCAGGTGCGCGGCGGCGAGCCGTACACGCAGCTGTGGATGAGCCACGAGCACTACTGCGCCGGCCATCTCTTCCAGGCGGCGGTGGCGGCGGCCCGCACGAGCGGCGACACGACGCTGCTCGACGTCGCCACCCGGCTCGCCGACCACCTGGCCGCCACGTTCGGCCCGCACGGGCGCACCGAGCTCGACGGGCACCCGCTCGTGGAGATGGCGCTCGTCGAGCTGCACCGGCAGACCTGCGAGCCGCGCTACCTCGACCTGGCCCGGCACTTCGTCGACACCCGCGGCTACGGCCGGGCCACCAAGCCGGGCTTCGACCCGTCGCCCTACGGCGACCCGGGCCACTACGCGGACGCCGAGCCGGTGCGCGCGGCCGGCACGCTGTCCGGGCACGCGGTCCGCGCGGTGTACTTCGCCGCCGGCGCCACCGACGTCGCCATCGAGACCGGCGACGCCGCGCTGCTGGCCGCCGTGCGCCGCCAGTTCGACAACGTGGCGCGGCGCAAGCAGCACGTGACAGGTGGCGTCGGGTCCCGCTGGGACGGCGAGGCGTTCGGCGACGACGACGAGCTGCCACCGGACCGGGCGTACGCGGAGAGCTGCGCCGCGATCGGCATGCTCCAGTGGGCGTGGCGGCTGCTGCTGGCCACCGGCGAAGCCGAGTACGCCGACCAGATCGAGCGGCTGCTCTACAACGCGGTGCTGCCCGCCGTGTCGCTCGCCGGTGACGAGTTCTTCTACGTCAACACGTTGCACCGGCGTACCGGCGCCCGTCCCGACGTGCAGCGGGCGCCCGCCAACGGTCGGCGGCCCTGGTTCAACTGCGCCTGCTGCCCACCCAACCTGCTGCGTACGCTGGCGAGCCTGCCGGCCTACCTGGCCACCGGCACCGGCGACGGCCTTCAGATCCACCAGTACGCCCCGGGCTCGCTGTCGTCCGGCGCGCTGGCCGTGGACGTCGACACCGCCTATCCGTGGGACGAGCGGGTCGTGCTGACCGTGCGCGCCGCCCCGCCGGGCGAGGTCGAGCTGGCGCTGCGCGTGCCGGCGTGGGCCGAAGGGTCCACGTTGGACGGCGAGCCGGTGGCGGCCGGCGGGTACGCCCGGCTGCGGCAGGTGTTCCGGCCCGGCGACCGCCTCGTGCTGGAGCTGCCCATGCCGCCCCGGCTGATCCGGCCCGACGACCGGGTCGACGCCCTGCGCGGCTGCGTCGCCGTCGCGCGCGGGCCGCTGGTGTACGCGATCGAGCAGCCCGACCAGCCGGAAGGTGTCACGCTGGAAGACATCCGCCTGGACGCGGGCGCGCCGATCCGCGCCGAGAACCGGCCGGAGCTGCTCGGCGGTGTGACCGTGCTGCGCACCGGCGACACCACGCTCATCCCGTACTTCGCCTGGGCGAACAGGGGACCCCACGCGATGCGGGTATGGATACCGGAGGCGAGTGAATGACGTCGTACGAGGACGCGCAGCGGCGGCTGGCGCGCGGCTGGAACACCTGGGACACGCACAGCCTGCTGACCCAGGTGCTGCTGCCCGACGGGCTCGCCGTATCGCTGGGCCTCAAGGAGTACTACCGCGGAAACGTCCTGAACCGGGTCCAGATCGGACGGCGCGAGCAGGACGCGGAGGAGGTGACGCTCGGCCCGCACGCGATCGACGGGAGCTACACCTCCGTGACCGTGCGCTGGCGCGGCGTCGAGGTGCTGGTCGAGAGCGCGCACGACGGGCCCGACCTGGTGCTGCTCGCCACGCCCCTCGCCAACCAGGTCCAGCCGGCGACGCTGACCGTCGCGGTCGGACTGCTGTGGGGCCGCCCCGGCGCGGTGCGGCGGTCCGGAGACGGGGTCACGGCCGAACTGCCTGGCCGTGCGGTCACCGTCTCCGCCACCGCGCCGGGGCACCACGACCCGTACGTCGACCTGACCGGGCCGTACCTCGCGGTGCGGCTGGACGGCCCGGTCGGCGTCTCGACCGGGGCACCGCGCGACCTGGCCACCGTCCAGCGGATCGTCGCCGGCGCGCGGCTCGCGCGTCCGGAGGACGCCGACGGGGAGCACCGGGAGCTGATCCGGGACGCCATCGCCTGGAACACCGTCTACGAGCCGGCCGGCGAACGCGTCGTCACCACGGTCAGTCGACTGTGGAACGTGGGCAAGCGCGGCGGCTACGCCCTCTTCTGCTGGGACAACTACTTCAATGCGCTGCTCGCCGGCTTGTTCAGCGCCGACCTCGCGTACGCGAACGCGGTCGAAATGACCCGTGCGCTCACGCCGGCCGGCTTCGTGCCGAACGTGGAGCAGGGCACCGGGCGGCGCACGTACGACGGCTCGCAGCCGCCGGTGGGCTCCCTCGCCGCGCTGGAGCTGTACAAGCGGTTCGGCGACCGCTGGTTCCTCGAAGAGGTGTTCCCCGGCCTGCTCAGCTGGAACAGGTGGTGGTGGAACACGCGGCGGGACGGCGAGCTGCTCTGCCTCGGCTCCACCGCCTTCGAGCCGGAGTGGCCGTCGCCGCAGGACATCCCGCGGATCAACCAGCACTTCGGCGCCACCTGCGAGAGCGGCTGCGACGACCATCCGATCTTCGCGGACATCCCGTACGACCCGACGGTCGGCCTGCTGATGGCGCACGACGTGAGCCTCAACAGCGAGTACGCGATGGACTGCGCGGCGCTCGCGGACATCGCCGCCGTGCTCGGGCGCGACGCCGAGCGCGACGAGCTGCGCGGGCGCGGCACCGCGGTGGCGGAGGCGATGGAGCGTCTACTGTGGTCGGATGAGACCGGCTCGTACCGCAGCCGCCGCACCGACACCGGCGACTTCACCGCGGACATCTCGCCGATGAGCTTCTACCCGCTGCTCGCCGGGATCGGGGCCGGTGGCCGCGACCGGCGGATGGTCGAGCGCTACCTGCGCGACGAGCGGTACTTCGGCGGCCGCTGGTCGGTGCCGTCCACGCCCCGCACCGACGCCGAGTCCGCGTCGCGTAGCTACTACTGGCACGGGCGGGTGTGGCCGCCGATGAACTTCCTGGTCTACATCGGACTCCGGCGGGCCGGGTTGACCGAGGAACGGAGCTGGCTCGCCGAGCGCAGCGCCGAACTGGCGATGAAGGAATGGAGCGAGGCGCGTCACGTGCACGAGAACTATTCGGCGAACACCGGCGAGGGCTGCGACAAGGCCAACAGCGAACCGTTCCACTCGTGGGGCGCGCTGCTGAGCCTGATCCCGCTGATCGAGAGCGGATCCGTCGAGTACTTCCGCGAGGTGAACGCATGACCAGCGCGGACGTGCTCGTCGTCGGCGGCGGCCTGGGCGGTGTGGCGGCGGCGCTCGCGGCGCTGCGCCGCGGCCGCACCGTACTGCTCACCGAGGAAACCGACTGGCTCGGCGGCCAGCTGACCGCGCAGGCGGTGCCGCCGGACGAGCACCCGTGGATCGAGCGGTTCGGCTGCACGGCCAGCTACCGGGAGCTGCGCGACGGCATCCGGGAGTACTACCGCCGGTGGTACCCGCTCAGCGACCGGGCCCGCGGGGCCCGCTATCTCAACCCGGGGGAGGGCACGGTCAGTCCACTGTGTCACGAGCCGCGGGTGGCCGCCGCGGTCATCGAGGCGATGCTCGCCCCCTGGACCGCCGCCGGCCGGCTGCGGGTGCTGCTCCGGACCCGGCCGATCGCGGCCGATGTGGACGGTGACCGGGTGCGCGCCGTCGTGGTCGAGGACGTCGAGGGCAACCGGACGGAGCTCGCCGCACCGTACGTCCTGGACGCCACCGAGCTGGGCGACCTGCTGCCGCTGACCGGCACAGAGCACGTCACCGGCTTCGAGTCGCGGGCGGAGACCGGCGAGCCGCACGCCCCGGCGCGGGCGCAGCCGGACAACATGCAGGCGTTCTCGTGGTGCTTCGCGATCGAGCACCGGGCCGGCGAGGACCACACCGTCGACAAGCCCGCCGAGTACGACTTCTGGCGCGGGTTCAGCCCGGACTTCTGGGGCGGCGAGCTCGTGTCGCTGACCGCGCCCGACCCGCGGACGCTGCGGCGGTACCCCCGCTCGTTCGTGCCGAACCCCGCCGACGAGAGCGACGTCGTGGCGGACCAGAGCGTCAGCGCGGGCGACAGCGAGCTGTGGGTCTTCCGGCGGATCGTCGCGCGCCGTACGTTTCCGGCGGGCACGGTCGGCAGCGACGTCACGCTGGTCAACTGGCCGATGATCGACTACTTCCTCGGGCCGCTGATCGGTGTGGGCGAGGCGGAGCAGGCCAAGCACCTCGCCTCGTCCCGGCAGCTCAGCCTCAGCATGCTGTACTGGCTCCAGACCGAGGCGCCCCGCCCCGACGGCGGCACCGGCTGGCCCGGCCTGCGGCCGCGCGGCGACGTGCTCGGCACCGCCGACGGCTTCGCCAAGGCGCCGTACATCCGCGAGTCCCGCCGCGTCCGCGCCGAGTACACAGTGGTCGAACAGGACCTGTCCCTGGACGTGCGGGGCGAGCACGGCTCGGTGGTGTACCCGGACAGCGTCGGCGTGGGCGCGTACCGGATCGACCTGCACCCCTCGACCGGCTTCGACACGTACATCGACGTCGGCGCGACGCCGTACCACCTGCCGCTCGGCGCGCTGCTGCCGGTGCGGATGGAGAACCTGCTGCCGGCCGGGAAGAACATCGGCACCACGCACATCACCAACGGCTGCTACCGCATGCACCCCACCGAGTGGAACATCGGCGAAGTGGCCGGCGCGCTCGCCGCGCACTGCCTCGACACCGGCCTGGCCCCGCGGCAGGTGCGAGCCGACCCGCGGCGGTTCGACGACTTCCGCGCGTCGCTGGTACGCGGGGGCGTGGAGCCGGAGTGGCCGCGGATCGGAGGATACTGATCGGCCGCGTCGTCCCGAAGCGCCGAAAAGTTCCCGGGACCTTTGCACCGGGAGCCGCTACGGTGGGCGCCGTGGACAACCGTCACCGACTGCTGGCCGCCTCCGCCGCCGTGCTCGCCGCCGCCCTCGGGATCGTCGTGCCGGCCGCGCCCGCCGCGGCGCACACCGAGCTCAAGAGCACGGTGCCGGCGGCCAAGAGCACCACGACCAAGCCGGTCACCGAGGTTACGCTCACGTTCACCGGGCTGGTCAAAAAGCCGGGCACCACGGTCGCGGTGACCGGACCGGACAAGACGTCGCACAGCGCCGGCGCCGCCGAGGTGCTCGACAAGACGATCACCCAGAAGGTCGACGGGCTCGCGGTCGGTGTCATCACGGTCACCTGGCGCACGACGGCGGCCGACGGGCACCCGATGCAGGGCAGCTTCACGTTCACCAACCGGGCCGCGGCGCCGTCGCCGAGCCCCAGCGCCCTCCCCACCCCGAGCGCCGAGGCCACGACCGCCGCGCCGCCACCGGCCGCCACCCTGCCCTCACCGACCCCGGTCGCCCAGGCCGGCGACGACGACTCCTCCTCGTCGACCGTGTGGTGGATCGTCGGCGCGGCGGTCCTGCTCCTCGCCGCGATCGCCGGCATGGTCCTGCGCCGCCGCAGGACCGGGACGCCGTGATGCCCGCGGGCTGGGACGCGATCGACGGGGCGCTCGGCCGGATCTACCCCGGCGTCGAGCCGCTCCACTACGGCACGGTCGTCAAGTGGCGGCTGGGTGGGCCGGATCCGCTCGACGGGCTCAGCGTCTACCCCCGCGACGATCACTGGCACTTCGTCAGCTACGGCATGTCCGAGCTGTACGACAAGGAGTCCGACGACCCCGACGAGTCGGGGTGGGGCTTCGAGCTCACCTTCCGGGTCGCGCGGGGCGCGGAGACCGAGCCGCCGGTGTGGGCGCTCAACTTCCTCCAGAACCTCGCCCGCTACGTGTTCAGCAGTGGCAACCCGTTCGCGCCCGGCCACCACGTCGACCTCAACGGGCCCATCTCGCTCGCCGCGCCGGACACGGCGATCCGCGCGATCACGTTCGTCGACGACCCGGAGCTCGGCGTGATCGGCACGCCGCACGGGCGGCTGCGCTTCCTCCAGGTGGTGGGGCTGACATTGGAGGAGTACGCGACGATCGAGCTGTGGGACGCGGCCGCGCTGCTCCAGGCGCTGGCGCCGCACCTGCCGCTCTTCGTGACCGACCTCGCCCGCGGCACGCTCACCGACGACCCGGCGGTGGCGGCCGCGATCGCCGACGGCGTGCGGCGCGAGGGCTCGTCGACCGGTTCGATGTATGTGGCGGAGGCGAGCTGGGAGAGTGGGCCGGCCGCCGGCACCACGCTCACCTTCGGCGCGAACGCCGCCGCCCGCGTCGGCCGGGTGCTGGCCGCCCGCCTGCCGTTCGGCCGGGGGCTGCTGGTCGACGGCCCCAACGGCGCGGTCGGCTTCCAGCCGGGCGAGCGGGTGACGGTCACCGACCGGGGCGAGGGCTTCGCGGAGATCCAGGTGCCGCCGCCGGTGCTGGCCGAGCTGGCCGGCGCGCTGCGCCCGGTCGCCGGCACCTACCGGCTGCCGAGCGCGCCCAACCTGTCCGTGCGGATCGTGAAGTCGCGGATCCGCGACCCCGACGGCAACATCGTCGCCGAGATCGGCTGACGGTCACAGGGGGAGCGAGACGTCGACCGTGGTGCCGGCGCCGGGCGGGCTGGTGACGTGGATCGCGCCGCCCAGCGCCTCCACGCGGTCGCGCAGGCCGGTCAGGCCCGAGCCGTGGGCCGGGTCGGCGCCGCCCGCGCCGTCGTCGTGTACCCGGAGGGTCAGGGTGCCGCCACTGGCGTCGAGGGTGACCTGGACGTGCGTGGCCGCGGCGTGTTTGGTGGTGTTGGTGACCGCCTCCGACACCACGTAGTAGGCGGCTACCTCGACCGGCTCCGGAAACCGTGACGTCGTGCGGACGTCCAGCTCGACCGGGACCGCGGCGCGGCGGGCGATCGTGCGCAGGGCCGGGCCGAGGCCGCCCTCCGAGAGGATCACCGGGTGGATGCCGCGGGAGAGCTCGCGCAGCTCGTCGAGGGCGTCGGTGAGGTCGCCGGCCATCCGGTCGAGGTCCGTCCGCAATCCGGCCAGGTCGGCGGGGACGGCGCTCTCCACCTGGCGCAGCTCCAGCGCCAGCGAGACGAGCCGCTGCTGGGCGCCGTCGTGCAGGTCGCGTTCCAGCCGGCGACGGGTGGCGTCGGTCGCGGCGATGACCCGGGCGCGGGAGGCGGCCAGCTGGGTGCGGCTCTCCGCGTTCGCGATCGCGATGGCCACGATCTCGCTGAACTCCGCGATCCGCCGCTCGGCGCCGGCCGGGAACCCGTCGCTGCCCCGCCGCGCGGTGAGGGCGCCCCAGGTGTGGCCGCCGGCGACCACCGGGATCACCAGCTCGTCCGCTCCGTCCGCCGCGGAGCCGCTGCGCGCGACGACGGTGCGCCGGCCGTCCGGTTCGAGGCGTTCGACGGTGGTGGAGTCGGCGCCGAGGAGGCGGCCGACCTCGTCGACGACGGTCGCGAAGACCTCCTCGGGCGGCACCTCGCGGGCCACCTGGGTGGCCACCCGCCGCAGCGCCGCCTGCTCGGCCGAGAGCCGCGCGGAGTGCTCCGCCGCCCGGCGCTGCCGGGCCGCGAGGTCGCCGACCACCACGGCCGTGACGAGGAAGACGCCGATCGCCACGGCGTTGTCGACCTCGGTGAACCACCAGCGCCGGCTCGACGGGAGGAACAGGTGCCCGAACAGCACCGTGCTCACCACCGACACCACCGCCGCCGGCCCGGCACCCCAGCGGACCGCGACCGGCAGGATCGCCAGCAGGTACAGCACGAGCAGGCTCATCGCGGGCAGGTGCGGCTCGACCAGGGCGACCACGGCGGTGACCGCGGCGACGCCGACCGCACCGGCCAGCAGGCCGCGGAGCCAGCGGGCCGTCAAGAGGTCTCCGGCACGAGCTCGCGCACCGCACCGCCGGACAGCTGCGCCTTCCACACGAAGCCGGCGGCCGGGCTGAGCGCGATCAGGTCGGCGTAGTCGTCCTCCCGGCGGGTCGAGATCAGCACGACCCGCGCGCGCAGGTCGGGGTGGCGCTCGACGAGCTGGCGGGTCAGGTCGAAGCCGCTCTCCGCGCCGAGCGCGATGTCCACCAGCACCACGTCCGGGTGCAGGCGGTCGGTCTTGTCGAGGGCGTCCGCGACGGTGGTCGCGGTGCCCACCACCTCCAGGCCGTCCCGCTCGAGGCTCGTGCGGGCGACAGCCAGGAACCGCTCGTTGTCGTCGACGATCAGGCAGCGCCTTACCATGCCCAGAGCATGGCATCCGGCCCGCCACCGGCGCATTCCTGGTAGCAGGTATAGGTTCGTCTACCCGCTAGCGGGTATCGCCACATTCCCGCTGACCGCGATGGCCCACCGCCCGGGCGGGGCGAGGCTGGAACGCACAGCGAGTTTCCCGACGAAGGGGGTCCTGACCCATGCCAGCGCGGAACACGGTGCACGCCTCGATGGCCGGCACGATCGACGTCGGCGGCGACCTGACGGTCAACCGCCTCGGCTACGGCGCCATGCGGATCACCGGCCCCTACATCCTGGGCGAGCCGGCCGACCGCGAGGAGGCGAAGGCGACACTGCGCCGGGCCGTCGAGCTCGGCGTCACGTTCATCGACACCGCCGACTCGTACGGCCCGCACGTCAGCGAGGAGCTGATCCGGGAGGCCCTCCACCCGTACCCGGAAGATCTGGTCATCGCGACCAAGGGCGGCCTGGTGCGGCGCGGCCGCGGGCCGTGGCCGGCCGACGGGCGGCCCGAGCACCTCGTCGCGGCGTGCGAGGGCAGCCTGCGGCGGCTGGGGCTGGAGCAGATCCCGCTCTACCAGCACCACCGGCCCGACCCCCAGGTGCCGTACGAGGACTCGATCGGCGCGCTCGTACAGCTCAAGGAGCAGGGCAAGATCCGGCACATCGGCGTCTCCAACGTCACCGAGGAGCAGCTGCGGACGGCCCAGGCGCTGACTCCGGTGGTGTCGGTCCAGAACAGGTACAACGTGGACGACCGCCGCTCGGAGTCCCTTGTGGACCTGTGTGAGCAGGAGTCGATGGTGTTCCTGCCGTGGGCGCCGATCCAGGACCTCGACGGCAACCCGGCGATCACCACGCTGGCCGAGCGCTACGACGCGACGCCGCGCCAGATCGTGCTCGCCTGGCTGCTGGCCCGGTCGCCGGCCATCCTGCCGATCCCGGGCACCGGCACGGTGTCCCACCTCGACGACAACGTGGCCGCCGTGGCGATCAAGCTCACCCCCGCCGAGGCCGCCGCCGTGCGCGACGGCACTCCACTGTAGACGGAGAACGCGATGAAGAGAGAAACCGGCGGTCAGCTCCTGGACCGCGGGACGACGAGGCCTGGGCCGCCGCAGGCACCGCCGCCCCGCCCGCCGCGCTGGCGCGTGTGGCTGCTGCTGGCCGGCGTGCTCGTCGCGATGGCGCTGTTCTTCGTGCCCAACCCGGCCGCGCACCACCCGGAGAGCCTCACCTACTCGCAGCTGAAGACGGACATCGGCGCCGGCCAGGTCGCCTCGGTGGCGCTCGGCCAGGACGGCAGTGTCTCCGGCAAGCTCACCAACGGCACCACGTTCACCTCCAGCTATCCGGTGGGCTTGCAGGACCCGCAGTTCACCCAGCTGCTCGACCAGCACGACGTGCAGGTGAGCACCAAGCCGTCCGGTACCCCGGTCTGGTCGTTGGTGTTGAGCTTCCTGCCGCTGTTGCTGATCGTGGCCCTCTTCCTGTGGACCGGGCGGACGGCCCGCCGGCAGATCGGCGGGCTGATGGGCATCGGGCGCTCGCGCGGGCGGCTGTTCGACCGGGAGCGGCCGAGCACCACGTTCGCCGACGTCGCCGGCTACGAGGGCGCCAAGCGCGAGGTCAGCGAGGTGGTCGACTTCCTCAAGCACCCGGACCGCTACCGGCGGGCCGGCGCGGTCGGCCCCAAGGGCGTGCTCATGGTGGGGCCGCCCGGCACCGGCAAGACCCTGCTCGCCCGCGCGGTGGCCGGGGAGGCGAGCGTGCCGTTCATCTCGGTGACCGGTTCCAGCTTCGTGGAGATGTTCGTGGGCGTCGGCGCCGCGCGCGTGCGCGACCTGTTCGAGGAGGCGCGGCGGCAGGCACCGTCCATCGTGTTCATCGACGAGATCGACGCGCTGGGGCAGCGCCGCGGTGGGCAGCTGTTCGCCAACGACGAGCGCGACCAGACGCTCAACCAGATGCTCGCGGAGATGGACGGCTTCGACCCCGCCGGCGGCGTGGTGGTGATCGCGGCCACCAACCGGCCCGAGGTGCTCGACCCCGCGCTGCTGCGGCCCGGGCGTTTCGACCGGCAGGTGGCGATCCCGCTGCCGGCCCAGCGGGAGCGTGAGGCGATCCTCGTCGCGCACAGCCGCGGCAAACCGCTCGCGTCCGGTGTGGACCTCAACGTGGTGGCCCGCGGCACGCCCGGCTTCTCCGGCGCCGACCTCGCCAACCTGGTCAACGAGGCGGCCATCTTCGCGGTCCGCGCGGGACGGGACGTCATCGAGGCCCTCGACTTCGCCGAGGCGCGCGACCGGATCCTGCTCGGCCGCCGCGACGGCACCAACGCGCTGCTGCCGGAGGAGAAACGCGCGGTGGCCGTACACGAGGCCGGGCACGCGCTCGTGGCCGCGCTGTCGCCGCACGCCGACCCGGTGGCGAAGGTGACGATCCTGCCGGCCGGGCAGGCGCTGGGCGTGACCGAGCAGCTGCCCGTCGACGAGCGCCACCTGTACAGCGAGGGCTACCTCAAGGACTCCCTCGCGGTACGCATGGGCGGGCGCGCGGCCGAGCGGGTGGTGTTCGGGCAGGTGTCCAGCGGCGCCGCCAACGACCTCGCCGGCGCCACCGAGCTGGCCACCCGGATGGTCCGCGAGTTCGGCATGAGCGCCGCCCTCGGGCCGGTCGGCTTCACCAGCGGCGGCCCGTCCTACCTCGGCGGGCTCGACACCGTACGCCCGTACGCGGAGGCCACCCAGCGCGTCATCGACGAGGAGGTGGGCCGCCTGCTGCGGGAAGCGGACGAGCGCGCGGTCGCCACCCTCACCGACCGCCGCGCCACCCTCGACCGGCTCACCCGGGTCCTGCTCGACCGGGAGACCATCGACGGCACCGACGTCGACGAAGCCATCCGGCAGACCTGAATACCGGCTAGCCGGTACCCGGAAGGGAGGCTGGCGGCGAAGCGCGGAAGGCGCCTTCGCTGCCAGCCTTTGTCTATGAGCGCTATGACTTCCTTCGCCCCGCCGGCGGTCTACACGCAGGCCGTGACCCACCGCCGCCGCCACGTCCCGAGCTGGCTGAAGACCTTCCTCGCGGGCGCCGCGCTGTGGGTGGCGACCGTGCTGATCACGTTCGCCACCGGAAACGTCAACCTCGTACCGACCGTGATACTGCTGGGCAGCTTCCTGGTGCCGGTCACGTTCGTGGTGTTCGCGTTCGCCCGCGCCGACGGCGTGCTGACCCCGCAGCGGATCTTCACCGCGTTCGTGGTCGGCGGCGTGCTCGGCGTGCTGGGCGCCTCAGTGCTGGAGTCGGCGCTGCTGGGCAAGCCCTCCGCGCTCGGCTTCGTGGGCGTCGGCCTCATCGAGGAGGCGGTCAAGCTCGGCGCGCTGTGGCTGCTGGCCCGCCGCCTGAACCGCTACACCGTCCGCGACGGGATGGTGCTCGGCGCCGCCGTCGGCTTCGGGTTCGCCGCGCTGGAGAGCGCCGGCTACGCGTTCACATCGCTCTTCACGCCCAACGGCCTGTCGCTGCTGAACGTGGTGGAGACCGAGGCCCTGCGCGGCGCCCTCGCCCCGGTCGGCCACGGCCTGTGGACCGCGATCCTGGGCGGCGCGCTCTTCGCCACCGCCGCGCGGGCCCGCAACGGCCGGCCCAAGGCGCGCGGCTCGGTGTTCGGCTGGTACCTGCTGGTCTCGGCCCTGCACGCGATGTGGGACGCGGCCGGCATCGTCGCGGTGTGGCTGACGCTGCTGCTGACCGGCACCACCGCCCAGCTGCGCATGATCGAGCTGGGCCAGCAGCCCGGCGTCACCCAGGCCCAGGTGCACGTGTACACGATCCTCAACTGGGGCCTGATGGCCGGGGTCGCCGCGGTCGGCCTGCTCCTGCTCTGGGCGCGGTGGCTGATGCGGGGGCAGCGGGCGCTGTCCGATGGTCGATAATGCTGAACCATGACGGAGACCGGCGAGACGACCCCTATGCGGGTCGTCATCGCCGATGACGACGTCCTGCTCCGCGAGGGCCT
Organism: Phytohabitans sp. LJ34; assembly: GCF_052068095.1. Classification (NCBI taxonomy): domain Bacteria; kingdom Bacillati; phylum Actinomycetota; class Actinomycetes; order Micromonosporales; family Micromonosporaceae; genus Phytohabitans; species Phytohabitans sp. LJ34. The sequence continues at coordinate 273,596 of NZ_JBQHDG010000010.1, read as the reverse complement.
GGCCAGCCTGATGGAGCGCTCCGGCCTCACGGTGGTCGCCCAGGTCGGCGACGGCGCCGCGTTGCTGGAGGTGGTCCGCGAGACCCGGCCCGACCTCGCGGTCATCGACATCCGCATGCCACCGACCCACACCACCGAGGGCCTCGACACGGCCCGCGCCATCCGGCAGCAACACCCCGACACGGCGATCCTGGTCCTCTCCGCGCACGCCGAGTTCGACCACGCGATGGAGCTGCTGGCCAGCGGCCGCGCGGTCGGCTACCTGCTGAAGAGCCGGGTAAGCGACGTGGCCGAGTTCATCGACACGCTCGGCCGGGTCGGCCGCGGCGGCTCGGTGGTCGACCCGGCGCTCATCCAGGAGCTGGTCAGCGCCCGCCGCCGCAACGACCCGCTGGCCGCGCTCAGCGCGCGGGAGCGCGAGGTGCTCGCCCTGATGGCGGAGGGACGCTCCAACGCCGGCATCGCCCGCCGCCTGTGGCTGACCGAGGGCACGGTGGAAAAGCACGTGCGCCACATCCTGGCCAAGCTCGACCTCGCCGAGGCCAACGACGACCACCGCCGCGTGCTGGCCGTGCTCGCCTTCCTCGACTCCCGCTGACCGCTCGGGGCCGTCACCAGACCGTCATGGAGCCGCGGGGGCGCCACCATGTCCCGGCCGGAGACTGTCCGCATGATGGCGACCGCACCGTGCCACGTCCCGGTGGTGGAGGTCTACGTGACCGAGCGCCTCGACGTCGCCTGCCTGCCCGCGCTGCGCCCCGTGCTCGACGCCGCGGTCCGGCTGCGCCCCGACAGCCTGGTGCTCGACGTGGCCGGCTGCGCGACCATCGACGCCGCCGGGATAGGCCTGCTGCTCGACGTGCACCGCGACATGTGGCGGGCCGGCGCCCGCCTGACCCTGCGCGCGCCCACCCCGAGACTGCGCCGGATCCTGCGCATCGCCCGGGTCGACCAGGTCCTGAGCATCGTCCCGGCGGACGCCGCCCCGGCCGGGGAGACCGCACCGTGAGCACCCCGATGCCCGGCCCCTCGCGCCGACCGGCGCCGCGGCCGAGCCGGGACCAGGTGCTCGCCGCCGGCGTCGTCCCCAGGCTGCTCCTGGACGAAGGCACCCGCGACGAGCAGATCACCGTCGAGGTCTGAAGCTTCGGATCCGGGGTGTCTCGCCCTTTTGTGAGTGTCTGGAGATATATTTGCCCCGGTCCGCGCCAGCTGTAGACCGTATGCTCCTGCGGGCACCGCTCCCGGCCGGCGGCTCGCAGCGCTCGCCGAAACCCCCGGCCGTCCACTGCCGGCCCGCGGTGCAAGCCCCCGGGCAAGACCTTGGTTCGGAAGGCCCGCCGCCAGATCTTGGTATCCAATGGCCCGTCGACTTTGGCGGTTGGTCGGAGCGCTATTCAGAACGTTTGACGGTCCACTATGGGCTAAACGCGCGTTGCCACTACGCGTTACGGCGGGCTGCGCGGGCCCCTGGAGCGTGGTCACGTTACGGTGGTGGAGGAGCGTCCTGCGTGACGGTCGCCCGCACGCCGGCTGCTGCCAAGTGCAGCCGGAGCAGTTCCAACTCCGCCTCGGTGCCCGGTTGACCTGCGTTTATGATGCTTTCGACCAGGGTGGACACTTCGCGGACCGGTACGCCACGGGCTCGGAAGACCCGCAGCATAGGCATCCGCGTGGTGCCCTGCGCGACCTGCAAGCGGTACACGCCGCACTGGTCGAGTAGCGCCTGCCGGACCTCGGCGGGGGTCTGGTCCCAGCCGCACTCCTCCGCGGTTTCGTCACACGAGGCGCACTGATACAAGATCCCCCACTGGAGCCGGCTCTGCACGACCGACTCGTACGCCCGGCACGACGCCATCAATCCACACGACCAGCAGCGCCGCTCGATGACCGCCTCCCGCACGTTCACGTGCCGGCCTTGGTTCGCGGCTGTGCCATGAGCGCTGTTCTCCGAACGTCTGACGGTCCACTGTGGTCGATAACACGGGTGTCGGTACGGGTAACGGCGGCAGCCTGGCAGTAGATCACCTGGGTTGTGTGGACCAAAGAGATCAACATGGGGCAACCGCCGCGCTGCCAGGCTATGACCGGGCTACGCGGCGATCAAGTCGCCGACCTGGTGACCGCGGTGTTCGAACTATTGGACGGGGTATGGCAGCCGGTGAAGGGACGACGTCGGGTGCTGGGCCTGTACCGAGCGGTGGTGCTGGCCCTGTTCCTAATGCGCCGCAACGAGTCCCAGGCGGTGGCCGGCGAGCTGTTCGGCTGCTCACAATCGACGGTGTCTCGGATCGTGCGCCGGTTGCGGCCGCTGCTGCGCGCGGTCACTGCGGATTTCGCCGGTCAGATACGGCAGCAGACCAAGCGGTCGGCCGTGCTGGTTGACGGGTTCCTGGCACCGACCGGAAACCGCGCCGGCGTCGCGGATCTGTACTCCGGCAAGCGCCACACCGCCGGCCTCAACGTCCAAGCCGTATCCGACCTGGTCGGCAGGCTGATCGACACCGGCCTACCGGTACCCGGCGCCCGCCACGACAGCAAGGCGTTGGCCGAGTCCGGCATCGCCGACCGCTGGGCCAACCACCTGCAACCGGGCGGGCCCGGCATGCTCGCCGACCTCGGCTACCTGGGCACCGGGGCGATCACCGGCACCCGCAAACCCCCACAACGCCGAACTGACCGAGATCCAACGCGCCTGCAACCGAGCGATCAACAGCACCCGCGCGGGAGTCGAACGCGCGATCGCCTACCTGGTCAACTGGAAGGTCCTCGACACCGGCTGGCGCGGACGCCTCACCGACTTCCCCGAAGTACTACGCACCGTCACCGGACTTGAGATCTACCGCACGTGGGGATAAACCGTTCTGAATAGCGCTCTCGGTGCGGGGCCCGGCGGCGTCCACCGCGCTCGTGATCGTTAGCCCAAAACCCGCGTTCGTGCCCGCGTGTCACACGGGTTCTGGGCTAACGATCACCACGCCTTCCACATCCTGACCCGATCGTCCCGTCACGTGGGAGATGCGGGGTTGCCGCGGCACATCCCCAAACAGGGGGAAGGTGGGCCGCCGATCCGCCGGCCCGCGCGGTCTCCGGCGGGAGCAGCGGTGCGCGGCTGGCCCCGGCGCCGCGGTGCGGGCTGACCCCGGGGCCGCGGTGCGGGCTGACCCCGGGGCCGCGGTGCGGGCTGACCCCGGGGCCGCGGTGGGCGGCTATCAGCGGCGCCGCGGTTTAGCGGGGCTTGAAGAGGCGCCACGTGCCGCCGACGCCCAGGACCGCGGCGGCCAGGACGATGACCCAGATGACCAGCGGGTCGAGGCCGCTGCCCGCGGCGGTCTTGGCGAGCGCCGCCTCCTGAATCGAGTCGATCTTGGGTTGGTCGGCGGGCATGACGGCCGGCGGCAGGTCGCCGTAGCGGACCAGGCCGGTGCTTTCCAGCAACGTCATGTGGGTCATCACGAAGCCGTTGGAGTCTTGCGCGAGCTTGCGCACGATTTCGTTTCGGGTGCCCGAGCGGACCGCGCCGATGACCGGGAAGATCTTGCCGTGTGCGGCCCGTAGGCGCTCGACGAAGATGCGGTCGAACTCGCGGTCGGTCGACGCGCCGCGCATTTCGTTGAGCCATCCCTGCTGCTGTGCATTGGGCTCGGTGGGGAGCTGGACGCCGAGCTTGTTGGCCGCGTCGACGACGAGCTGGTCGAGCTCGGCGTGCTGGGCGGCGATCTCCGCGCCGACCTCGCGCACCCGCTGCGAGCTGCCCCGCTCGGAGGCCATCTGACCGGCCGGCATCTCCCACAGGCCGGCCAGGCGCACGCCGTTGAGCAGGGCGAGGTCGGTCGCGCCGAGCTGCGCGGGACCTACCGGCTGCGCACTCGCCGCGGCCGCGGGTGCCGCCAACGCGAGCGCCAGGCCGACGAGAACGGCCGCGATGCGTGGGGCGGTCACGGCAACCATCACCTCCGCGAGAAAAGCACTAAGAAACTGTTTCCGAGGGCACGGTAAAGCGCCTTGGACGACCAAGTCAAATAGTGTTTTCTTAAGGAAGAATTGTGCTTTGAGATTGATCCGGGCGGCTCGCCCGCACGGCTGATGCGAGCGCATTCTGACACAAAGAAAAGGGTACGCCGAAAAGCCGCTGCCGGCAATTTCCCGGAGCGGCTGCGAAGACCTCGAAGTAAGCCTCGACCCCGGATATGGCGATCATTCCGCGGTTATATGACGGTCGTGTGACAACCGTCCGCACTGTGCCGCGCGGCGGCGAGTGGTCCATGATGCCTGGATGGAACAGGTGCTGCTGATCGAAGACGACGACCGCATCCGGCTGTCGTTGACGCTCGGCCTCGAAGACGAGGGTTACGCGGTCCGCGGCGCGGCCACCGCCGAGGAGGGGCTCGTGGCGCAGCGGCGCGAGCCGGCCGACACGGTGCTGGTCGACCTGATGCTGCCCGGCGTCGACGGCTTCGAGTGCATCCGCCAGCTGCGCAGCCGCGACGACGTACCCATCGTGGTGGTGAGCGCGCGCGACGACACGCACGACATCGTGGCCGCGCTGGAGGCCGGCGCCGACGACTACCTGGTCAAGCCGGTGGCGGTCAAGGAGCTGTCGGCGCGGCTGCGGGCGCTGCGGCGGCGGGCGCGCGCGGCCAGCGCGGCGTCGGTCGTGCCCGCGCTCGTCTTCGGCGACCTGGAGATCCGCCCCGAGGCCGGCGAGGTGTCGGTGGCCGGGCGGCCGGTGGCGCTGACCCGCACCGAGTTCCGGCTGCTGTGCGAGCTGGCCCAGCACCCCGGCCGCGTGCTCTCCCGGGCCCAGCTGCTGGAGCGGGTGTGGGACTACGCGTACGGCGACGAGCGCCTCGTTGACGTCCACATCGGACGGATACGGCAGAAGATCGAGGCCGACCCGGCCGCGCCGCGGCACCTGGTGACCGTCCGCGGCATGGGCTACAAGCTGCCCCGATGAGCGAGCGAGTTGGCGCGGCGGCGTCTGGACTGAGCCGGCCCGCCGACGAAGTCGGGGTTTCGGGCCGGCGAGGGAAGACGTCGCCTTCAGCGCCGCACGAGCGAGCGAAGGTGGCACCGTGAAGCGGCCAGGGCTGCGCACCCGGGTGGCGGCGGCGTTCGCGGCCGGCGCGTTCGCGCTGTCCGCCTCGATGGCGGCGCTCTCGTACCAGTTCACCGAGCGGGCCCTGATGGCCGGCCGCGAGCGAAACGCGCTGCGTTCGGCCTACCTCGACGCGGGCGTCGTGCAGACCGGGCTGGCCACACCCCAGCCGGACATCGTGGGCGTGCTCCGCGCGCTCAACACCGGCACCACCCGGCGGGCGTTCCTGCACCGCGACGGCCGCTGGTACGCGCGGGACGCCGACGCCGGCGTCACCGACACGATCCCGATGGGCCTGCGGCAGCTCGTCGAGCGGGGCGAGCTGGGCATGCAGCGGGTGCGCACCGAGACCGGGCCGGCGGTGGTCGTCGGCGTGCCGCTGCCCTCGTCGACCGGCTTCTACGTGATCGACTCGCTGCACGAGCTCGACAACACGCTGCGGGTGCTCGCGCTGGTACTCACGCTCGTCGCGGCCGGCACGACCGCCGCCGGGGCGGGCCTCGGCTGGTACCTCGCCCGCCGCGCGCTGCGCCCCCTCGACACGGTCACGGCCGCCGCGCGCGAGATCACCGCCGGCGACCTCGACGCCCGTCTCGACCCGGCCACCGAACCCGATCTGGAACGCCTCACGACGTCGTTCAACCAGATGGTCGACCAGCTCTCCGCCCGCCTGGAACGGGACCGCCGGTTCGCCGCCGACGTGAGCCACGAGCTGCGTTCGCCGCTCCAGACGCTGGCCGCCGCGACGAGCGTGCTCGACCGCAACCGGGGCCGCCTGGACAGCCGGACGGCCACGGCGGTCACCCTGCTATCCGGCGAGGTGGAGCGCTTCCAGCACCTCGTCACCGACCTGCTGGCCGGCGCGAGCTGCGCGGTGCTGGCCGTCGCGGGCTGCGGCGTCGAGACCGAGGAGCACGCCCGCCGGGTCAACCCGCCCAGCGGCGTCGCGCACGCCTGGGCCACCCCCACCCCGCCGGAGAACGGCACCGGCAGCGTCCCGGAGCGGGTCTTCCTCGTCCGCGGCGGCGGGCTCGTCGCGGTCACCCGCCACCTGCCCGCCGAACCGACCGTGGACGAGCTCGTCGACGACCTGCTCGCCGGCCCGACGCCGGCCGAGCGGGGCGCGGGGATGACCACCGCGCTGCGCGCGGCCGACGTCGCCGGCGTGCAGGTCAGCGGCGGTCGGGCCGTGGTCGAGCTGACCGGCGTGCTGGACGGCGGCGGCCGCACCGACCAGGTGCTCGCGTTCGCCCAGATCGTCTGTACGCTGACCGCGAAGGCGGGCATCACGTCGGTCGCGTTCACCCACGAGCGGCAGCCGGTGGGCGTGCCGCGGGCGGACGGCTCGCTGTCGCACGCGCCGGCGACCGCGGCCGACTATGCCACGCTGCTTACCCGATAGGTCGCCGCGCGTTGACGCTCCGTCCGCGCCGCCGTAAATTTGGTGGCGCGGTGGCTCGGCGGCCGCTGCCAGTCTGTCCACAGTGGCCAGACGACCCAGGTGCGGCGGCGCGCCCTGTCCCACTCGATCCGCTGAGCCACCCCTCGGTGGGAAGGAGCGCACGATGCGCCTTCGCCTGCTGGCGTCGCTGGCCTGCGCCGCCCTCGTCCTCACCGCGCTCGCCGCGCCGGCCAGCCCGGCGTCCGCGCGCGCGGCGGAGGGCAATCCGGTGCTGGTCTTCTCCAAGACCGCGGGCTTCCGCCACGACTCGATCCCGGCCGGCGTCGCGGCCATCGAGCGGCTCGGCGAGGAGCACGGCTTCGCCGTCGACGCCACCGAGGACGCGGCCGCGTTCACCCCGGAAAACCTCGCGCGGTACAAGGCGGTGGTGTTCCTCTCCACGACCGGTGACGTGCTCGACGCGGGGCAGCAGGCCGCGTTCGAGGGGTACATCCGGGGCGGCGGCGGCTTCGCCGGCATCCACGCGGCGGCCGACACCGAGTACGACTGGCCGTGGTACGGCGGACTCGTCGGCGCGTACTTCCGGTCGCACCCGGCGACCCAGCAGGCGACCGTGCGCTTCGAAGACCGGGCCAACCCGTCGACCGCGCACTTCGCGCCGACCTGGACCCGCACCGACGAGTGGTACGACTACCGCACCAACCCGCGGGCCAACGTGAAGGTGCTCGCCAGCCTCGACGAGTCCAGCTACAACGGCGGCGGCATGGGCGCCGACCACCCGATCACCTGGTGCCAGCGCTACGACGGCGGCCGCTCCTGGTACACCGGCATGGGCCACACCGCCGAGTCCTACGCGGACGAGAGCTACCTGAAGATGCTGCTCGGCGGCATCCGGCTGGCCGCCGGTGACGCGGCGGGCGACTGCCGGCCGGAGACCGGCTACACGCCGCTCTTCGACGGCACCCAGGCCAGCCTCGACCAGTGGCTGCACGCCGGGCCGGGCGGCTTCACGCTGGAAAACGGCACGATCAGCTCGGTCGGCGGGATGGGCCTGCTGTGGTTCCCGGTCCGCACGTTCAGCGACTACTCGCTGAAGGTCGACTGGATGATGCCGGGCGACGACAACGGCGGCGTCTTCGTCGGCTTCCCCAACCCCGGCGACGACCCGTGGGCACCGGTCTCGGCCGGCCACGAGATCCAGATCGACGCCACCGACGCCGACCCGACCCGCACGACCGGCAGCGTGTACAGCTTCAAGGCGCCGGACACCGCCCTGCGCGAGGCCAACCTCAACGAGCCGGGCGAGTGGAACTCCTACGACATCCGGGTCAGCGGCCAGCACGTCGAGGTCTACCTCAACGGCGTGAAGATCAACGACTACACGAGCGAGCGGGCGATCGCCGACGGCTACATCGGTGTGCAGAACGACGGCGCCGGCCTCGACATCAGCTACCGAAACATCCGAGTGCGGGCGGGCGGTACCACCGGCGAGGATTTGGCCCGCGGAAAGGTGACCCAGGCGTCCACTGTGGAGCCTGGCAGCTCGCACGTCGCGGCGAACGCCGTCGACGGCAACGCCGCCACCCGGTGGGGGAGCGAGCACAGCGATCCACAGTGGATCAGCGTCGACCTCGGCGCGACGTACGACCTCAGCCGCGTCCGCCTCAACTGGGAGGCGGCGTACGCGAAGTCGTACGAGATACAGGCGTCCACCAACGGCATCGACTGGGCACCGGTCTACAGCACCACGGCCGGCAACGGCGGCATCGACGACGTCGAGGTCGCGGGGGAGGCCCGCTACGTGCGGGTCTACTGCGCGGAGCGGGGCACCCAGTGGGGCTACTCGCTGTGGGAGCTCAACGTCTACGGCGCGCCCACCGGCGGTACCGACACGACCGCCCCGTCGACGGACGTCTCGCTGGCCGGCGCGGAGTCCGGCGGCTGGTACATCGGCCCGGCCACGGTCACGCTGACCGCCTCCGACGAGCCGGGCGGCAGCGGCCTGGCGTCGACGCAGTACCAGGTGGACGGCGCGACGGCGTGGACCGTCTACACCGGACCGTTCGAGGTGGCCGGTGACGGCGGGCACGAGGTGCGCTACCGCTCCACCGACAAGGCCGGCAACGTCGAGCCGACCCGCACGGCGACGCTGCGCACCGACGGCACGCCGCCGCGGACGACCGCGACGTTCGCGCCCGCCAACGACGACGGCTGGCACGCCGGTGCCGTGCCCGTGACGCTCACCGCGACCGACGGCGGCGCCGGCGTGACGGCCGTCGACTGGTCGCTGGACGGCGGCCCCTGGACCGCTTACACCGGGCCGGTCGGCGTCACCGGAGACGGCACGCACGAGCTGCGCTACCGGGCCACCGACGCGGCCGGCAACACCGAGCCGCTCCGGGCGGCGACCCTGAAGATCGACGGCACGAAGCCGACCACGATCGTGTCCGGCGTCGCGGAGGGTGCGCTGTACGGCGACAGCCAGGACGTGCGGATCACCTACCAGGCGGTCGACCCGACGTCCGGCATCGCCACGACGGCCGGCACGATGGACGGCGCGGCCTACCCGAGCGGGCGGCTGCAACCCCTGTACGACCTGGGGTTGGGCCTTCACGAGATGACCGTGACCGCCACCGACAAGGCCGGCAACCACACGACCACGACGGTCCGGTTCTACGTCACCACGTCGTTCCGCGACGTGCGGGCGCTGCTCGACCGCTTCCGCGCGACGAGCCAGCTCTCCGCCGTCGCGCATCGCAAGCTGTCGGGCAAGCTGGACGCCGCCCGCACCTCCGAGGCGGCCGGCGACGACCAGCGGGCGCTGCGACAGCTCGCCGCGCTCCGCGAGCTGGCCACCGACCCGGCGCTGGTGCCGGACGCGGGCGTGCGGTCGGTGCTGGCCCGCGACATCGACGCGCTGGCCGCCGTCATCCGGGGCTGACCCGCTCCACAGTGGAGCGGGCCGCGGCGCGGAAGGCGCCGTCGCGGTGGCCGAGGCCGCGCCGGGTGCGGCTGTCGAAGTCGTCGAGGAACGGGCACCACGGGTGCTCGGCCACCGCCCGCAGCTCCGCCAGCACCGTGGCGGCCGCCGCGCCCATCTCGGCTGTCGGGCTGAGCGCACCGCCGCGTTCACGCCGTCGTGCGTACGGCGGTGGGCCGATGGGGGTGGCCACTCCAGGGAAGCAGAGCAAAGGCATCCCGCGCGCCTACCCCCGGCCGGGGCCGTAAGGCCCGGCGCAGCCGCCGGGGTGAGCGCGGCCAGCGGCGGATGGGTGAGGCCGCGGGAGCAGCGGTCTGGACCACGACGGACGTCGCGGTAGCCCAAAATCCCGTCCTGAAGGGACTCGGAGGAAAGCTACCTTGACGTCGAAAGGTCGCTAGAACTGCAAGGCGGTGGCCACGTCCTGGCCGATGCGTTCGACGGCGGCGAGGTCGAGTCCGTAGTGGACGTACCGGCCGTGGCGCTCGACCCGCACCAGGCCCAAGTCGCGCAGCACCCGCAGGTGGCGGGAGACCTGGGGGCGGGTCATCGACAGGCGGTCGGCGAGGTCGGCGGTGGTCATCGCCTGGCGGGCGATCAGCCGGCACAGCCGGACCCGGCGCGGGTCGGTGAGCCCCAGCAGGCGGCTGCGGGCCAGCGTGACACCCACGTCGGGGGCGTCGACCGGGAAGTGGACGACCGGCGCCAGGCCCGGCTCGTTCTTGACCAGCAGGTGCGGCGCGCCGTAGCGGGTCGGGATCAGCGTGACCGGCGTGCGGGCCGGGCTGACCACCGCGTGGTGCACTTTGTCGAAGACGACCCGCGCGGGCCCGGTCGCCGGGGTGACGAGGCGGGCGCCGGACGGGCTGAGGGAGAGCAGTGCGGCCGCCGGTCCCTGGTCGGCGAGGCGTTGCCGCACGCGGTGGCCGGCGGCGGTGAGCAGCGGCTCGGTGCGGGCCCAGACGCCGGCGAAGAAGACGTCGCGGCACAGGTCGACGAAGGCGTGCAGGTCGGACCGCACCGCCTCGGGGTCGCGGAGCAGGTCGTCGGCGAGGCGCAGGTGCGGCTCGGGCAGGCGGGAGGCGGTCTGGCGCAGGAGCGCGGCCTGGCGGGGGTCGTGCAGGACATGGCCGAAGTCGAAGCCGGAGTAGCCGCTCGCGCACGTGTACGCGGTCAGCTCCGCGAACGTGTCGAGGTCGAGGGCGTCGAGTCCGGGGTAGAAGCCGCGCCAGCGCAAGGCGTTCCACAGTGGAGCGAAGCGGTGCAGGCCGGCGCGGAAGGCGGGCGGTGCGGCGCGGGTGACCTCGTCGACCCACGGCGCGTGCTCGGTGTGGTGGTCCGGCCCGCTCAGCACGTGCAGGCAGGCGGCCAGCTCGGGGAGCGGGGCGACGGTCACGCTGAACCGTTCGGGCCCCACCCCGCCGAGCACGATCACCACCGACATGGCCCTATTGTCCGCCGGCCGCGCCGTCGAACTCGGCCCGCGCCGCGGCCAGCAGCTCCGGCTCGGTCAACAGGTCGGCGACCACCCGGGCCAGCCCGGCCGCGGCGACCTGGGTGCGGTCGTGGGCGAAGGAGGTGGCCGCCGCCTCCCGCATCGGCTCCGAGTGGCTGGGCGTACCGGCGTCCGCGACCTGGATGTACGGATGGATCACCGGCAGCAGATGCGAGATGTTGCCGATGTCGGAGGAGCCGGCCGGGCTGCCCGGGCCGTCGGCGGTGATGTCGACGCCGAGCGCGCGCACCGTCTCGCCGAAGCGCTCGGCCAGCACCGTGTTGTTGCGCCGCTCCGCGTACCGGGGGCCGGTCTCGGCCACCGCCGCCTTCGTACCGGTGGCGAGCGCCGCGCCGTCGGCCGCGTCGGTGATCCGCCGCACCAGCGACTCGACCGACACCGCCGTCGTGTCCCGGGCGTAGAGGTCGACCGCGGCGTGTGCCGGCACCACGTTGGGGGCCTGCCCGCCGTCGGAGACGATGCCGTGCAGCCGCGCGGTCGGTGGCACGAACTGGCGCATCGCGTCGAGCGCCTGGAGGAAGAGCTGTGCGCCGGCGAGCGCGCTGCGGCCCAGCCAGGGTGACACGGCGGCGTGCGCGCTCACCCCGGTGAAGTCGACCCGCAGGTGGGCGGCGGCCAGCCCCGGCCGGGCGGTCAACGAGCGGTCGCCCGGGTGCACCATCACCGCGGCGTCCACCCCGTCGAAGATCCCCGCGTCGGCCAACCGGATCTTGCCGGCGCCGCCCATCTCCTCACCGGGGGTACCGATGACGGCCACCGTGCCCGGGTGGTCGGGGAGCGCGCGGGCCACGGCGATCACGGCGGCCGCGCCCCCGGCGGCGATGAGGTTGTGCCCGCAGCCGTGCCCCACCCCGGGCAGCGCGTCGTACTCGGCGAGCACCGCGACGTACGGGCCCGGCGACCGTCCTTCGTGTACGGCCACGAAAGCGGTCGCCAGCCCGCCAACCGGCGCGCGCACCGCGAACCCCTCCTCGCCCAGCCAGGCGGTGAGCAGCTCGTGGGCGTGGAACTCGGCGAACTTCAGCTCGGGGCGCGCGTGGATCGCGAGGCTGACCTCGTCCATGCGCGGCCGCAGCGCGTCGAGCGCGGCGACCAGATCGTCAAGCGTGAGTGACATGCCCCACAGCGTGCCGCCCCGGACCCGCGGCCGGCCGCCCATTGCCGCGGCCGAGGTAACCCTAGTCCTAGAGACCTTTCGGGGTAGGGTCGCCGCCCGTCGTGGCGTCCTCGAGGCAGATTGTCCGCGTCCGCGTCAGTGGCGGACCGTACGCGCGGCGATCATCAGCAGGCCTTCGGTCTGGATCCAGCGGTTGAGCTCAATGGCTGGTCAGGTGGCGATGCCCACGACCTGCTTGACCGTCTCCGGCTGGTCGACCATGCGGAGCATGTGGTGGGCGACGTCGGCGCGCGGCACCGAGAAGCCACCCCGGATGTTGCGGTTGAGCGCGACCCGGTAGCGGCCGGTGAGCGGCTTGTCGGTGAGCTTCGGCGGGCGGGAGACCGTCCACTCCAGACCGCTCTCGCGCAGGGCCTGCTCGGCGAGCGCGAGGTCCGCGTAGTGCGCGCCGTACAGCGCGCGGGCGATGCGACTGAACAGGTGCCGCATGAAGAACCCGTCGCCGGGGTCGTGCTTGGGCGGCCGGGGCTCGCCCGGCACGGGCACCGGCCCGACCGGCGCGGCGCTGACCACGACGACCCGCCGCACGTGCTCGGCCTGCATCGCCGCGACGATGGCCCGGGTGCCGCGCGAGGTGACGCCGGCGTCCGCGCGCGGGTCGCGGGGGCCCAGCCCGGACAGCACGGCGTCGGCGCCACCCACGGCCGCCCGCAGCGCCGCCATGTCGGGGGAGGCGAGGTCGACGGCGACCACGCGCACCCCCTCCGGCAGGTCCCGCGGGCGGCGGGCCACCGCGGTGACCTCGTGCCCGGCGGCGACCGCCTGCTCCACCAGATGCCTTCCGATGCCGCCGGTGGCGGCCACGACGGTGAGCTTCATGGTCCTGTCCTCTCGCTGCCGTATGATACGAGAACCATAGTATTTGAGTTTGGGGCCGAGACAATATGACTCCCGTAACATCTGGAAACCAGCGTGCTCGCCGGCAGCTCACCAACGAGATCAAGGACTCGCTCCGCGACCTGCGCAACCAGCTCTCGATGCTCAACCGCCAGGTCGGCATCCACCTCGACCTCAAGGACGTCGACCTCGACTGCCTCGACCTGGTCAGCCGCCACGGCCCCCTCAGCCCGACCGCGCTCGCCCGCGCCGCCGGCCTCCACCCCGCGACGATGACCGGCATCCTCGACCGCCTCGAACGCGCCGGCTGGGTCGTCCGCGAACGCGACCCGGCCGACCGCCGCGCGGTCACGGTGCGCGCGCTGCCCGACCGCGGCCGCGAGGTGTTCCAGCTCTACGCCGGCATGAACGGCGCGATGGACGACCTCTGCGCCGACTACGACGAGGCCCAGCTCCAGCTCCTCGCCGACTTCCTCCGCAGGACCACCGAGGCCGGCGCCACCGCCACCACCGACCTGTCCACCCGCCCCAAGTAGCCCCGGCCTCCACTGCCGGCTCCGCGCTCCGACCACCGCCCAGGCCCGCCCCAAGAGGGCAGCCCTCTTGGGTGTGAATTCCGAGGAGGGCTCCCGTATACCCGCCCAGACGTGTAAACGGCAGGGCGGGCGGGAGTGCCTAGAGTAGGGACCGTGCTCGATATTGAGGACGTCACGCACGCGTACGCCGACGGGCTTGTCGCGATCCGGGGTGTGCGGCTCCAGGTGGCGGCGGGCGAGCTGGTCAGCATCGTGGGTCCCTCGGGGTGCGGCAAGTCGACGCTGCTGCGGTGCGTCGCCGGCCTCGTGCGGCCCACCGAGGGGCGGATCGTGCTCGACGGGCGGCCGGTGGAGGGTGTGCCGGACGACCTGGCGTTCGTGTTCCAGGACTACGGGCGCTCGCTCTACCCGTGGCTGTCCATCCGCGACAATGTGGCGCTGCCGCTGCGGCGCCGCGGTCTCGACCGGCGGGCAAGGCGGGCGGCGGCGCAGGAGGCGCTGGCCCAGGTGGGGCTCGGCGACGCCGCCCGCCGGCATCCGATGCAGCTCTCCGGCGGCATGCAGCAGCGGGTGGCGATCGCCCGCGCGCTGGCCTACGGGCCGCGGCTGCTGCTGATGGACGAGCCGTTCGGGTCGGTCGACGCACAGGCGCGCGAAGACCTCGAAGATCTGCTGCTGCGGGTCCGCGGCGCGAGCCCCGGCATGACGATCCTGCTGGTCACGCACGACATCGACGAGAGCGTGTACGTGGGGGACCGGGTCGTGGTGCTCAGCGGCGCGCCGGGCGCCGTGCGGGCGGACCTGCCGGTCGACCTGCCCGGGCCGCGCGAGCAGATCGCCACCCGGGAGCTGCCCGCGTTCGTGCACCTGCGTGCCGAGGTGGGGCGGCTGGTGCGGGAGCGGGCGGAGACGGTTCAGTAGATGGCGGTGTCGGTCGCCCGCACGTGCACGTCGAGCAGGTACGGGCCCGCGTGGGAGAGGGCGCGCTCCAGCGCCGGCGCCAGACCGTCCGCGGTGGACACTCGGCCCGACGCGACGCCGAAGCCGGTGGCGAGCGCGGTCAGGTCGAGCCCGGGCAGGTCGGTGCCGGGGATCGCCGGGATGCCGAGGCGGCGGCCCAGCCCGGCGACCGACTCGTAGCGGGCGTTGTCGAGCACCACCACGGTGAGCGGCACGCAGTGCCGCGCGGCCGTCCACAGTGACTGGACGCAGTAGAGGGCGGAGCCGTCGCCGACCACGCAGACCACGCGTTCGCCGGCGAGTGCCCGGCCGACCGCGACCGGCAGGCCCCAGCCGAGCGCGCCGCCGCCCGTGGTGGTGTAGCCGCGCGGCCTCGTCATCGGCAGGTGGTCGTGCAGCGCGTCGCGGTGGGACGGCGCCTCCTCGACGACGACCGCGCCGGGCGGGATGGCCGTGCGCAGCGCGGCGAGCACCGCGGCCGCGTCGAGCGGGTCGCCCGGCGGGGGTGGTCGCGGGGGTACGCGCGGCGGCGGGGCGGGGCGGTCCCGCTCACCCACCAGCGCGAGCAGTGCGGCGGTGCCCGCGCGCACCGTGGTCAGCACGCTCGTGCCCGCCACCGCCCACGCCGCGGTGGCCGGGTCGCAGTCGAGGTGGAAGAGGCGGGTGCCCTCCGCGAGCGGCGGCCCGGCACTGTCCACGTGGTACGTGAAGACCGGCGCACCGACGACCAGCACGACGTCGTTGCCGGCGAGCAGCTTCGCGATGCCGGCCCGCACCGGCGGCAGGTGGCCCTGGAAGAGCGGGTGGTCTTCGGGGAAGGCGGCGCGGCTGGTCATCGGCGCGCCCCACACCGCCGCCCGCAGCCGCTCGGCGAGCGCGGTCAGCTCGGCCCACGCGCGGTCCTCGTCGACGCCCGGGCCGGCGACGATCGCGGGCGCGGTGGCCGCGTCGAGTGCGCTCGCCACCTCGCGCAGCGCGGCCGGGTCGGCGGCGAATCCGGTGTGGACGGTGCGCTCGGGCACCGGCTCGGCGGCCGCGTCCCAGTCGTCGTCGGGGACGGACAGGAACACCGGCCCGCACGGCGGCGTCGCCGCGACCCGGATCGCCTCGGCCAGAAACGCGGGCACGGCCGCGGGCAGCTCGGGCTGGCGGGCCCACTTCACGTACGGGCGGGGGAACGTGGCCGGCTCGTCGGCGGACAGGAACGGCCGCGCGGCGAGCATCGACCGGGACTGCTGGCCGGCGACGACCACGAGCGGCACCCGGTCGCGGTACGCGTCGAAGACGGCGCCGAGCGCGTGCCCGACCCCGCCGGCCGAGTGCAGCGTGACCAGCGACGGCCGCCCGGTGGCGATGGCGTGGCCGGCGGCGATCCCCACGGCGGAGGCCTCCTGGAGGGCCAGCACGTACGCGAAGTCGCCCGGCCAGTCGCGAAACATGCGCAGCTCGGTCGAGCCCGGGTTGCCGAACCAGGTCGTCATCCCCGCCCGCCGGCACACGTCGAAGAAGGCCTCGCGCACGCTCAGGCCGGCCGTTGCCATGACAGCACCCGCCTCTCGATTGCCAGCAAACCCATGTTGAGGACGTAGCCCAGCACGCCGAGCAGCACGATCGCCGCCCACACCGTCTCGTAGTCGAAGCGCGTGGTCGCCTCGACGAGTTGGAAGCCGATCCCGTCGGCGGCACCCGGCTGGAGCTCGGAGAAGACCATCAGGATCAGCGAGAGGGACAGCGACAGCCGCAGCCCGGCGAAGATCTTCGGCAGCGCGGACGGCACGATGACCAGCCGGAGCCGCTCCACAGTGGTCAGCCGGAAGACGGCCGCGGTGTCCAGCTGCACCGGCTCGACGGTGCGGGCGCCGTCGGCGGCGTTGAGCAGCACCGGCCACAGCACGCTGAACGCGATCGACGCGATCTGCATCTGCGGGCCGAGCGAGAAGAGCACGATGAAGACCGGTACGAGCGTCGGTGGCGGGATCGCCCGGAAGAACTGGAGCACCGGGTCGAGCAGGTCGTAGGTCCAGGCGGAGCGGCCGACCGCGAGGCCCAGCGCGACCCCGGCCAGCACGCCGATGGCGAAGCCGGCGCTCAGCCGGGCCAGGCTCGGCAGGATGTTGCCGACCGCCCCGTCGGTCAGGAACAGGCGCGTGGCGGGCCCGGAGAACCACAGGTCGTACATCCGCCCGGCGATGACTTGGGGTGTGGGGAAGAACGGGTCGGCGGCCGCCGCGGTCGCGACCTGCCACACCGCCACACCGGCGACGAACACGCCCCAGCGGGACAGCAGGGCCCTCATCGCGGCCGGGCCCAGTGGAACGCGCGCCGCTCGCCCCGTACCAGCGCGGTGTTGATGAGCAGCCCGAGCACGCCCGCCCACACGGTGGCGGCGAGCGTGTCGGTGGTGCCGCCGGGGTAGTTGGCCGCCTCGGCGATGAAGATGCCGATGCCGTCGCCGAAGCCGCCGAACATCTCCGCCGTCACCGCGAGGATCAGCGCGACCGCGGCGGCCAGGCGCACACCCGTCGCGATGAACGGCGCCGTCGCCGGGACCGCCACGTGCCACAGCACGGCGAGCCGGCCGAAACCGAACGCGCGCAACGTGTCCTTCGCGACCGGGTCGACCTCGCGCAGGCCGTACACGGTGTTGAACAGCACCGGCCACACCGAGGCGTACACGATGACGGTCAGCTTCATCTCCAGCCCGCTGCCGAGGAGCATCGCCACCAGCGGGACGAGCGCCACCGACGGGATCGGCCGGAGGAACTCGACGATCGTGGTGACCGCGTTGCCGACCAGCGGGATGTTGCCCAGCACCAGGCCGAGCGGCACCGCGACGCCGACCGCGATGAGCAGCCCCAGCGCCCAGGCGGTGAGCGTGGCGCGCACGTCGGTCAGGAAGCCGGTGTCGGCGGCGAGCGCGGCGGCGCGGGCCAGGATCGTCGAGGCGGGCGGCAGGAAGTCTTCGTGCACGATGCCGGCCCGGCCCAGCGCCTCGCTGACGCCGACGACGAGGCCGACCCCTACGGCGCCGCGGGCGAGCCGGCGGAGCGGCACGTCAACCCGCTTCGTACACGATGGACTTCGCGTCTAACGGGTTTGTGAGCTGGCCCTGCTCGCGCATGAGGTCGATGAGCTTCTGGACGTGCGCGGCGTCGTTCGCGACGGGGAAGGCCGGCATGGTCATCGTGCTGGCCACCTCCGTCGAGACGTTGCGCACGAAGGTGGGCAGGATCGCCTCGACCACCTTGCGGTCGGCGGCCATCTGCTGGGCCTTGCGCATCGCCCGCTGGAACGCCGCGGCGGTCTTCGGGTTTTGCTCGGCCCACCCGTCGAGCGCGAAGTATCCGTCGAGCGGCAGGTCGGTGACCGGGGTGCCGCCGCCGTCGACGACGACGCGGGCGCCGAGCTTTTGCTTGGCGTCGGTGAGGAACGGCTCGGTCACGTGGATCGCGTCCACGTCACCCTTCTGCATCACGGCCGCCATCTGCGGGAAGACCACCTGCCGATAGTCGATCTTCGAGGGGTCGGCGCCGCCGGCCTTCACGATCGCGTTGAGCGTGATGGCCTGGATGTTGTTGAGCACGTGCACGGTGACGCTCTTGCCTTCGAGATCCTTGGCCGTCTGGATCGGCGAGCCGGGCATCACCAGCACGCCCATGAAGCCGGGCGTGAGCCGGGTGCCCTCGACGATCAGGTTGATCCTCAGGTCGCCCTTGTCGTGGCCGAGCAGCATCGAGGAGTTGTTGGCGAAGACGACGTCGATCGTGCCGTTCTTGAGCGCGGGGTAGGCCTGCGTGCTCTGCTGGACGGGCTGGGTCTCGACCTTCAGCCCCTCGGCCTCGAAGAGCTTTTCCTTCACCGCGATGTAATACGGCGCGTTCATGGGGAGGGAGAGCACCGCCACCTTGATGGTCGGCCGCTCCAGGCCGGCGCCGCCGCCGTCACCCGGGTCGTCGCCGCCACAGCCGGCGGCCAGCGATACGGTCACGAGAACGCCCAGAAGGGCACGACACCGAGACATTGACGCTTATAGTACTTGATCGACATCAATGCGTAAATCGCGCTTTTCCGCAATCCGGCCGCGAGCGCCCATGGTCCACACTGTCGACATGGGGCGTGAGGACATGCTGGTGACGGAGATCGCCTGCCTGGTCGGCGGCCGCTGGGCGACGATCCGCGCCGGCCTCGTCATGTTGCTGCGGCGCGGCCTGCTCAACACCAACCGCCGCGGCCGCGTCGAACGCGTCGGGAGCTCCCCGCGCGATGGTGAGCCGCTGGAGAAGGCGCTGTTCGCCGGGCTGCTCGGCTGGAGCGGCGCGCGCGAGGTGGGCGAAAAGCCCCGCGTCCGCGCCGTGCTGCGCGACACCCGCCGCGCACTCGAGCGGCGCGGACTGCTGCGCCCCGCCTGGAAACGCCTCGTCGTGCCGTTCGCGCTCGCCGTCGTACCGGGCGTCGTCGTGGCCCGGCTGGTGTCGCTCGGCGCCGTGCCGCCCGCCGGTGGCGTCTTCGCCGTCGTGGCCTGCGCCGCCGCCGCGATCTGGTTTCTGCCCCGCCGCACCGTCGCCGGCGCGCGTGCGCTACGCCGGCTCCGCGACGAGTACGCGGCCGACGTCGCCGCCCTCGAGTCAGGCGCGGCCGACGTGGCGGAGTGGTCACCGCGGCGGGTGGGTGCGATCGTCGCGCTCTACGGCGACGCCGCGCTGCTCGCCATCATGCCCGAGGCCCGAGGCGCCGGCCTGCTCCACGGCGGCCGCTGGACCCGGCGCATCCTCCACTCCAGTGAGGACTATGGCGAGTGGACGGACACCGCGATGAGCGAGATGAACCGGGAGAACCCGGTATCCGGCTTCTAGGGAGCTTTCGGAGTCGGGGTGGCCTGGCTCTGGATTCCTGTTAGGACGGAGATTTGGGCTACCGCGACGTTCGTCGTGGTCCAGACCGTTGCTCCCGCGGCCTCACCCTGCGCGGTTGGTCGCGGTCACGCCGCCCACATGCTGAGCCACCTCCCCAACCAGTGGGAAGGCGGGCCAACCCCCCCAGCCGCAGCAGGAGTGCGAAGCCCGGTTCCCACCGCATCCATTCACCCAACATCGTGAAACAAGCCGGGGACGGCCACGGCCGGAGCCCGAGGCCCCGCCGGAGGCGCCGAAGTAACCGCGACGCGCGCGGAGCTGGCAGCGGAGGTCGGAGATATCGGCGAGCGCTGCGAGCCGCCGACCTCCGCGTTCTCCGGCGGGAGCGACGGTCAGCGGCTGACGCGGACCCGGGAAATTTGCTTGAAGGAGCCGGGGCTCCAGCTGGGCAGCCAGATCTCGGTGTCGGGTGCGGGCGCTCGCCGGGCGGTGAGGTAAGCGCGCAGCGCGGCGAGCCCGGGATGCGGGTTGTCGGCGCGCCAGATCAGTGACATCGGGTAGATCGGCGCCGGGTCGCGCACCGGTACGCGGCGCAGGTCGTAGCTGTCCGGCCACAGGTAGCGCGAGCGTTCGCCGACGAGGGTGGCCAGCTCCGCGGAGTCGGCGATCTCGGCCATCAGGGCCTCGTTTCCGAATGCCGGCCCCACCACGTCGATCGTGAGGCCGAACGCGGCGGCCAGCTCGTCGTAGTAGTCGGCCCACTCGGTGCCGGCGTCCATGCCGGGCATCCAGATCCGGTGCGCGGCCAGCTGCGCGGGCGTGACGGCGCGGGCGGCGGCGAACGCGTGGCGGGGGCCGACGAGCAGCTGGTGCCTCTCGTCGATCACGCGGGCGGTCTCGATCGGGCCCGGCGGGCGGCGCGTGGAGGCCCGGACCGCGTGGAACGTGGCGTCGACGGTGCCGGCCTCGACGGCGGCGGTCGCGGTGTCGACGTCGCCGCTCAGGGTCACGACGTCCAGCGCGATCTCGGGGTGCGCGCGGTGGAAGTCTTGCAGGAGCACGGCTGGCGCGATCCGCCGGCTGTGCACGTCGACGCGTAGCGCGCGCCGGCCGGGACGCACGGACGCGTCGGCCCGGGCCGCCACCCGGAGCAGCTCGCGGGCGTGCGGCAGGAACGCCTGGCCGTCGACGGTGAGCTGGGCGCCGCGGGCCGTGCGGGTGAACAGGCGCACATCGAGGTCTCGTTCCAGCGCGGCGATGCGTTTGGAGACGGCCTGCTGGGTGACCGACAGGGTGGCGGCGGCCTCCTGGAACTGGCCGGCGTCCGCGGCGGCGACGAAGGTGCGCACGGCGTCGAGATCCACGCGCCACAAGGTACCCGTACAACGGCTGGTTGTGGCTCGCCGCCGGTTCCGTTGTTTGATCCGCGTTCCCGGGGCTTGCTTTGATCCGCCCGTGTTTGGCAGGCGATCCCTCGGACGGCGGTTCGGATGGCTCTGGGCCTCGTACGCGGTCAGCGCCTACGGCTCCGGGTTGGGCTTCGGCGCGCTCCCGCTGATCGCCGTGCTGGTGGTGCACGCCAGCCCCGCCCAGGTGTCCGCGCTGTCCGCGGTGGGGCCGGCGGTGGGCGCGCTGATCGCGTTGCCGCTCGGGCCGTGGGTGGAGTTTCGCCGCAAGCGCCCGGTGATGGTCGCGATGGACCTGGCCCGGTTCGCGGTCATGGTGACGATCCCGGTCGCGTACGCCTTCGGCCGGCTCACCTTCGTCCAGCTCCTCGCCGTCTCGGCGGTGGTCGCCGCGGCCCGGATCGCCCGCGTCGCGGCCGGCGGCGCGTACCTCAAGGCGATCGTGCGGCCGGAGGACCTGCTCGTGGCCAACGCGCGGCTCGAGTCGACGACGTGGAGCTCCATCGCGGTCGGGCCGCCGCTGGGCGGGGCGGCGATCGGCTTGTTCGGGCCGGTCGTCACGGTGCTGGTGGACGCGTTCAGCTACCTGCTGTCCGCGCTCGGGATCGCCGCCATCCGAGACCGGGAAGAGCGCCCGCGGCGCGCCGGCGGGGGCCGGGTCCGCGCCGGCGAGCTGCTCGACGGCTGGCGCCACATCCTGGGCCATCCCGACCTGCGGGCGCTCTACCTCAACCAGCTGCTCGTCAGTGGGTTGATCATGGCCACCGAGCCGCTCCTGGCCGTGCTCCTGCTCCGCGAGCTCGGCTTTCCGCCGTGGCAGTACGGGCTCGCCTTCGCCGCACCCTGCGTCGGTGGGCTCGTCGGCTCGCGGCTGGCCCGCCGGGTCGTGGCGCGGTACGGCCAGCACCGGGTCATCCGGACCGTCGGCACGCTGCGCGCGGTCTGGCTGATCGGCCTCGCCTTCGTCCAGCCCGGCGTCGCCGGCCTCGCGACGGTGATGGCCGTCGAGCTCGCGATCATCGTCAGCATGAGCCTGTACAACCCCGTGCTCGCCACCTACCGGCTCGAACAGACGCCCGGCGACCGCGTCGCCCGCGCCCTGTCGGCCTGGACGGTCGGCAGCGGTGCGGCCATCGCGGTCCTCAGCGCGCTCGGCGGCCTGCTCGCCGGCGCCACCAGCCCACGCACGGCCATCGCGGTCGCGGGGCTGCTGATCCTGGCCACCCCGCTGCTGCTCCCGCGCCCCAGTGCGGTGGCCACGAACCTTCATCGGGTGAGCGGCGGCCTTCGGCCGCCGCTCACCCGGGCCGGCGAAGCCGGCCGACGTTCGCGGCCACCGCGTTAGGCGACCTCGATGTAGTCGAGCTCGGCCCACCGCGCCAGATTTACCGTCAGGTCGGGGCGCCCAGGTCGTCCAGGGCCTTGACCGCTCCCCTGTGGAGGGTGACGGGGTCGGTCTTGCGGGCCTTGTCGAGGCTGATCTCCTTGGCGGCGGCGTTGGCCTGTTCGAGCTGGGGCTTGCGGTCGAAGAGCGCCTTGGTCAGGGCGCAGACCACGTTCGCGTCGGTGTCCTGCTTCACGAGCAGCAGGTTGGGCACGACGATGGTCTTGGCGTCCGCGGGCAGGCCGTACGTGGCGGCCGGGATCGCGCTCTCCTCGTAGACCGGGTTGACCTCCTTCATCTTCGGCAGCAGCGGCGTGATGTCGATGAACCGCACCTCGCCCTTGGCCGTCGTGAACAGGTCGGTGACGCCCGGCGTGGGCAGGCCGCCCGACCAGAACATCGCGTCGATCGAGCCGTCCTTCATGCCGTCGACGGTCTTGGTGAGGTCGAGGCGTTGGGCCGAGACGTCCTTGGCGGGGTCGAGGCCGGCGGCGGTGAGCAGGCGGTTGGCGATCACCTCGGTGCCCGACTTGGGCGAGCCGGTCGAGACGCGCTTGCCCTTCATCTGCTCGACCGTCGTGATGCCGGCGTCGGTGCGGGCGATGACCTGCGTGTAGTTGGTGTAGATGCGGGACAGCGCCTGCACCGGCTGGGGCGCGTCGAAGCTGCCCGTGCCCCGCACCGCGTCGGCCGCGCTGTCCGCGAGCGAGAACGCCACCTGGTACGTGCCGGCCACCAGCTGCTGGATGTTCTGCACCGAGGCGCCGGTCTCGGCGGCGGTCGCCTGTACCTTGCCGCCGGTGGCCGCGGCGATCTGCTCGGCGTAGGCGTTGCCGAGCGCGAAGTAGACGCCGGTGGCGTTGCCGGTCGCGATGCCGACCCGCACGTCGCCGGCCACCTCGCAGGTGACGTCGCCGCCCGTGTCGGTGCCGGCGGCGTCCTGCCGCCCGCCGCACGCCGTCAGGCCGGCGGCCACCAGGACCAAAGCGAGTACAGCTCTCATGTCGACTCCTTCCCCAGGGGTGGGCGGCGCAGTCGTACCGCGACGAGCGCCGCCGCCAGCAGTGCGCAACCGGCCGTGATGGTGACCGGGTGCAGGTAGAGCAACAGCAGACCGGCCACCGCGGTGACGGTCCGCTCGGGCACGGCGGCGGGGCCGAGGCCGAGCACCCAGCCGCCGGTGGCGATCGCGAGCGCGGCGACGGCGAGGCAGGCCACGGCGGTCGTCCAGACCACGCCCCAGACCGGGCCGCGGCCGAGCAGGTACTCGCCGGGTCCGGTGAGCACGAACGTGATCGGCACCAGGAACGCGGGCAGCGCGTACTTGAGCGCCTGCCACATCGTCGGCACCAGACGGCCGCCGGTGACCGCGGAGGCGCCGACCGCGGCCAGCGCCGTCGGCGGGGTGACCTCCGAGAGCACCGAGTAGTAGAAGACGAACATCGCCGCGGCCGGACCGGGCACGCCGAGCGTGAGCAGCGCCGGGCCGATGATGACCCAGCCGATGATGAACGACGCGGTCACCGGCACCGCCAGCCCGAGCAGCGAGAGCGCGACCGCCGCGAACACCACCGTCAGCGCGAGCACGGCGGTGCGGTTGTCGGCCAGCGACTCGGCGGTGCGTACCAGGAGGGAGGCGAGCTGCGCGCCGAGGCCGGTCTTCGTGGTGACCGCGGTGATGACGCCCGCCGCCGCGCAGACGGCCGCGACCGGCAGTACCCCGCGCACGCCGGCCGACAGCGCCTCGAATAGGCGGCGCGGGGTGAGCCGGCCGCGCCGGTCCAAGAAGGACAGCGCGAAGGCGAGCACGGTGGCGTACACGACGGCCTTCGTCGCGCTGACGCCGACCGCGAGCAGCACGACGATCGCGGCGAGCGAGGAGAAGTGGTATCCGAAGCGGGCGAGCAGCCGCCACGGCGAGTCGACCGCCACGTCCACCGGCCGGACCCGGAAGCGGCGTGCGTCGATCTCGACCGCGAGCAGGATGCCGAGGTAGTACAGGACGGTCGGGATCATCGCCCAGCCGAGCACGGTGAGGTACGAGACCTCCAGGTACTCGGCGACGATGAACGCGGCCGCGCCGAGCGTGGGCGGGGAGAGGATCGCACCGACCCCGGCCGCCGCGAGCATGCCGCCCGCCTGCTCGGCCGGGTACCCCGCGCGCCGCAGGATCGGCCAGGTGACCGCGCCGACGCTGACGGCGGTGGCGGTACCCGATCCGGAGACCGTGCCGAGGAGGAAGCCGGACGCGACCGCCGTGCGCCCGGCGGCGCTGCGGGAGCGGCGGAACGCCGCGACCGAGAGGTCGACGAAGAACCGACCGGCGCCGGAGAGGTCGAGCACCGCGCCGTAGATCGTGAACAGCACCACGTACGAGGCGGCCACGTCGAGCGGGGTGCCGTAGAAGCCGCTGCCGGAGTTGTAGAGCGCGTCGACGATCTGGCTGAAGTCGAGGCCGGCGTGCGCGATCGTCCAGGTCTGCGGGAGGAGGCCGCCGTAGTAGCCGTACGCGAGGAAGGCGAGGCAGACGGCCGGCAGCACCCAACCCGTGGTGCGGCGGCAGGCCTCGACGACGAGCAGCAGCAGGACCCCGCCCATCGCGATGTCCGCGGGGTCCAGCAGCGCCTGGCGGTCCAGGAACGCGTCGTATCCGCCGCTGGCGAAGGGCAGGACGGGGTACAGGCAGACGGCGAGCGTGACGGCGGCGAGCGCCCAGTCGACGGGCGTGGGGAGGTCTCCCGCGCGGTCCGCGTCTTTCGCCCGGCGGAGCCGCGCCGGGAGCGGGATGCCGCTGCGGTAGCTGAGGAAGACGAGCGGCAGCACCCCGGCCAGGAAGATGATCAGGTAGAACTGGCTGCCTTGGGCGAGCGGCCGGAAGACCTGCCACAGCACGAGCACCGCCACCGCGAACGCCACGACGGCCACGCCGCGCTCGACCGGCCCGGTGAGCCGCCGCGCGGGTCGCTCCTCGTCGTCGTACACGACGGTGGGCTCGCCGGGCCGCCCGTCTTCCACTATGGACACGGGCGGGTCGGCAGAGCGGGGTGCGGCGTCCCGCCTTTCGGACATAGCCGGACCATACTACGGATAAATCGAAGTATCGCGCTTTCTAGATCGACAACTCGCCGAGCGGTCACTCGGGCGCGCCCACGTGACGCGCTCGGGCGCGCCTACGTGACGCGGCAGATGGGTGTGGGCGTCACCGGCGTCCCGCTCGAGCCGCCGGTCAGGCCGAACGTCGTGGTCGCGTTGGCCGCGAGCGCACCGTTCCAGCTCAGGTTCGTCACGGCGACGTCGGCGCCGCTCACCAACGCCCTGTCAATCGCCGAAGAACTCCACCAGCGCCGGCGCGACGGCGGCCGGATCCGCGACGTGCCCCTGCCCGGCGAACGTCGCCCGCACCCCGTTCGGCAGCAGCGCGGCGACCGCGTCGGCCGCGTACCCGAAGAACTCGTCGCCGCCCCCAGTCGCGACGAGCGTGGGCTGGGTGACCGCCGCCAACCGCGCGGCCGGCGGCGGCCCGTAGAGGGCGGCGTCGTACGCGAGCGTCGGCGCGAGCGCCTCGAGGCCGGACCAGTAAGGCGAACGCCGCGCACCCTCGACGTCCGCGTCCGACGAGCCGGCCAGCCGCATGAACAACGCCAACGCCTCGTCCCGCCGCCCACCGCCAAGCGCCTCCGCCAGCCGCGCGCGGTACTCGTCGTAGCGCGCCGCCGCGCCCGGCGACGGGTCGTAGGGCACCTCGTAGAGCGCGAGCTTCGCGACCGGCAACCCGGCCGCGGCCGCCTCCAGCGCGAACATGCCGCCCGACGACACACCGTAGAGGCGGACCGGCTCGCCAGCCACGGCGATCAGCGCCCCGAGGTCCTCGACCTCCCGCCCGACCGCGTACGGCGGCGTGTCGCCACTCCCACCCCGGCCGCGGCGCGCGTAGTTGTAGACGGTGAAGCGCCCCGCCAGCGCCGGCACCAGCGGCGCGTTCTCCGCACCGTCGTCGAGCGCCCCACCCACCAGGATCACCGCCGGGCCGCTCCCCGCCCGCTCGTACGCGATCCGCGTCCCGTCCTTCGACACCACGATCATCGGTCGCCCCCTCGTCAGCCCTCACCCTAGAGGCGCCGCCAGATTCGGAGCCGGGGTGGCTTCGACCATCGAATCCCTCATTTGGAGAGAGATTGAGCTACCGCGATGTCCGTCGTGGTCCAGACCGCTGCTCCCGCGGCCTCACCCGTCCGCCGTTGGCCGTCCTCGACACCGAAAGATCTAGTGGGGCGTTGTGCGGTTGGAGAGGGCGGCCAGGCCGACGAGGTCGTCGGGTTCGGCGTCGGGGACGTCGCGGTCGAAGTGGGCCAGCACCGGCGTGCGCAGCGACACCGCGACGAGTGTGGCCATCGCGACCGCGCAGAGCAGGTAGAGCAGGCCGGTGCCGCGGCCGGCGCCGGTGCCGATCAGCGCGCCGACCGAGCCGGCGAGGAGGCCGTCCGGGGCGACGAGGGGTTGCAGCGCGGCGCTGGCGAGGGGTGCCAGCAGGTAGCCGAGGGAGAGCACCGAGAGCGCGACCATCTGGTTGAGGGCGATCACGCGGGCGTGGAAGCGCTGCGGCACCTTGGTGTGGATGATCGTGATCCAGGCGCCGTTGACCAGCACCAGCGCGAACGAAAGGCAGAACGTGCCGGCGGCGATCAGCGCTACCGACGGGCGCAGGCCGGTCACCGCGGCGGCCGCGGCTATGCCGGCCGCCGCCCACAGCAGGCCGCGCATCCGGTGGCGTTTGGGGCCGCCCCACAGCGCCATCACCAGGCCGCCGGCGATCGCGCCGGCCGCCGACACCATCGCCACGCGGCCGGCGTCGGCCAGTGAGCCGACGGCCAGCACGAGTGGGGAGACAAGCACGAGTACCGCGGCGAGGGGTGCGTTGAGGCCGACGAAGAAGAGCAGCATCGCGCGCAGGCCGGGGCGGCGGAAGAAGTAGTGGTAGCCGCCGCGGATCTCGGCGAGCACGGTCTCCCGGCGGCGCCACGCCATCGTGCGCGGGAAGCGGATCGCCAGCAGTACGGCCACGCAGGCGGCGTAGCTGGCCACGTCGAGCAGCAGGATGCCGAGCATGCCGAGCGAGTGCAGCAGCGCCACCGCGACGAGCGGCACCAGGAACTGCGCCGCCCCGGTCGCCAGCTGCACCACCCCGTTCGCGTGTCCTAAGTAGTGTTTGGGCACGAGCTGGGGCACGGCGGACGTGTACGCGAGGCGCTGCAAGGTGAGCGCCACCGACAGCGCGGCCAGCAGTCCATAGAGGACGGCCGAGCCGAGCGCGCCCGTGGCGAGCAGCACCGCGAGGGCGGCCTGGATCAGTCCGGCCAGGACGCTCGCGCCGATCAGCGCGCGGCGGCGGTCGCCGCGGTCGACCAGCGCGCCCGCGACCGGTGCCACGAGGATGCCGGGCAGTACGCCCGCCACGGCGAACAGCGCGAAGCGCAGCAGTGACTGGGTCTCCAGGTAGGCCCAGATGGGCAGCGCGAACTCGGTCAGTGCGGTGCCGGTCATGGACACGAGCTGGCCGGCGGCGACGGCGAGGAAGCGGCCCATGCTCGGCCGCGGTCCCGCGACAGCCGGCACGTCCGAGGCCGCTACCGGCACCTCGCCGGTCACGATGCCGGCCAGCTCGGCCGCCCGGTACTTCAGGAAGTAGTGCCCCGCCTCGTCCAGCACGACGAGGCCGGTGCGCGGGGAGAGGAAGCCCCACTCCCGGAAGCGCTCCTGGTAGTAGTCGGTGCCCGGGTCCTTCTCACCCACGACGGAGACGATCGGGGCGTCGAGGGGGGCGACGCTGGAGGCGAGCAGGCGGGTGAAGTACGCCTCCGCCTCCTCGGCGTCGCGGCGCATGGCCCGGATCAGGTGCCGGCGCTGGTCCGGTTCGAGCGCGCCGACGTCGGCGCCCATCGACTGGAGCCAGTTCGCGTAGACGGTGTCGGAGCGGAGCCGTTCGAAGCGGAAGAGCGAGGCCACCTTGGGGCGCGCGAACGGGAAGACGCCGCCGAGGAAGACCGCGTCGAGGGTGCGGCCGGCCGCCTCCAGCCGGCGGGCCACCTCGACGGTCAGCGCGGCGCCGGGGCCGCAGTGTCCATAGAGGACGAGTGGGCCGCCGACCCGGCTCAGCACCTCCTCGGTCACCCGCGCGGCCACCTCGTCGAGCGGCTGCGCCTCCTCCGCGACGCCGAGGTCGTGGCCGGGCACGGCGACCGACCAGAGCCGCACGCCGTCCGGCAGCGCGTCGGCGAGTGGCTGGTACACCACCGCGCTGGCGCCGCCGTACGGCACGCAGACCAGCGACCGGGTCGCGGCCGCTGAGCCGCGGGTCAGCTCGTGCAGCAGCGGGCGGGGGCCCGATCGCGAGCCGAGGCGGGCCAGCCCGCGCACGGTCGGGTGCTTGAACAGGTCCATCGCGGTGACCGGGGCCGGCAGCCGCCCGCGCAGCCGGCTCACCACCTGGATGGCGAGCAGCGAGTGCCCGCCGAGCGCGAAGAAGTCGTCGTGCGCGCCGACCCGTTCGACGCCGAGCAGATCCCGCCAGACCTCGGCGATCGCCTCCTCGACGGGTCCGTCCGGCGGGACGAACGCGGCGCCTGGCGCCGCGGACGGCGCCGGCAGCGCGGACCGGTCGACCTTGCCGTGCGCCATCCGGGGCAGCGCGTCGAGCCACACCACCTGGGCCGGCAGCATGTACTCCGGCAGCGTGCCGGCCAGCCGCTCCCTGATCGGCGGCTCGGTCGCGCCGGCCCGCTCCAGGTAGGCGACGAGCCGCTCGCCGTGCACCACGACGGCGGCCTGGGTCACCTCGGGCAGGGCGGCGAGGGCGGCCTCGATCTCGCCGAGCTCGATCCGGTAGCCGCGGAGCTTCACCTGGTGGTCGCGCCGGCCGAGAAACTCCAGGTCGCCGCTGGGCAGCCAGCGGGCCAGGTCGCCGGTGCGGTAGAGCCGGCCGTACGCCGCCGTCTCCACGAACCGTGACGCGGTCAGCTCGGGGCGGCCCAGGTAGCCGCGGGCCAGCCGGTCGCCGCCGAGGAACAGCTCGCCGACCGCGCCCTCCGGCACCGGCCGCAGCAGCCGGTCGAGCACGTACACGCGGGCGTGTGGCAGCGGGCGGCCGATCGGCGTGGTGACCGAGCCCGGGTCGACGTCGGGTCGCACCTCGTACGTGGTGACGCCGACCGTCGCCTCGGTCGGTCCGTAGTGGTTGACCACCGCTGCGGGGGAGAGGCCGGCAAGCTCCCGGGTCCAGTCGGCGCGGGACGCCTCCCCGCCGAGCAGCAGCGCCCGGCGCGGGAGCAGGTCGCGGGCCGGCACCTCGGCGGCGAGCGCGGCGAGGTGCGACGGGGTCAGCTTGAGGTAGTCGATCCGGGCGACGGCCAGGTGTGCGGCCACCTCCTGCGCGGTGGCCCGGCGGGGGATCAGGTGCACCTGGCCGCCGGTGGCGAGCGCCAGGTAGAACATCGTGACCGCGAAGTCGAACGACAGCGACTGCATCAGCCCGTAGGCGGCACCGTCCACGATGTCCAGCCGTTCGCGCACCCCGTCGAGGTAGCGCACGAGCTGGCGGTGTTGGACGGCGACGCCCTTGGGCTGGCCGGTCGAGCCGGAGGTGTAGATGACGTAGGCGAGGTTGTCGGGTTGGGCGACCGGCGGGAGCGGCCCGGACTCGCCGCCGGTCACGTCGGTGAGGACCGTGCCGCCGAAGGCCTCGAACAGGCCGGCCAGGTCCGGTGACGTGAGCAGCACCTCGGCGCCCGCGTCGGCGAGCAGGTACGCCAGGCGGGCCGGCGGCTGCTCCGGGTCGAGGGGCAGGTAGGCGCTGCCGGCCTTGAGCACGCCGAGTACGGCCACCGCGGAGGCGGTCGACTGGGCCAGGCAGATGCCGACCCGCGCGTCCGGCCCGACGCCCAACCCGCGCAGCCGTAGCGCGAGGCCGTTCGCGAGCCGGTCGAGGCGCCGGTAGGTGAGCGTGTCCACGGCGGGCGCGTCCGGCGTGCGGGCGACCCACTCGTCGAACCGGTCGGTCAGCAGGGCCGGCGGCGGCGCCTCTCCCGGCTCGCCGGAGAGCGACGCCAGCCGCTCGTGCTCGGCGGGGGTCAGTAGGTCCAGTGTGGACAGCGGTGCCGACGGCGCGGCGGAGACCTGGCGCAGCAGTGCGCGGTAGCGGGCGAAGAGCGTCGCCACCGTCGCCGCGTCGAAGAGGTCGGTGTTGTAGGTGACGGTGCCGGTCAGGTCGTCGCCGTCGTGGTGCAGGTACAGCGCCAGCTCGTGCCGGGTCGTCGACGGCGCCACGTCGAACGGGGCCACCGCGAGCGACCCGAGCCGCCCGTCCCGGCCCTTGGTGTAGTTCTGCATCGCGAAGCTGACCTGGAAGACCGGCGGCCGCCGCACGTCGCGGGTCACTTTCAGCTCGCTGACCAGCCGCTCGAACGGCAGCTCCTGGTGCGCGAACCCGTCGATCGCCGCCTCCCGCACCCGGCCGAGCAGCTCGGCGAAGGACGGGTCGCCGTCGAGGTCGGCGCGGAACACGACGGTGTTGACGAACAGCCCGACGAGGCCCTCGGCCTGCGGCTGCCCGCGCCCGGAGACCGGCACGCCGACGGCGAAGTCGTCCTGACCCGCGTACCAGCCGAGCAGGGCCTGGAAACCGGCGAGCAGCACCATGAACGGGGTCGCGCCGCCGGCCCGGCCGACGGCGGCGAGCGCCCCGGTCAGCGCGGCGTCGAGCCGGAACGTGTGCACCGCCCCGGACGACGTCTGCTCCGGCGGGTAGGGCCGATCGGTGGGCAGCTCCAGGGCGGGCACGCCGGCCAGCCGCTCCCGCCAGTACGCCAGGTCGCGCTCGGTCGAGCCGAGCGCGCGCTGCCAGCGGGCCCAGTCGCCGTACCCGATGGAGAGCTCGGCCAGGCCGGCCGGCACGCCGGTGCGCGCGGCGTCGTAGAGCGCGCCCAGCTCGTCCAGGATCAGCTCGGTGGACCAGCCGTCGCTGACGATGTGGTGCATCGTCAGGCAGAGCACGTGGTCGTCCGGGGCGAGCGGGACGAGCGCGGCGCGGAAGAGCGGCCCGGCCGCGAGGTCGAACGGCGCGGCCACCGCCCGGGCGAGTACCGCGCGGGCCTCCGCCTCGCCGTCGGCGCGCAGGACGTCGAGCGGGACCGGCGCGGGCGCGGCCACCTCGACCAGCGGCTGGCCATCCACAGTGGACGGGAAACGCATCCGCAGGCTGTCGTGCCGGGCGGCGAGCGCGTCGAGCGCGGCCCGCAGGGCGGGCAGGGAGAGCGGGCCGGACACCCGCAGCGGCAGCCACATGTGGTACGTCGCGGTGCCCGGGGAGTACTGCTCCAGGAACCACATCCGCTCCTGGGCGTAGGAAAGCGGCGGCGGCCCGCCTTCGCGCGTGATGGCGGGGGCGGCCGCCTTCCAGCGCCGCGCCAGCGCCGACGTCATCGGGCCAGCTCCTCGAGGGCCTCGGTCAGGCCGGCGACGGTCGGGTGGGTGAAGAGCAGCCGGACCGGCACGTCCAGCCCGGTCGCCGCGTTGATCCGGCCGATCACCCGCATGGCGTGCAGCGAGTGGCCGCCGAGCGCGAAGAAGTCGTGGTGGGTGCCGACCTTCTCCAGGCCGAGCACCTCGGCGACCACGCCGGCGACGAGCTCCTCGCCCTCGGTGCGGGGCGGCACGTACTCCACGGGAAGCGGCGGGGGAGCGGCGGCCGCCAGTGGCACCGCCACCGGCTCGGGCACGCTCGCCAGCACCGCCTCGTCGACGATGCGGTCCGGCCCGCCGGCGAGCAGCCGCAGCAGGTCGTGGTAGCGGGTGGCGAGCGCCTCCACCGGCTCGGCGGCGAACCGGCCGGCGGGGTACTCGAAGACGAGCTTGACCTCGCCGGTGGCCGTCGGCATCGCGATCAGCGTGAGGTCCACATGGGAGTGTCCGGCCGCCACGGGCAGCACCTCGGCGGTCAGTCCGGCCCACGGGATGTCGTGCAGCCGGTGGTCCTGCATGCTGAAGCCGAACCCGACGAGCGGTGGCCGCCCCGGCACCCGCGGCGGCGCGAGCGCGGCGACGACCGCCTCGAACGGCGCGTCCTGGTGCGCCAGCGCCCCGGCGAACGCCTCGCCGACCCACCGCACCGCGTCCGGAAACGACGGCTCGCCGCCGAGGTCGGCGCGGACCGCGACGATGTTGGTGAAGTCGCCGACGACCCGCTCGGCGCCGGGTTCGGTGCGCCCGCCGACGAAGACGCCGATCGGCACGTCGTGGCGGCCCAGGTAGCGCCCGAGCAGCAGCTGGTACGCGGTCAGCAGGATCGGTGCCAGGCTGAGCCGCCCAGCGCCGCCGGCCGCGGTGGCGAGCCGCTTGGCGAGGTCGGGCGCGAGCATGCGGACCGCCTCGCCGGTACCATCCCGGGGCGTGGCGGGCGGCGGCAGCGGCAGCGCGGCGGGCGGGCCGGCTCCGTCCAGAGTGGAGCGCCAGTAGGCGATCGACCGCTCCAGCCCGCCGCCCGCGAGCCGGCGGCGCTGGTGCACGGCGACGTCCGGGTACTGCACCGGCGGCCCGTCGAACGCCGGTTCGGCGCCGGTGACCCGCGCGGAGTACGCGGCCGCGACCTCGCCGGCGACGATGCCGAGCGACGCGGCGTCCATGACGAAGTGGTGGCCGACCAGCACGAAGACGCCGTCCTTGAGCAGCCCCATCCGGACCAGCGGCCCGTCGCGCAGGTCGAACGGCTCGGCGCGAAAGGCGTCGACGTCCACCGTGGACTCCACCCGCAGCGGGGAGCGCAGGCCGCCGACGACCCGCTGCCGGGGCTCCTCCGCGCCGGGCACCGGCACGGTCCGCAGGCCGTCGTGCCGGGCCACCACCTCGTCGACGGCGGCGGCGAGGGCGGCCACGTCCACCGGCCCGCGCAGCCGGATCGCGGTCGCCACGTGCGCGCTCGCGCCGTCCGGGTCCACCTGGGCGGCGAGCCAGGCGCGCCGCTGGTGGTACGAGCACTCGAACTCCTCCTCGCCCTCCGTCCTGGGTGGACGCGGCACCGGCCGCAGGCGTTTGAGGAGCGCGGCGCGTTGCTCGGGCGAGAGCCGCTGGATCCGGTCGCGCACGGATGCCTCCTTCGCGGTCGTGACCGGTGCCGCCGTCACCCGGGCCCCGAGCAAACCTTCGAGCCGGTCGCACGCCGCCTCGACGGCGGCGGTCGAGTCGACGAGCGGTGCCCGATCCCGGTTGCGGGCCGCGTACCCGGGGTCGTCGAGCACCTTCCGGATGAGGCCGGCGGCCGCGTCCGGGGTCCAGCGGGCGGCCGGCAGCCACTCGGCGAGGCCCAGCCGCCGCAGCCGGGCGGCGTTGTCCGGCCGGTCGGTGCCGTGCGCGAGGATCACCTGCGGCGTGCCGGACGCGATCGCCCGCGCGCAGGTGAGCACCCCGCCGTGGTGCACGACGGCGGCGACCCGCGGCATCAACGTGCGGAAGGGCAGCGACGGCTGCCAGATCACGCCCTCGGGCAGTGGGTCCGGCACCATGTCGCGGTGGCGGCAGACCAGGATGCCCGGCCGGCTGGCCAGCGCGCAGGCCTCGGCGGCGACCCGGTACCACTCCCGGTGCAGCAGCTGCCCTGAGCCGCCGGTCAGCAGCACCGGGCCGCGGCCGGACTCGACAAGGGCGGTCACCTCGGCCGGCAGGTCGCCGGTCTCCGCGTCGTCGTGCGTCACGAAGCCGGGCAGCGCCGCACCGGCCGGTGCCGGCTCGCCCGCCGTGTCGAACCAGTCCGGCCAGAGCCCCATCTGGAGGTCGGCCGAGGAGAGCCAGGTCGCCCAGTCGTCCACGGTGGACAGCCCGACGGCGGCGCGGACCCGGCCGGCCGGACCGGCGAGGGTCTGCGGGAAGAGGCGCTCGGTCAGCGGCACGGCCATGAAGAGCGTGGGGGAGAGGGCGAGCCAGGCCGCCGGCACGCCGTGGGACTCGCGCAGCATCAGCGCGGACAGGCCGGAGGTGTGCCGGCTCACCGCCACCACCTGGCCCAGCTCGCGCGCCCGGGCCAGGGCGGCCATCGACTCGTACTCCCGGCGGATCTGCTCCCACAGGCCGTTGCGCTCGTAGAACTCGGCCAGGTGGTTGACGTCCGCGAGCACGTCGAGCAGCAGGTGCCGGGAGTCGTGCAGGGTGCGGGCGTACTCCTCCTCGGTGTCCACCGCCACGAAGTCGAGGCCGGCCGCGCGGGCGGTGGCGCCGTAGTACGCGTGCGTGTGCAGGACGACCTCGTGGCCGCGCCGGCGCAGCGCCTGCCCGATCCGGATGAACGGCAGCACGTCGCCGTTCGTGCCGTACGTGGTTACCAGGAACGTGCCCATGGTTCAGCGGTCGGCATCGAGCAGCGCGCGGACCTCGTCGTCGGACAGCTGTTCCAGCTCGGCGAGCAGGTCGTCGAGGCCGGCCGACTCGTGCCGCTTGATCGTGCGGGCGATGTCGGCCACCGTGAACGCGTCGGTGAACAGCGCGTCGACCGGCAGTTCCACGCCGAAGTCGTCGCGGACCCGGACGGCGAAGCGCACCAGCGCGAGCGAGTGGCCGCCCAGTTCGTGGAAGTTGTCGTGCACCGACGTCGGCGGGAAGTCGAGCAGCTCGGCCCAGATCGCGGCGACCCGCGCCTCGGTCGGGTCGTCGGTCTCGACGGTGGCGGCGGCGTGCCGGGAGTCGATCGCGGCCAGCACCGCGGCGGCGGAGGTGAGCCCGCTCGCGATCCGGTGCACGCGCTCGGCGTCGGCGGGCCGGCCCGGCACGGCCGTCGACTCGACGGCGGCCGGCGGCGCGGCCGCGGGCGGCTCGTACCGTGCCCCGAGCGCGTCCACGGTGGACAGCACGAACGCGTCCCCCTCGCGGCGTACGCCGGGCAGCCCGGTCAGGAAGTCGTACGCGGGGCGGTTGCGGTCGGTAGGTGCGTAGGCGAGGGCGATCTCGGTGAGCCCCCAGTTGGCGGCGTGCGCGCCGAGCATGGCGAGGACCCGGTGCTCCACGCCGCGCCCGAGCACCCGGCAGCTCAGCAGGAACGTCTCCACGGCCAGCCGGTCGCCCCAGACCTCGTGGACGACGACGCCGACCTGGCCGTACGAGCCGAACCGGTCCGCCACGTCGACCACGAGCACGTCCACCGTGGACAGTTCGGCCGCCGTCCGGCGTACCGTCGTGAGGTTGAACTGGTTGGTGCGCTGGGTGAGCTGCGCGGTGCGGGCGAGGTCGGCGGGCGCCATCGGCCGCACGTCGACGACGAGGCCGAGCCCGTCGAGAAAGCTCGCCATCGACGGCGCGGCGGTGCGCGCGGCCCGGCGGCGGGCCTCCACCGCGTAGCGCTCGGCCCGCTCGCGGTCATCGTCGGTGACCGCGGTGTGGTCGAGCGGCCAGCA
Source organism: Phytohabitans sp. LJ34 (assembly GCF_052068095.1). Classification (NCBI taxonomy): domain Bacteria; kingdom Bacillati; phylum Actinomycetota; class Actinomycetes; order Micromonosporales; family Micromonosporaceae; genus Phytohabitans; species Phytohabitans sp. LJ34. Next base: position 238,020 of record NZ_JBQHDG010000010.1, on the reverse strand, counting down.
GTGCCGCAGGTAGTCGGCGACGCCGTCGAGGGGCAGGGTGAGCGCGAGCACCTCCGGGTGGGCGGCGCGCACCTCGGCGACCTCGACCGGGTTATCGTCGAGGAAGACGAACGCGTCGAGACCGAGGTCGAGCTCGGCGGCGAGCGCGGCGAGGTTGGCCGACTTGGGGCGCCAGTCGATCCGGTGCGCGGTCACGTGCTCGGGGCGCAGCACCATGTCCGGGTGGTCGGCCAGCACGGCGAGCACGTCGGCCTCGGTGTTCTTGCTGCATATGGCGATGAGCCGGCCGGCGGCCCGCTGGGCGAGCAGCAGCTCCTGGAACGCGCGGCGGGCGGCCGGGACCCGCACGCCGAACGTGCCGTCCTCGCCCACGACGCCGTCCCACAGCGTGTTGTCGGCGTCGACCGCGATCACCTTGGGGCGTGGTGTGAGCCACGCGTGCGCCGCGCGGGCCACCACGGTGCCGAGCGCGGCGAACATCGCCCGCGTGTACGGCACGTCCGCGGACCGCTCGCCGTAGGCGTCGAAGTAGTCGGCCACGGGGTAGAGCGCGGCCAGGTCGGCGCTGGTCACGACCCGCACGCGCGGGTCGGCGGAGAGGGCCGCGGCGAGGCGGGTCTCGGCGGCCGCGGCGGAGGTGCCGGGCGGGGGTGGGCAGCAGACCACGAGATGGGGTACCGGCGCGCGGCCGGCGCTGTGCCGCACGGCGGCGGCGAGGTCGTCGGCCTCGGCGTCCCGCCACCGGTCGAGGCGGACCAGCACCACGTTGACGCCGTGCCGGTTGGCGGCGAGGGGTCCGTCGCCGTCGAGCAGCGCCTGGAAGACCTGGTTGTACGGCGCGAAAGCGGTGCGGGCCGGCACGCCGAGCTCGTCCCACCAGTGGCGCAGCGACTCGTCGACCGGGTCTGCCGTGAAGCTGGCGGCCACGGCAACGCACAGTTCGTCCAATGTAGAGGCCCCCTCGTGTCGCGCCCACGCGGGAGCCGTGTGGGAGCGCTCCCATAGCTTGCGGTAGACAGCAGTCTAGCCATGGGTGAGGGCCTGTCAACGCCGCGCGGTCGGCCCGGTCGACCCGCCGGATCGACGCATTTCACGAGGTCAATGCGGTGGCCGGCGGCCGGGCCGGCGCCCGGAACCTGGCCCAATGGCCCACCCAGGTTGATCCGTTCGGGTTAGTCGGCCGGCCAAGTCACCGCACGACGGAGGGCCGCGGCCAGCGCCGCGGCCCTCTCCGTGGGCGTGCTCAGTCGCGGAAGGCGTCCTTGACCTTCTCGCCGGCCTGCTTGAGGTCGGCGGCGCTCTGGTCCACCTTGCCCTCGGCCTCGAGGTCCTCGTCGTCCGTGGCCTTGCCCACGTGCTCCTTGACCTTGCCGCCCATTTCCTCGGTCTTGTTGTCGATCTTGTCGTCCAGGCCCATGGCCTGCCCCTTCCGTCGTCGAAGCCCTGACGGGCGTCGCTTACCGGAGGGATACCCGCTGGCCGATCCGTCCAATCCGTCACGGACCCAGGCTGAGTACCTGGCGGAGGGCGTCACGGAGGGTAGTCGTCTCGTCGCGGGCGGCGGCGCGGGCGCGGAAGCAGACGTGGTTGTCGGGGCGGAGCAGCAGGCAGCCGCCGTCGTCGACCTCGCGGAGCCGGGCCCAGTCGCCGTACAGGTCCTCGTAGTCGGCGCCCGGCCCGATCGTCACCGCGGCGACCGGCACGCCGAGCTCGGCGCCGACCGCCGCCGCGGCGGCCACCCAGCCTTCGCCGCCGACGCCGGTCAGCACCGTGAACCGGCCCCGCCCACCCAGGTCCAGTGTGGATACCCGGGTGCGGTCGCGGCCGACCCAGGCGTGCGGCACCTTCGCGCCGGGCCAGGTGGTGGCCAGGTGGTGCAGCTCGTCGTCGCGGGGGTTCATCGGCGGCGGGGTGCCGTCCGGCACCACGGCGGTCGAGGCGTACCGCTGGTTGAGCTCGACACCCAGCGTGTTGAACTCGTAGTTCTTGAGCTCGATCGCCTCGCGCAGCTGCCGGCGCTGCTTCTCCGCGTCCGCGGTGGGCAGCTTGCGGGCGTCCATGTTGCGGCGCAGCTGCGCGTGGTCGCCGGTGGAGAGCAGGCCGAGCGCCTCGAAGATGCGGGCGGTCTCGCCGATGCTGCGGTTGGCGCGCTCGACGACCTGCCGGCCCACCGGGGCCCGCTCGGCCGAGTACGTGTCGAGCAGCTCCGGGCCGGCCGCGCCGTCCAGCACGAGCTTGAGCTTCCACGCCAGGTTGTACGCGTCCTGGATGGACGTGTTGGAGCCGAGCCCGTTCGACGGCGGGTGGCGGTGCACCGCGTCGCCGGCGCAGAAGACCCGTCCCCGGTGGTACGTCTCGGCGTACTGGTGGTTGACCGTCCACGTCGACGACGAGCGGATGGTGACCGGCACCGAGTCGTCGCCGATGAGGTGGTGCGCGATCCGGCGGGCGTACTCCTCGGTGAGGTCCGGCGGGGCGCCGTCGATGTCGTAGCCCCACACGATCAGCCACTCGTGCCACGGCCGCACGCAGCGGACCAGGCCCATGCCGATGCCGCCGACGTCCGAGCCGGTCTGGAGCACCCAGTAGAGCGTGCTGGGGCGGTACGCGGTGTACTTCGTGAGGTCGGCCTCGAAGACGATGTTGATGCTGCCGGCGACGCCCATCCGGCCCACCATCGGCAGCCCGATGTCCTCGGCCACCTTGCTCCGGCCGCCGTCGGTGCCGACGAGGTACTTCGCGCGGATCCGGTACTCGTCGCCGCGCAGCCGGTCGCGCACCGTCGCGGTGACCCCGTCCGGGTCCTGCTCCAGCGACAGGTACTCGGTCTGGTAGCGGAACGAGGTGCCGCGCGCGATCGCGTTCTCCACGAGCACCGGCTCCATCAGGTGCTGTGGCATGTCGCAGATCGCGCTCGGCGACGCGAGGTCGTGCTCGGCCTGGCGCAGCGGGTGCGTATACCAGGTGCGCAGCCGACCCAGCTCCTCGCCGGCGAGGCTGGAGCAGAAGACCGTGTCGCCCATCAGGTGCTGCGGGGTGGCCTTGGCGACCACCTTGTCCTCGATGCCGGCGTCGCGGAGCACCTCCATGGTGCGCTGGTTGGTGATGTGCGCGCGGGGTGTGTCGGAGAGCTGGCCGTACTTGGTCACCACGATGTTGGCGACGCCGTAGGTGCTCAGCAGCAGCGCGGCGGCGCCGCCGGCCGGACCGCTGCCGACCACCAGCACGTCGGTCTCGACGTCAGCGGGCATCGGAAACTCCTAAGTGGAAGGTGAACTCCACGCTCCGCCACTCCCCGTCGACCGCGCGGCCGTCCGGGGTGGGGCCGTGGCGCGCGGCGAAGTCGACGATCAGGTCGTCCTTGACGCCGAAGACGGTGTCCGAGTCGAGGTACGCGCCACCGGCGACGAAAAGCTGGGTGACGAGCCGCCGGTAGCCCGGTGCGGAGATCATGAAGTGCAGGTGTGGGGCCCGGTACTGGTGCCGGCCGGTGACCCGGAGCATCTGCCCGACCGGCCCGTCGTCCGGAATGGGGTACTCCGACGGCAGGATCGACCAGAAGGTGACCCGTCCCGACCCGTCGCTACGGAGGCGGGCGCGGAGCACCGGACCCTCCAGGTCGGGCAGCTGCACGTCGTAGAAACCGTCCTGGTTGGACTGCCACACGTCGACGACCGCGCCGGCCACGGGCGCGCCGTCCGGGCCGGCGATCCGCACGTCCGTCCAGAGTGGCACGCCGGGCAGCCCGCCCGAGATGTCCGTGCCGGGCGGCACCTCCGGCGGACCGTCCACGTAGAACGGACCGAGCACGGCGGACGGCGTGGTGTCCGGGGTGCGGGAGTTGGTGAGCACGTCGACCACACTGGACACCCCGAGCGTGTCGGAGAGCAGGATGAACTCCTGCCGCGTCGGGCCGCTCACCTGTCCGGTGCGGGTCAGGAAGTCGATCGCGGCCCGCCACTCCGCCTCGGTGACGTCGTTCTCCCGGACGTACGCGTGCAGGTGCCGGACCAGGGCGCCGAGCAGCTCGCCGACCCGCCGGTCGGGCGCCTTGGCGAAGCTGGCCACGACCTGTTCGGTGAGCTGTCCGGTCACGGCCGGCGGGCGCGTACCGCGCCAGGCGGCGGTCAGCAGGGCGAGGACGCCGGCCGGCGTGACCTCGCGCGGGTTCGGGTAGGGCTTTCCGGTCGCCTCTTCGGCCGCCGCCGTCAGGTCCGGCTCCGCGAGCCCCAGCGCGGCGAGGGAGGTCGGGCCGCCCAGGCCTGCCACGAGGTCGTACATGCCGGCCGGCGCGTCCGCCACACCCATAGCGGACGCGATCCGCCGCATCGCGTCCGGCGCCGCGGGCGCGTTGTAGGCCATGGCGTGCGGCAGCACCACCGTGTGCGTCTCCGCGTGCGGCAGGCCGAACGAGCCGCCGAGCACGTGGCAGAGCTTGTGATGCAGGCCCATGCCGACCGTGCCGAGGCACATGCCGGCCAACCACGCGCCGGTGAGCGCGTCCGCCCGCGCGTCGAGGTCGTCCGGCCGGTCGGCGATCCGGGGCAGCGCGCCGGCGATCAGCGCCACCGCCCGCAGCGCGTAGGTGTCCACCACCGGGTTGGCCTGCGGGGCGTAGAGCGCCTCGACCGCGTGGGCGAGCGCGTTGACGCCGCTGGTGACCGAGAGCGCCACCGGCAGGCCGAGCGTCAGCTCCACGTCGTACACGACGGCGGCCGGCACGATCGCCGGCGAGCTGCGCGTGGTCTTGGCACCGCCGGCGGTCTCGCCGAGGACCGGCGTCATCTCCGAGCCGGCGTACGTGGTGGGCACCGCGACCTGCGGCAGCCCGGTGCGGTCGGCGAGCGCCTTGCCGAGGCCGGTGCTGGAGCCGCCGCCGATCGAGACGAGGCAGTCGGCGCTGTGCTCGCGCGCCACGGTGAGGGCCCGCTCGGTGACTTCCACCGGGGTGTGCATGGCGGCGCCGTCGAAGCGGGCCGCCGCGAGCGGGCCGAGCACCCCAACCGCCCGGTCCGCGACCGCGGCCAGCTCCGGCGTGGTCAGGATCAGCGGCCGGGTGCCGCCGAGCCGTTCGACCTCGGCGCGCAGCCGGTCGAGCGTGCCCGCGCCGAAGACCACCCGGGCCGGATGCGCCGTGAACTCGAACGACCGCATGGCTCAGTGTGCGACGGGCGTGGCGGTGCGGTCCTGCATGTTTCCGCTGTCGTCACTGCACGAAACGCTCGCGGCGGATCGCGGCCGGCGTGGTGTGCAGGTGGGCCTTGAGGACGCGGGTGAGGTGCTCCTGGTGGGAGAAGCCGCACCGCAGCGCCACCTCGGCGATCGGCACGACGGTGTCGCGCAGCAGCTCACAGGCGGCGTCGACGCGCCGCCGGACGAGAAACTGGTGCGGCGTGAGGCCGGTGCGGGTCTTGAACTGCCGGGCGAACTGGCTGACGCTCAGCCCCGCCGCGCCGGCCATCGCGCGCAGCGGCACCGGCTGGCCCAGGCGCGCCTCCACGAGGTCGCGCACGGCCGCCCACTGCCGCTCGCTCAGCCCGGCCCGGCTGGGCGGCACGGGGCCGGGCCGCGGGGTCACGCTGTGCGCGCGGGCGAGCTGCGCGGCGAGCGCGTGCCCGAGGTGGTCGACGTACGTGCGCGCGGACGGCTCCCAGTGCCGCAGCACCCCGTCGAGCGTCAGCAGCAGCTGCTCCAGCAGCGGGTCGAGGCTGCCCAGCTCCTCGGCCAGCTCGACCGCCGCCGCGCCGTCGTGCACCTCCTGGAGCGTCTCGTCGGTGAGGTACGCGTGCACGGTGTCGAGCTGGCCGCCGAGCTCGACGGTCAGGTCCTTGCCGGCCGGGTGCACGAAGAGGCCGCCGGGCGGGACCGTGCGCGAGCGGGTCAGCCCGAGGTGCCCGCGGCGCACGGTCACCGGCCCGTTGAGGTGCAGGATGACCAGGTGGCTGCGGGCACCGTCGAACGACGCCCGGTAGGGACGCTCGCACTGGGTCGAGACGTACAGGTGCTCCCAACCCAGGCCCGAGCTGGTGCGCGAGGGACGCACCCACGGCTGGCGGAGGATGCCGTTAGTGTCCTGTACGGTCAGCTCCTCCATGACCCTGACATAACCCCGATCCGCAGATCAGGTCAAGGGCATCAGCTCTCGCCGAGCACCTTCCGCAGGGCCACGGCGAAGCCGGCCGGGTCGCCGCCCATGCCGAACTCCGGCGGCAGGTAGGCGCCGTGGTGGCCGGGGAGGGTGACCGGCTCGGTGCCGAGTCGTGCCGCCACACCCAGGCCGCCGCGGCAGGCCAGCTCCTGACCCGACTCGGCGCCCACCGCGACCACGATCCGCGTCGACGCGGCGGCGAGCGCGTCGAAGTCCGGCTGGTAGTGGGTACACGTGATGAGGTTTTGGGCGAGCAGCGGGTCGTCGCGCGTGCCGTCGTCCTCGGTCGGCAGCCCGAAGGTGGCCGGATCCGGCCCGGGGCGCTCGGTGTAGTCCGCCGGCACCAGCCCGTCGTACATCGTCAGAGCGATGAACTTCGCCATCGCCGGGCCGAAACCGTCCCGCAGGTACGTGGTGCGGACGTCCTGGATGGCGGCCAGCGCCGCCTCGCGGTCTTCGAGCAGCTGGGCGGCCGGCGGCTCGTGCGCCACCAGCGTGCGCACCTGCTCCGGGTGGCGGGCCACCAGGGCGAGCGCGTTGATCGCGCCGCCGCTGCTGGCGAAGACCTCGACCGGCCCGCCGCCGACCGCGGCGATCACCCGGCGCACGTCGTCGGCGTGCTGCTCGGGCGTGCACTCGCCGCTCTCCGTCCGCTGGCTGCGGCCGGTGCCGCGCGGGTCGTAGGTCACGACCGTGCGGTCCGGGAACTGGTCGGCCAGGGCCGCGAACCCGCTGGCGTCCATCGGTGAGCCGAACATCAGCAGGGGCGGCTCGGTGCTCGCCGCGGCGGTGCGCACGTCGTAGGTGACGGTGGCGCCGGGCGCGTCGACGGTGCGGGTCTCAGGGCTGTTCATGATTTCTCCTTCGTGAGCTTGCCGGGTTAGACGGCCCGGCGCCCGCGAACTCATCGGCCGCCGCGCGGAGGTGGGTGAGAAACCGCTCCACGGCGGGCGGGACGCCGCGGCCGGCGCGGGTCGCGGCGTAGACCCGGCGCACCGACTCGTCGGCGGCGTGCAAGCGGAGCAGCGCGATGTCGGCGGGTGTGCCGCGGACGGCGAGGGCCGGCACGAGCGCGACGCCGAGGCCGGCGGCGACCAGGCCGAGCTTGCCGGTCCACTCGGCCGCCACGAGGTCGATCCGCGGCCGGAAGCCGCTGGGCAGGCTGGCCCGCAGCAGCGTCTCCTCGGCCGTCGCGGAGCCCACGACGAACGCGTCGCCGGCCAGGTCGGCGAGGCGCACCGTGCGCCGCCGGGCCAGCCGGTGGTCGCGCGGGACCGCCACGAGCAGCCGCTCGTCGAGCAGGTGGTGCAGGTCGAAACCGGATCCGGGCGCCAGGCCCGCGGGCGACGAGCTCACGACCGCCACATCCGCGTCTCCGGCCTCCAGCCGATCCAGGAGTACCGGCGTCAAGCCCTCCACAAGGGACAGTGCCACCTCCGGGAAAGCGGTGCGGAAGGAGGCGAGCGCCCGCGGGACGAGCGCCGCGACGGCGGTGGGGAACGCGCCGACCCGCAGCCGGCCGCCGCCCAGGCCGCGCAGGGCGTCGAGGTCGCGCCGCGCGGCGGAGAGCCGGTCGAGGACCGCCTCCGCGTGCGGGAGTATCGCCCGCCCCTCCTCGGTGAGCGCCACGCCGCGCGGCAGCCGGTCGAAGACCCGCGCGCCGACCTCCGCCTCCAGCGCGGCGATCTGGCGCGAGACGGCCGACTGGGTGAAGCGAAGCTCGCGGGCGGCGGCGGTGATCGACCCGAGCCGCGCGACCGCTCGGAACACCTCCAGCAGCCGCGTCTCCACGCACACATGCTAGCCGCGCATGGCAGTGATGCTAGACATTCGTTGGACGCATGCGGGCGGCCGCCCTAGCGTGGTCGCCGTGAACCTGACCCTGGACAACCCGGACGGCGTGGGCGCGCCGTTCGGCGACCGCTTCGCCCACGTGGCCCGCCTGGACACCGGCGGCGGTGGGGCGCTGCTGATGCTCGCCGGCCAGGTCGCCGTCGACGACGCGGGCGAGGTGGTCGCGCCCGGCGACGCCGGTGCCCAGGCGGAGCGGATCTTCGAGATCGTCGAGGGGATCCTCGCCGCACACGGTGCCTCGCTCGCCGACGTCGCGCACATCCGCACGTTCATGACCGACCTGGACGACCTGCCCGCGTACGGAGCGGTCCGGCGCGCCCGCTTCCCGGCCGCGCCGGCGACCGTCCCGCCGGCCAGCACCACGGTCAAGGTCAGCCGGCTGTTCCTGCCCGGGGCGGTGCTGGAGGTGGAGGTCACCGCCGCGGTCCGTCCTCCCGCGGGGGGACAGCGGGATACCTCCGCGGGGCGTTCCGGGCGAGCGTGACCCGCCCATACCGTCGACGCCATGACCAATCCGGCTCCCTCCGGCCGGCCACCGCTGGCCGTGGTGTCGCTCGGGCTCGGCGCCGTCGCCATCCCGACGCTGTTCTGCTTCGGCCTCGGCATCCCGCTGGGCCTGGCCGCCGTGGTCACCGGGGTCGTCGCGTTCGCGCGCGAGCGGGGCCGCCCGGGCGGTGGCGCCGGCCGCGCCGCCGGCGGCGTCGCGCTGGGCCTGCTCGCGCTGGCGGGTGCCGCCGTGCTCGTCCTCCGCCCGGACGGGTGAGCGTCACCCGGCCGGTGCCCGGGTCGCCACGATCACGCGGTTGCCGTCCGGGTCGGTGACGGTGGCCATGCGCTCGCCCCACGGCTGGTCGGCCGGCTCCTGGAGCACCGGCACACCGGCGGCGCGGAGGCGGTCGACCGCCGCGTCGCAGTCGCCGGCGTAGACCCAGAGGGTGACCCGGTCGTTGACCAGGTCGCCCGGCTGGTCCTGACGGCCGATGCCCAGGTGGGAGCGGCCGAGGTCGACCGCGACGTAAGCCGGCTCGCCCTCCGGCGGAAACTGGTACGTCACCGTGCCGCCCAGCAGGTCGCGGTAGAAGCCCAGCGCGGCGGGCAGGTCGCGCGCGGTCAGGATCGGGAAGATCTCGTCGAACATCGTTTACCTCCTACCCGATGACGAGTGGCGCGGTGCCCGATTCGACAAGCCCCGGCCGATCGGCCCGGGCGGGCGGCCGGGGCCCCGTCGAGGTCGCCGGCGACACCGCCGGCCGCCATCTACTGGACCGGGTTGCCGGCGAGGTTGCGGCCGCGCGCGTGCCACAGCAGGTGACCCTTGTTGCGCGGGTGGTCGGGGTCGAAGCGCAGCTCCTGGGAGAAGTACCGGATCGTGTAACCCGCCCGGCGGCGCGGGCTGCGGTTGGCCGTGGCGCCGTGGATGATGCGGGCGTCGTGCAGCGAGCATTGGTTGGCGTCGAGCTCGAAGTCGACGGCCTTGGCCTCGTCGACGTCGCCCTGGACCACGCGGTCGAAGGAGTTCGTGTCCGGATCGGCAAACTCGTACTCGCGGCCCGCGCTCAGGTGGCTGCCGGGCAGCACGCGCATGCAGCCGTTCTCCCGGTCGACCGGGTCGAGCGCCAGCCACACCGTGGCGATGCGGTCCATGCGGTCGAAGCGGTCCTGCCAGAAGTACGAGTCCTCGTGCCACGGCGTGGCCCGCCCGCTGTACGCCTCCTTGGACAGGAACGCGCTTGCGAACAGCCCGATGTCCGGGCCGATCACCGGTTCGACGAGGTCGAGCAGCTCGTCGGCGAGGAGGAAGTCGAGCAGCCGCGGGTCGCGCTGGTGCGGCATGTCCAGCTCGCCGCTGTCGCCGCGGGAGGCGCCGGCCAGGTGCTCCTCGAAGACGGCCTTGAGGCGGGCGAACGACTCGGCCGGCAGGACGGGTTGGCGATACAGGACGTAGCCGTCGGTGCGAAACCGATCGGCTTGCTGAGTGGTCAGTCTGCTCATGCCGGAAAGCCTGCGCCACCAGCGGGCCGGCGTCTTTGGACCAGCCGGCCACCTGATTGGCAGATCAGGACATCGGCAGGTCAGGACACGGAGAGCACCGGCCGGAGGTCGGCGGCGGCCCGGAAGCGGCCCGGGGGAGCGCCCAGCCGGCGGGTGAACGCGCGGGTGAAGCCGGCCACGTCGCCGTAGCCGACCGCCGCCGCGACCCGCTTGATCGGCAGGTCGGTGCGGACCAGCAGGGCGGCCGCGTGGTCGAGCCGGGTGTGCTCCACGTATCCGGCCGGGGACTGTCCGACGTGGACGGCGAAGAGCCGGGAGAGCTGCCGCGGCGAGAGGTGCACGTGGCGGGCCAGCTCCTCGACCGGCAGCGGGCGGTCGAGGTTGTCCTGCACGTACCGCAGGACGAGCCGGACCGCGGCGGCTCCCGCGTCGGGCGCGGCGGCCGCCCGCGGCCGCAGGCTCTCCGCACCCGCCTGGGCGAGCGCGACGAGCAGCGCCCGCGCGACCGCCGCGGTGGCCGCCTCCTGGCCCGGCAGCGCCGGCCCGCCGCCGGTCGCCCGCAGCGCCGCCCACAGCGCGGCCACCCGGTCGTGTGCGTCGTGGGCGAGGGGCCGGGCCGACCCGGCGAACGCCTCGAAGAGCGCCGCGACGTCACCGTCGCCTTCGGACAGTCGCAGGTGGAACGCGACCCACGCGAGCCGGATGCCCGGCGCGCGGCGACTGACGATCCGGTGCGGTACGCCCGGCCGCGCGAACAGCAGCGAGCCCGGCCCGATCGCGTGGGTGCGGCCGTCCACGGTGAACTCGCCGGTGCCGTCCTCGACCCAGCACACCTCGTAGTACGTGTGGCGGTGCGGCGGGTTGACGACCGTGTCGGCCATCTCCGCCCAGTGGTAGACGTCGACGTCCACCGGGCCGAGGCGGATGGCGCCCGGTCCGGCGTTCAGGAGGTCGGTCCACCCCACGCGCCTACCCCTCCAGGGCCCGGGTGACCACGCGCCGCACGTCGCGCAGGTGCTCGACCATCAGCCGGCGGGCCTTCACCGGGGTGCGCCCGCGCACCGCCGCCAGGATCGCCAGGTGGACGTGGTGGTCGTGGTCGCGGTCGCCGTACAGCGCCTGGATGTGCCGCTGCTCCTCGTCGTGCAGGTCGATGAGCGAGTCGAGCACCTGGGCCAGCGCGGGGTTGCCGGCCAGCCGGCCGAGCGTGCGGTGGAAGGCCATGTTGGCGGCGTGCAGCGCCGCGTCCTGACCAAGTGAGCGCCCGGCCCGGTCGAGGCTCGCGGCGAGCTCGTCGAGCTGGGCGTCGGTGGCGCGCCGGGCGGCCGCCTCGGCCAGGTGCGGCTCGATCAGCTCGCGCGCCTCCAGCAGGTCGAGGATCGCGGTGGCGTCGAGGCGCAGCCGGTTGGGGTTCGCCATGATCAGCCGGGACAGGTCGGCGCGCACGTACACGCCGGAACCGTGCCGCATCTCGACGGCGCCGGTGGCCTCGAGGCGGCGCAGCGCCTCGCGCAGGGTCGGTGTGGCGACGAGGAAGCGCTCGGAGAGCGCCCGGTTGGACGGCAGGCGATCGCCGGGGCGCAGCCCCTCGTCGCGGATGTGGGCCAGGATCCGGTCGGTCACCTCGTCGAGGAGCTTTCGCCTGGCCACGGGCGCCGCGGCGCCGCGCGAAACGGACATGGGGGTGGACACGGGCTCATTCTCTCGCTGGTTCGAGATCAAGGTCTAGACACCAGGTGAGCAAGTCATCTAATCTCTTGCTCACTTTTAACAGGTGGGAAACATACCGCGAGGAGGGGTCGTGACGGTAGCGGACGACGAGTTGCTGCGCCGGAGCCTTTCCGACGCGCTCATCGGTCGCGTCGTCGACCTCATCCGCACGGAAGGGCTCGGGCCGGGCGACCGGCTCCCCTCGGCGCGGGTGCTGGCCGAGCGCTTCGCGGTGGCGACGCCGACCATCCGGGAGGCGCTGCGCCAGCTCCAGGCCACCGGCGCGATCGACATCCGGCACGGCTCCGGCATGTACGTGAACGCCGCGCTGGACCGGGTCGTCATCGCCAACCCCAACCTGCCCACCCTGGACGCCGAGCGGCTCGTCGAGCTGCTCGACGCCCGGCTGCTGGTCGAGCCGTACCTGGCCGGCCTGGCGGCGCGCCACCGCAGCCCGGCCACCACGGCGGCGCTGCGCCGTTCCCTCGATGCGGCGGAGCAGCACCTGGCCGGGGACGACACGCGGCTGCACGAGGCCAACATGGCCTTCCACCGCGCCGTCGCCACCGCGAGCGGCCACCGCATCCTGCACGAAGTGCTCGACTCGCTGCTCTCGGTGCACGCCGGCGAGCAGCGCGAGATCCTGCACATATTCGACGACCGGTCCCGTGACCACGAGGAGCACCGGTCCGTCCTGGCCGCTATCGAGGCCGGCTCCGAGGAGCGGGCCACTCGACTGATGCGGCGACACCTGGAGGACGTGGCGGACGTGGTCGCGCGCCGCCTGTCCACTCTCGACGAATCTCACGAAAGGTGATGTCCGTGCGGGCACGCGTACTCACCGCTCTGGTCGCCGCCGCGTCGCTGGCGCTGACCGCATGTGGCGGCGACTCCGGCGACGACAACGGCGGCGGCGGTGGCGGCAAGACCGAGCTGAAGCTGTACAACGACAAGGGCGCCTGGAGCCCGTTCTTCGAAGAACTGGGCAAGCTGAGCAAGCAGCAGATCGGCATCGGCATGACGCCGGTCGGCTACACCGACGAGCCGACGTACTCGGCGTTCATCAAGGCGTCCTTCCGCACCAACGAGAAGCCGGACCTGTTCACCTGGTCGACCGGCGGGCGGCTCCAGGAGATCGTCGAGGCCGGGCAGGTGGCCGAGACGACCGACCTGTGGAAGGAGGCGATCGCCGCCGGCGACCTCTCCAAGGAGCTGGAGGAGACCTACACGTACGGCGGCAAGCAGTACTGCGTGCCGCTGAACATCTCCTACTGGGTGATGTTCTACAACAAGAAGGTCTACGACGAGGCCGGCCTCAAGCCGCCGACGACCTGGGCGGAGCTGATGTCCAACGCGGACAAGCTCAAGGCCAAGGGCGTCACGCCGTTCTACCAGACCTCCGTGCTGTTCAGCTTCGTGTGGTTCCAGCAGCTGCTGATCGGCACCAACCCGGACCTGTACAACAAGCTCGCGACCGGCGAGGCCAAGTACACCGACCCCGGCGTGGTGGCCGTCATGGAGCGGTGGAAGCAGATGATCGACGGCGGCTACTTCTCCGACGCGGGTAGCAAGGAGGACCCGGCCGTCCAGCTCAAGTCCGGCAAGACCGCGATGGGCATCTTCGGCACCTGGTTCAACACGAGCATGACCCAGCAGGGGCTCAAGCCCGGCACCGACTACGGCATGTTCACGATCCCCAACGTCGACCCGGCGCAGAGCAAGGTGACGATGGCGTTCGAGAGCGGTCCACTGTGCTCGCTCGCCAAGGCGCCGGACACCAAGGCCAGCGACGACTACATGAAGTGGTGGGTGCGGCAGCCGGCGCAGGAGAAGTGGGCCAACAGCCGCGGCGACGTCTCCGCCAACCCCAAGGTGAGCATCCCTGACCCAGGGCTCAGCGCGATCGCGAAGTCGGCCGGCGCCGGCGAGTACACGCTCGCCAACCGGTACTTCGAGGCCGCGCCCGCGCCGGTGCTGACCGCCGCGCTGGACGCGTTCGGCGCGTTCATGGTCAAGCCGGACAGCTACATGAAACAGCTGGAGAACATCCAGAAGGCGGCCGACGAGTACTGGAAGGGCCGCTGATGTCGGTCGCCACGGCGACCCCGGTCAACTCCCCGGCGGCTCCGGCCGCCGGGGGGCGGGCCAAGCGCGGTGATCGCGGGGCCCGGTGGGGTGCGCTGGGCTTCGTCTCGCCGGCGGTCCTCCTCGTCGCCGTGCTGCTCTACGCGCCCTTCCTCTACACGGTGGTGCTGAGCTTCACCGACTACGACGGGCTCAACTCGCCACAGTGGATCGGGATCGACAACTTCACCCGCTTCTTCGACGACCCGGCCCTGACCACCTCGCTGCGCAACACGCTCATGTGGGTGGTCGGCACGACGGTCGTGCCGGTGGCCCTCGGCCTGCTGGTGGCCGTGCTCAGCTTCGGCATCAAGGGCGGCACCTGGCTGCGGCTGCCGTTCATGCTGCCGTACGCGCTGTCCGGCGCCGGCCTCGCGGTCATCTGGGGCTTCATCCTCCAGAGTGGAGGCGCGGCCAACGACATCCTCGGCTTCCTGCACCTGCCCGGGGCGGAGACGTCGTTCCTCCAGGAGGAGCCGTGGAACACCCTCGGCATGATCGTCGCCTGGACGTGGCAGCAGACCGGCGTCAACGCGCTGCTCTTCCTCGTCGGCCTCCAGTCGATCCCGAAGGAGCCGCTCGAGGCGGCCCGGCTCGACGGCGCCAACGGCTGGTCGCTCTTCCGGCACGTCACCTGGCCGCTGCTCGCTCCACTCACGACGGTCGTGGTCGGGCTGGCGCTGGTGGCCAGCCTCAAGACGTTCGACATCGTGTGGGTGATGACCCAGGGCGGCCCGGGCCGCAACTCGGAGACCCTCGCCGTGACGATGTACCGGGACGCGTTCGTCTCCGGCGAGTACGGCTACGGCTCCGCGGTCGCGCTCGTGCTGACGCTCACCACGGGCGCGGTCACGCTGGCCTACCTGCGCCGCCAGGTCAAGTCACGGGAGGCCCTCGGATGATCCGCAGACTCGTCCTCGGCGCCATGGGTCTGGTGTGGCTGATCCCGGTGTACCTGCTGCTGGTCAACGCCTTCCGGCCCAGCACCCAGTACGACGCGGACCGGATCTGGGTGCCGGACGCGGACTTCGGCTTCTTCGACAACGTCAAGCTCGCCTGGGACGCCGCCGGGCTCGGCCCCAGCATCCTCAGCACGCTGCTCTACAGCGCGGTCTCGCCGCTCGCCGCGGTGGTCGTCGGTGCGATGGCCGGCTTCGCCATCGTGGTGCTGCGCCTGAAGGCCGGCTTCTGGTGGTTCATGCTGCTGTTCGGCGGCACCATCTTCCCCATCCAGATGCTGGTGATCCCGCTGTTCATCAGCTACAGCAGCGCCGACCTGTACGACCGGCGGCTCGGCCTGGTGCTCGTCTACACGGCGGTCTGCGTGCCGCTCGCCGCGCTCGTCATGCGCAGCTTCTTCACCGGCGTCGCGTACACCATCTACGAGGCGGCCCGCGTCGACGGCGCGTCGGTGTGGCGCATCTTCTGGCGGGTGTACCTGCCGCTCGCCGTGCCGGCGCTGAGCGCGGTGGCGATCCTGGAGTTCGCGTTCGTCTGGAACGACCTGCTCTTCGGCCTCACCCTGTCGCAGAACGAGACCGTGCGGCCGGTGATGACGGCGCTCTCCTCGCTCTCCAGCGCCTACTCCGGGTCGACGGTGCCGGTCGTGCTCGCCGCCGGCCTGGTCATGTCGCTGCCCACCGTGCTCGTGTTCCTCGGCGCCCAGCGCATCTTCGCCCGGGGCCTGACCCTGGGCCAGTACTGACGAAGGAGTCCCACCTTGACAAGTCGGCTGCTGCGGGCGAGCCTCGGCTCGCCGGGCTACGACGACATGCGCGCCACCTTGCGTGCCGCCGGCGCCACCGCCGTGGCGGGCGACGTGCGGGTCGCCTGCCTGCCCCTCTTCCGGGCGGACCCGTCGCGGCAGGCTGTGCGGGTGACCGGCGCTCCCGAGGGCGCCACGGTGAGCGTCCGCGACGGCGACACGCTCGTCGACCGGGCCGCCGCCGGCACCGACCTGTGGGTGCCCGAAGTGGACGCGCCGCGCACGTTCACCGTCGCGGTCGAGGGGATCGGCGAGGCGGAGCTCGTCGTCACGCCGCAGCGCAAGTGGACGGTCCACGTCGTACACCACTCGCACCTCGACATCGGCTACACCGACCGGCAGGGCGTGGTGCTCCGCAACCACCTGGAGTACCTGGACTCCGCGCTCGACCTCGCCGCCGCCACCGACGACTGGCCGGACGAGGCGCGCTTCCGGTGGACGGTCGAGTCGGCGCTGCCGGTGCGCCGCTGGCTCGACTCCCGCGACGCCGCCGCCGTCGACCGGTTCGTGGGGCTGGCCCGCGCCGGGCGCGTCGAGGTGACCGCGATGCCGTTCCAGCTGCACACCGAGGCCTGCTCGGTGGAGGAGCTGCACCGGATGCTGCGGTTCACCGACGACCTGCGGGAGCGGCACGGCATCCCCGTCACGTCGGCGATGCACACCGACGTGCCCGGCGCCGTGGTCGGCTTCGTCGACGCGCTCGCCGCCGGCGGCGTGCGGTACCTGTCCGCGGCGCACAACTGGGCCGGCCGCTCGGTGCCGTTCCTCACCGGCGGGCAGGACCTGGGCCGGCCCTTCTGGTGGCGGTCGCCGGCCGGCGAGCGGGTGCTGGTCTGGTTCACCGACACCGCGCACGGCATGGCGTACATGGAGGGCAACGTCGTCGGCCTCGCGGAGAGCTTCGCCGCCGCGTCGTCGCTGCTGCCCGGCTACCTGTGGTCCCTGGCCCACCGCCCGGTGCCGTACCGCAAGGAGGCGTTCGGCTGGAGCGGACTCGACGGTGTCGAGCTGCACAAGCCGCCGTACCCGCACGACGTGCTGCACCTGCGCGTACAGGGCGGCAACGCGGACAACGCCGGCCCGTCGATCGTGCCGCCGTCGGTGGTCCGCGAGTGGAACGCCACCTACGCCTGGCCCAAGCTGCGGATGTCGACCAACAGCGCGTTCTTCGAGGACGCCGAGGAGCGGATCGGCGACGCCATCCCCGAGCACAGTGGAGACTGGACCGACTGGTGGGCGGACGGACTCGGCTCCGGCGCCCGGCCGCTCGGGTACGCCCGGCGGGCCCAGCACGCCGTCCGCCACGCCGAGACGCTCCACACGCTCGCCGGCACGCCCGCGACGTCCGAAGTGGACGCGGTCTACGACAAGCTCGGCCTCTTCGACGAGCACACCTGGGGCGCGGCCAACCCGTGGCACGACCACGAGGATGGTTTCGACTCCGGTGGCCTCCAGTGGGCGCGCAAGTGCGAGATGGCGTACTCCGGCGCGGACGACGCCGAAGACCTGCGGCACGCCGGGGCCCACCGGCTCGGCGCCCGGTTCGCGGCGGCCGGCGGCGCGCTCGCCTCGTACCTCGTCGCCAACCTCGGTCCCGCGGACCGCACCGACCTCGCGGAGGTCTTCCTGCCGGCCAGCGTCGTCCCGCTCGACCAGCAGGTGTCCATCGTGGACGCCCGCACCGGCTCGGCGGTGCCGCACCACGAGGAGGCCGTGCGCTCCGAGGACTGGCCGACCCGGCCGGCCGGGCGGCGCCTGTCGTTCGTGCTCGCCGGCGTGCCGGCG
This sequence comes from Phytohabitans sp. LJ34, assembly GCF_052068095.1. Lineage (NCBI taxonomy): Bacteria > Bacillati > Actinomycetota > Actinomycetes > Micromonosporales > Micromonosporaceae > Phytohabitans > Phytohabitans sp. LJ34. The sequence continues at coordinate 220,642 of NZ_JBQHDG010000010.1, read as the reverse complement.
GTCGGTCACGCCCGCGTCGACGTGGTCGCCGGCACCGGCCCCGCGGTCGCCGAGGAGCTGGACGGCTGGCAGATCGAAAACGAGTACTACCGGGTGAGCGTCGACCCGCGCGAGGGCACGCTCACGTCCGTGTTCGACAAGCGGGCCGGGCGCGAGCTGGTCAACGCCGCCGCGTACGCGGGCATGAACCAGTACGTGCACGAGCGGTACTCGACCGCCCCGCACGTCAACCACCTCTCCGGCCACGTCGAGGCACCCCACGGCGACCTGGCCCTGCTGGCCGGGCGGTCGATCGGGCGCCGGGCCTCGCTGGTCCGCGCCACCCGCACGGCGGTGGGGGAAACCCTCGAGGTCGAGCTGGACGCGGACGGCGCCCGGTGGCTGCGCACCACGGTCACGCTCACCGCCGGCGTCGCGCGCGTCGACGTCACCAACCGGCTCTACAAGGAAGGCGCGCCGGCCAAGGAGAGCGTCTTCTTCGCGTTCCCGTTCGCGATGCCGGCACCGGTCGCCTGGGAGCTGACCGGCGGCGTCGGCGGCGGCGACGCGCCCACCGTGCCCGGCGCGGCCCACCACATGACGCCGATCCGGCACTGGGTCGCGTTCGACGACGGGGAGGTGACCGCCGCCTGGGCCACGCTGCACGCGCCGCTGGTCATGTTCGGCGACATCTACCTGCCGTACGCGCCGTTTCCGCCGACCATCGCGCCCGAGCCGGCCGAGCCGGGCACCGTCTACTCCTGGGCGATGAACAACATCTGGGACACCAACTTCCCCGCACAGCAGCAGGGGGAGACCACCTTCCGGTACGCGATCGGGTCGGCGGCCGGGGCCTCACCCCGCGAGCTGGGGCAGGCGGTCGCCGCCGGGTTCACCGACGCGTTCGTGGCCGTGCCGTCGACCGGGACCGGCGCGGCGGCACCACCGGACGGGCGCTGGGCCACAGTGGACCATCCACTGGTGCGGGTGGCCGCGATCGGCCCGTCCCGGCGCGGCCACGACCTGGTGGTGTACCTGGCGTCGGCGGCTGGCGATCCGGCGGCCGTGTCGCTGACCGTTCCGGGGATGCGCGCGGCCTTCGTGGGCACGAGCCTGGAGCGTTCCCTCGCCCCACTGTCCGTCTCGGACGGTACCGCGACCGTGACCGTGCCGGCCGGGGGCTTCGTCGCCGTCGCCATCGACAGGGCGCGGTCGTGAAGATCGTCGACATCCGGGCCACCACCGTGACCGTGCCGCTCGAAGCGCCGCTGCGGCACTCCAACGGGGCGCACTGGGGCCGCTTCGTGCGCACCATCGTGGAGGTCGAGGCGGACAACGGCCTCGTCGGGCTCGGCGAGCTGGGCGGCGGGGGAGAGAGCGCCGAGCAGGCGATCCGCGGCCTCCGCGAGTACCTGGTCGGGCACGACCCGTTCGCCCTGGAGGCGCTCCGGTTCGCGATCGCCAACCCGACCGCGAGCCTCTACAACAACCGCACCCAGCTGCTCGCCGCCATCGAGTTCGCCTGCCTCGACCTGATCGGCCAGCACCTCGACGTGCCCGTGTACGACCTGCTCGGCGGCAAGCTGCGGGACCGGGTGCCGTTCGCGTCGTACCTGTTCTTCCGCCTCACCAACCAGTCCGGCGAGGGTGACGTGCGCACCCCGGAGCAGCTCGTCGCGCACGCCCTGGCGCTGAAGGAGGAGCACGGCTTCACCGTCCACAAGCTCAAGGGCGGGGTCTTCCCGCCGGAGTACGAGCTGGCGTGCTACCGCGCGCTCGCCGCCGCCCTGCCGCCCGGCGACCGGCTCCGGTACGACCCCAACGGCTCGCTCTCGGTGGCCGAGGCGCGGCGCTTCGGGGAGGCGATCCGTGACCTGCCCAACGAGTACTTCGAGGACCCGACCTGGGGCCTGAACGGGATGCGGCAGCTGCGCGACCTCGGCATCCCGCTCGCCACCAACACCGTCGTCGTCAACTTCGAGCAGCTCGCCACCAACGTGCGCGATCCCGCCGTCGACGTGATCCTGCTCGACACGACGTTCTGGGGCGGCATCCGCCCGTGCGTCAAGGCGGCCGCGGTGTGCGAGACGTTCCAGCTCGGCGTCGCCGTGCACTCCTCCGGAGAGCTGGGCATCCAGCTCGCCACCATGCTGCACCTCGGTGCCGTCCTGCCCAACCTCACGCACGCCGCCGACGCGCACTACCACCACCTGCGCGACGACGTGGTCGCCGGCGGCAAGCTGCCCTATGTGGACGGCACCATCGCCGTGCCGGACGGGCCGGGGCTGGGCGTGCGGCTCGACCGCGAGCGGGTGGCCCGCTACGCCGAGCTGTACAAGGAGCTCGGCGGCTACCCGTACGACCGCGACCCGGCCCGGCCCGGCTGGTACCCCCTCGTGCCGAACGACCGGTGGGCGGACCCCTCGTGACCCGGGCCACCGAGGTGATCGTCCGCGACGTGCCGGCCGTGCGGCTGGAGAACGACGTGCTGCGCGTCACCGTGCTGCTCCACGGTGGACACGTGGTCGAGTTCCGGCACAAGCCGCTCGACCTCGACCTCACCTGGCGCTCGCCGCGGCGTGGCTGGCCGGAGCCGCCGTCGGCGGACTTCTTCGACACGTATCCGGGCGGCTGGCAGGAGGTCCTGCCCAACGGGGGCGCGCCGGCGACGTACCGGGGTGCGGTGCTCGACCAGCACGGCGAGGTGGCGGCGCTGCCGTGGGAGTGCGTGCCGCTCGACGACGGCGTGCGCCTGTCCGTGGCGGCGAAGCGCACGCCGTTCCGGGTCTCGAAGGTGCTGCGCCTCGACGGCGCGCGCCTCGTCGTGTCGGAGACCCTGGAGAACGAGGCCCCGGTCGAGGTGCACGCGATGTGGGGTCAGCACCTCGCCTTCGGGGAGCCGTTCCTCGTGCCGGGCGCGCGGCTCACGCTGCCCGACGGTGTGCGGGTGATCCCGCACGAGTCCACCATCAACCCGCCCCGGCGCGCCGTCGCGCCCGGCGGCCCCTATCCGTGGCCGGTGGTACCCACCCCCGGCGGCGGCACCGTCGACCTGTCGGTGATACCCGAGCCGGGCGCGCCCAGCGACGTCGTCTACCTCACCGGGTTCGACGACGGATGGTTCTCGCTGCGCCGGCCTTCGGGCCCGGGCGTCCGGGTCGAGTGGGACGCGACCGTGCTGCCGTACCTGTGGCTCTGGCACGAGCTCGGCGACACCACCGACTACCCGTGGTGGGGCCAGGCGTACGTCGTCGGGGTCGAACCCTTCTCCAGCTACCCGACCGACGGGCTGCCGACCGCGGTCGCGAACGGTTCGGCGCTCACGCTGGCGCCGCTGTCGTCGCTGTCCCTCGACTGGTCCGTGGAGGTGTTGCCATGAGCGAGTTCGACGGCAAGGTGGCCGTGGTCACCGGCGGCGCGAAGGGCATCGGCGCGGCGGTGGTCGCCCGCCTTTCGAAAGCCGGCGCCTCCGTCGTCTACGGCGACGTCGACGGTGACGGCGTCCGCGCGGACGTGACCGTCGCCGCCGACATGGAGCGGCTCGTCGCCACCGCGGTCGAGCGCTTCGGCGGGCTCGACATCCTCGTCACCAGCGCCGGCGTCCAGCGGTACGGCACCGTCGAGGAGACCTCCGAGGCACTGTGGGACGAGGTGCTCGACGTCAACCTCAAGGGCGTCTACCTCGCCGGCCGCGCGGCCGTCCCGCACCTGCGCGCCCGGGGCGGAGGCGCGATCGTGGCGGTCTCGTCGGTGCAGGCGTTCGTCTCCCAGCGGAGCGTCGCCGCCTACGCCGCCAGCAAGGCCGGCATCAACGCGCTCGTCCGGTCGATGGCGCTCGACCACGCCGCCGACCGGATCCGGGTCAACGCCGTCTGCCCGGGTTCCGTCGACACTCCCATGCTCCGCTGGGCGGCCGACCTCTTCCGCGGTGAGTCCACCGTGGACGAGACCGTCGCGCAGTGGGGGCGCAGCCACCCGCTCGGCCGGGTGGCCCGGCCCGAAGAGGTCGCCGAGGTGGTCGCCTTCCTCGCCAGCGACCGGGCGTCGTTCGTCACCGGCGCCGAGTACCGGGTCGACGGCGGCCTCCTCGCCGTCAACCCCGCATCGCTCCCCCCTTCCTAGGTTTCGGATAGGAGAACCATGCGACGTCGCACCATCCTCGGTGGTGCGGCGGGCGCGGCCGCGCTCACCGTGCTGTCCGCCCGCCCCGCCTCCGCGGCGCCATCCGCCGCCACCGGCACCCCGAACACCGCGCTCAACACCCTCTTCAACACCTACGGCAACTCCGGTGTCGGCTGGACCGGCGCGGACAGCACTTACTCCACACCGCTGCCCGGCGGCCGTCGACTGTGGATGTACTCGGACACATTCCTCGGCCCGGTCAACCCGGACCTCAGCCGGCCGCTGGACACGCCGTTCCTGCGCAACTCGATGATCGTCCAGGATGGACAGCGGCTCACCACCGTGCACGGCGGCACCCGCGACGAGCCGACCACGCTGCTCGCCCCGGCAAGCGGGGACAACTGGTACTGGATCGGCGCCGGCATCGCGGTCGGCGGGGTGCTCCACCAGACTGTCGTCGAGTTCGGCCGTACCGGCACCGGGCCGTGGGACTTCGCCTGGATGGGCACCCACGTCGCGCGGATGTCCACGGGCCGGCTCAACCGCGTCATCGACCTGCGGCCGCTGCCCTCCGGCGCCGAGATCACCTGGGCCGCGTGGCTCCAGCCGATCGGCAACCACCTGTACGTGTACGGCGTCGAGGACCGGGGCGCCAGCAAGTACATGCACGTGGCCCGGGTGGCCGGGCGGGACCTGCGCGGCCCGTGGCAGTTCTGGACCGGCTCCGGCTGGTCCACCGCCGAGGCCGACTCGGCGCGGGTCATCGAGGGCGTCAGCAACGAGTACAGCGTCACCCCGTGGCGCGGCAAGTGGCTGCTCGTCACGCAGGACACCACCGAGCTGTTCAGCGCGAAGATCGTCGGGTACGTGGCGGACAGCCCCACCGGTCCGTTCACCGGCAAGACGCTGCTCTACACCACGCCGGAGACGGGCGCGCTTGGCACGTACGGCAACGCCAACGTGTACACGTACAACCCGCACGTGCACCCGGAGCTGAGCACCGACCGGCGCCTGCTCGTGTCGTACAACGTGAACAGTTTCAACGGCGACGACCTGTACCGGGACGTCACCATCTACCGTGGACGGTTCGTCGACGTGACGCTGGCCTGAGCCGTCAGTCGAGCCGCGGCAGCTTCTGCGGGTGGTCGAGCAGGTCGCGGAAGAGGTCACCCCTCTCCGCGACCCGATCCACTATGGAGCGGATCGTGAAGGCGTCCGGGCGCAGCGCGGGGTCGTCGAGCTCATCCCAGTCGATGGGCGCCGACGCCGGCGCGCCCGGCGCCGGCCGCGGGCTGTACGGCGCGACGAGCGTCTTGTTGACCGCGTTCTGCGTGTAGTCGAGCCGCGCCCTGCCCTCCCGGTCCCTCTTCTCCCACTTCCAGCTCACCAGGTCCGGCACCACGGCGCCGACGGCGCGCGACAGCTTCTCCACCCAGGCGCGGGTGGCCGTGAAGTCCGGGCCCTGGGCGATCGGCACCCAGATCTGGATACCCCGCCGCCCGGTCACCTTCGGCCCGGCGCGCACACCCACGTGTTCCAGGGCGGTGCGGTGCAGGCGGGCCAGCGTCAGGATGTCGTCCCAACCGGTGTCCTCGCCGGGGTCGAGGTCGATCAGCGCCCACGAGGGACGGTCCGGACGGTCCACCGTGGAGGTCCAGGCGTGCCACTCCAGCGCCCCGAAGTTGGCCGCCCACACCAGCGCGGCCGGCTCGTCGACGACGAGGTAGGTCCGCGTCTCGCCCGGGTCGGCGTCCGGGTTGTCCCAGCGGGGCAGCCACTCCGGCGCGTGGTGGGGCAGCTCCTTGTGCCAGAAACCCTTCGTCTGCGCGCCGTTCGGGAAGCGGTGCATGTTGAGCGCCCGCCGCCTCAGGTACGGCAGCACGGTGGGCGCGATCCGGGCGGTGTACGCGAGCAGCTCCCGCTTGGTGACCGGCGGCTCGCCCGGAAACAGCACCTTGTCGAGGTTGGTCACCTTGAGCTGGCGGCCGAAGACGTGCCACACGCCGCCGGCGGGCCGCAGCTCGTCCAGCTCGCGCAGCGCCTCGTCGCCGGCCGGGTCGGCGGAAGCCTTGAGCGGCACGGCGGCGCGGGCGGCCGGCTGGTCGGAGCGCCACATGAGCTCCGGATCGGCCTTGACCTCGTCGTTGGTGCGGCCGCTCAGCACCGACCGCGGGTGGTCCTCCGGATCCCAGCCACCCCGCGCGAACTCGTCCTTCTTGTGCAGCAGCAGCCACCGCTCCCGGTCGCCGTCCTTGCCGGTGCGCACCAGCACGAAGCGGCCGCGCAGCTTTTCGCCGAACATGTCCAGGTGCAGCTCGCCGCCGGCCAGCGCCCGCCCCGGATCCTCGACACCCTCGGCCGGGCGCCAGGTGCCGGCGTCCCACACGATGACGTCGCCGCCGCCGTACTCACCCGACGGGATGATGCCCTCGAAGTCGATGTACTCGATGGGATGGTCCTCGACGTGGAAGGCGGCGCGCCGGGCTTTCGGGTCGAGCGTCGGGCCCTTGGGCACCGCCCAGCTCGCCAGCACGCCGTCGACCTCCAGGCGGAAGTCGTAGTGCAGGCGCCGCGCCCGGTGCCGCTGCACGACGAACCGCGGCGCGCCCGGCTCAGGCCCGCCACCGTCGCCGGAGGGCTCGGGCGTCCGGGCGAAGTCGCGCTTGCGCCGGTACTCGGCGAGCGTACCCATGGATCCTTTTTACCCAACCACGACGGCGGCTACCGCGCGTATGGTGGGCGGGTGGTTCTACCTCGGCGGTTGGCCAGGATCAACAGGGTGGTGAGCAACCGGGTCCTCGGCCCGCTCGCCCAGGTGCTGCCCGGCTTCGGCATCGTGGTCCATCACGGCCGCCGCAGCGGCCGCGAATACCGCACCCCGGTCAACGTCTTCAAGACCCCCGACGGGTACGTGGTGGCGCTGACCTACGGCGTCGGCGACTGGACCCGCAACGTGCTCGCGGCGGGCGGCTGCCAGATCGACATCCGCCGCCACCCGGTGCGCCTGACCGACCCCCGCCTGGTCCACGACCCGACCCGCAAGGCGGTCCCGCTGCCCGTCCGCCCCATCCTGGCCGCGATCGGCGTCAAGGACTTCCTCCACCTCCGCCCCGCCCCCTGACCGATCTGGGCGCGACCGTTGACAATAGTTAGCGCTGGCGTGAACTATTAGAGGGTGAGTGGCGAGCAGGTGGACGAGCTGTTCGCGGTGTTGGCCGATCCGACGCGGCGGCGTGTGGTGCAGCTGCTCGGGGAGCGGCCGCGGCGGGCGGGGGAGCTGGCGCAGGCGGCGGGCGTTTCGGCGCCCGTGGTCAGCCGGCACCTGCGGATCCTGCTGGCCGCCGGTGTGGTGTCCGACGAGCGGGTGGCCGACGACGCCCGGCTGCGGGTGTTCCGGCTGCGGCCGGAGTCGTTGGTGGCGCTGCGGGCCTGGCTCGACCAGGTGCAGGCGCACTGGACGGAGCAGCTCGGCTCGTTCAAGCGGCACGTCGAAGGTCAGGGCAGGCGGCACGTCGACGGCCAGGGCAGGCGGCACGTCGAAGGTCGGGGCACGCGGCACCGCGAGGCCGCCGGAGGCGAGGGGGAGCGGGGATGACGGCGAGGTCCGCTACGGCGTCGGTGCACGTGGATGTGGATCCGGCGGTGGCGTTCGAGGCGTTCACCGGGGAGATCGACCGATGGTGGGTGCCCGGGCCGATCAACGCCTGGGACTTCGGGCGGGCGCTGAGCCGGCGGATCGAGCCCGGCGTCGGCGGCCGCGTGCTGGAGGTCTACGACGACGCCAGCGTGCTGGAGCTCGGCCGCGTCACCGTGTGGGAGCCGGGGCGGCGGCTGGTCTACCGCAGCAGCGTCGACGCCACCGAGGTGGATGTGCGCTTCGAGGCGGACGGTGGCGGCACGCGGGTGCGGGTCGAGCATTCGGTGCTGCCTGGCGGCGACGTCGACGAGGCGGCGCTCTTCTGGCCCAACGTCCTGCACTGGCTGGTGTCGTGGTGCCGCGTCCGCCACACCGATCCGCCGCCGCGGCGGCTCGGCCGGCTCGCTGTCGGCCTGTACTACCAGGATCCGCCGGCCGCCGCGCGCTGGTTGGCGGACGCCTTCGGGCTGCGGTCGTGGGACCGCGTGCCGGGCGAGGGCGAGCGTCCATCGTGGATCGAGCTGCACGTGGGCGACGGGGCGGTGCTGCTCTTCCCCGCGGACGGCAAGCCGGCGCCCGAGCCGGTCTCGCACACCGTCTGGGTGTACGTGGACGACCTCGACGCGCACCTCGCCCACGCGACCGCGCGCGGCGCGACGATCGTCACCGGCGTGACACAGCACGGGTTCCGGTCGTACGTCGCGGCGGACGTCGAGGGGCACCGCTGGACGTTCGTGCAGGCGTCGCCCTCCATGCGTGCGGCCGCGGAGGCGTGATGACGATCGAAGACGAGGTGCGCGCCTTCTCCGCCGTGCGCGACGAGGCGCTGGTGGGCAACGACGCGGCGCGGATCGCCGGCTACCTGACCGACGACTGGGTCTACGTCGGACCGGATGGCGTCACGCCGAAGGCGGACATCATCGGCTGGATCGCGTCGGGGCGGCTGGCACACCACAGCATGGGCGCGGTGGGCGCCGAGCGGGTGGCGCGGGTCGGTGACGACACCGTCGTCGTCTCGGCGCGCAAGGCCAGCTCGGGCACCTGGGACGGCGTGGCGTACACGGCCGACGAGTGGATCAGCGAGGTCTACGTGCGGGTGGCGGCGCGGTGGCGCTGCGCCTTCAGCCAGAAGTCACCGGTCGGGTAGCTCGGCTGTACTTCTCCCAGGCGTCGCGGAGCGGCGTCCAACCGCCGCGCTGGTGCTGACCCCGATCGTGCGGACGGGCACGTTTCAGCCTCGCCTGAAACCTATTGCCGGGCCGCTCCCGCGCGCCGGATCCTCGGCACCATGCCCGTGACGATCCACAAGCGTGTCACCTGGTCGGAGTACGTCGACCCGATGCACCGGGTGCACGCCGCCTCGGACCCCGTGCCCAGCGCCAACCCCTGGAACCCGACCGTCGGCGTGTTCATCCACCACCGTGGCCCGGCACCGCTCGGCGGCGGCGACTACGTCACGGAGGAGGACTGCCTGGAGGACATCGCCAACGTCTACATGGACCACGTGTCCGACGACGAGTTCAACGGCGACGTCGCCTACAACTTCTTCGTCTGCCAGCACGGCAACATCTACGAGGGCCGGGGCTACGAGCGGGGCGAGGCGAACTCACCGGGCTACGTCGGTGAGGTCGGCCGCAACACCGGGTTCTACTCCATCTGCGCGCTGATGCAGACCAACCACACCGCCAACGAGCCGCTGCTGCGCACGTTCCGGGCGCTCATCCAGCACCTGCGGACCGAGGCGCCGCGCCCGACCGGGCTGCGGATCCTGCCGCACTCCTTCGAGAACCCCGCGACGGTGTGCCCGGGAAACATGCTGATGTACGCCAAGGAGGGCTCGACGATCGACCCCGCCGCGCCCTGGATCGGGGTCGGCGACCTGCACGTCTACAAGGCGCAGCGCTGGGTGAACTCCACCTACGCCGGCGTCGCGCCGGGATACGTCTGGTGCCCGGAGAACGGGCGCACCGGCTGGTCCACGGTGCTCTCCTTCACCCAGGGGCTCCAGCACGAGCTGGGCATCTCGCCGACCGTGCAGAACTTCGGGCCGGGCACGTTCAACGCGGTCAAGGCCCGCAACAAGCTGCCCAACCAGGAGACCAACGGCAACCTGATCCGGCTGTACAACGGCGCGCTGTTCGCCAAGGGCTACTGGGCGTCGGTCGACCAGGGCCAGTGGACCGGCGACTCGCAGGAGTCCTTGGAGACGTTGTACGGCCACGCCGGCCTCTCCTACGCGGACGCGACGATGCGGCAGAAGATGTGGCCGCACATCGTCAAGGCGCTGATGCGGATGGACCAGTTCCGCCTCGTGCCCGGCGCCGACCCGGAGATCCAGAAGATCCAACGCCGCCTGAACGTCCGCTACGTCGCCAGCGTCGGCATCCCCGCGATGAGCCTGGTGCCCTGCGACGGCATCTACTCCCGCGACGTCCAGCAAGGCCTGATGATGGGGCTCCAGTACGAGCTGGGCCTGGACGTCAACGCCATCAACGGCAACTTCGGGCCGGGCACCCAGGCCGGGCTGCGGGGGCGGGGCTCCGGCACGCTCACCGGCGACCTGCGCTACATCTTCCGGTCGGCGTGCTACTTCAACTCGCCGACGTACGTGCGCGAGGGCAACATCTACACGCCGCTGAGCTACCTGGCCAGCGACATCGGCACCGACGTCGGCACCGGCACCCACATCGGCTGGGTGCGCGCCTTCCAGGACTTCTCGCAGATTCCGATCACGGGCACCAACGACTACACCACCTGGGCGCAGCTGCTGGTCTCCTCCGGCGACACGACCCGGCCCGCCACCGGCTGCGACTGCATCACCGAGATCACCGCCACGCGCGGCGCCCAGCTGTACGCCGCCGGCTACCGGATCGTGGGCCGGTACCTCGACGAGCACCTCCCGCCGACCGACCCGTACTACCTCGGCAAGGCGCTGAAGCCCGGCGAACCGCAGACCATCCTCAACGCCGGCCTGCGCTTCTTCCCGCTCTTCCAGTACAACGGCCGGCAGCTCGCCAACTTCACCTTCGACAAGGGGTACGACCAGGGCACGAAGGCGCACCAGAAGGCCGTCGAGCACCGCATCCCGCCGGGCACCTGCATCTACTTCGGTGTCGACTACGACGCGATGGACGCCGAGATCGACAGCAACGTCAAGCCGTACTTCCAGGGCGTCAAGGCCGCGCTCGCCGAGCTGGGCAACCGGTACACCTTCGGCACGTACGGCTCCCGCAACGTGTGCAGCCGCATCGCGGAGGAGGTCGGCGCCCGCTGGTCGCTGGTCTCCGGCATGTCATGGGGCTTCTCCGGCAACCTCGGCTTCCCGATGCCGGAGAACTGGGCGTTCAACCAGATCCGGGAGTTCGAGTTCCAGCCCGGCTGGGGCCTTGACCACGACGTCTGGCGGCAGGGCGCCGACCCCGGCGTGTCCACCCTCGTCACCGCTTAGTGAGGTCATGAATGATCAGCCGACGCACTCTTCTCAGCGCCACCGCCGGTGCCGGCGCACTCGCTCTCGTGCCCGCCGCGGCGGCCCACGCCGCCCCGGCCGGAAGCACCTCCGCCAACGGCTGGCGGATCGACCCGGCCGCCATCGCCAGGTACCGGATCGAAGGTTCCATGGCCTCGGTGGCCCTGCGCAAGGGCGTCGTGGCGGCGGTGCTGTTGCACGTCGCGCGCCGCTGGCACTACGAGATCGCGCCGCTGGACACGGGGGAGGGCGGCGGGGTCGCCGGCTACACCGCGAAGCGCGCCGTGCGGGCGACCTACGAGTCCAACTACTTCTCCGGCACGGCCGTCGCGCTGCACCCCACCGCGTACCCGGTGGGCGGCAGCGAGGGGCTGTGGCCGTACCACGAGGTGATCGTGCGGGACATCCTCGTCGACTGCGAGGGCACGGTGGTGTGGGGCGGTGACCTGACGCCGGCGAAGGCGTCGCACTTCCAGATCGCCGCCCGCCCCGGGGACCGGACGCTGGCGCGTGTCGCCGGGCGGCTCGACACCAGCAGCCAGGCCGTGTTCACCGCCCAGACGGCGGGCAACGTGGCCGACCCGGCGACGCCCGAGCGCCGGGAGAAGGCCCGGAAGCTACCCCGCCCGCGCTGACGGGGGAGCGGGCGCGGCGCCCAGCAGCGCCGCGCCCAGCGGGGTGATCGTGTGCAACACCGCCTTGCCGGCCCGGCTGCTGTGGATCAGCCGGGCCTCGCGCAGCACCGCGGTGTGCTGGCTGATCGAGGCCACGCTCACGCCAACGTGGCGGGCCAGCTCCGACGTGGTGCGCCCCTCGCCGATCGACTCCAGCACCGACGTGCGGGTCTGCCCGATCAGGGCGGTCAGGTCGGTGTCCGCGGCGCGCCGGCCCAGGCCGAGCCGGACCTCGTTTTCCACCGGGTAGACCAGCACCGGCGGCAGCGTGGGATCGCGCAGGACGTCGGGTGAGTCCCACGACAAGTACGACGGCACGAGCAGCAGGCCGCGGCCGGCCAGGTGCAGCGACTGCTCGTACCGCACGTCGATCTCCAGCACCGGGGGCCGCCAGCGCATCATCGGCCGGTAGCTGTGCAGCAGGCCCTCGCAGCCCTCCTCCAGCAGGATCCGCGCGCGCCGGGACCGGTCGGCCTCCACGGCGGCCCGTGCCTCCGGCCAGATCGGCTCGACCACCGCCGCATGGTGCGAGCGGATCGCCCCGGCGAGGCGCTCCAGCGTCTCCCGGTCGCCCTCGGCGAGCCGGCGCATCCAGGCCGGCGTCGGGCGGCCGAGCCGGGCCAGCGCGGACATGTCGGTGCGCAGCCGGGACACCGGCGTGGAGAGCACCGCGTCGAGCCCGGCCGGGAGCCCGTGCCGGCCCTCGGCCGGGGTCAGGAAGTCGGGATAGTAGCCGAACTGCACGAGCGGGAGCAGCAGCTCGAGGTCGGCCCGCCGGCTGGCCCGCAGCGCGTGTGCCCGCCACCGCCCGAACACCGGCGCGGGTCCCGGGCGGCGCAGGCGAAACAGGCTGAACACCGTCTCCCACAAGGGATCCGGACTGCCGGCGACCCGGACCCGGCCAATGTCGTCCGGCGTGAAGTAGATGCGGATCACGTCGGCCCCCCGTCGACGCCCAGCTATCTCGCGCGCACTGACGTGAGTGTATGTGTACGGCGCCCAGACCCGGCAGTCGTCCGAAAGGCCATCACCACCAGGAAGTGCACTCGAACACGTCGTAGTCGTTCCAATCCGGACCTTCGTACCCGTACCCGTAGCAGGCCCGCAGCGTGCGGGTCCAGCGCGCCATCGGGGTCCACTCCTGGGAGCTGTGGCCGATCGGGTGCGTGTAGAAAATCTGGCCGTCGTTGGACTGGAGGAACGTCGTCGTGCCGTACCGCGCGTTGCCCGGCTGCGTGTGGCGGGTCCAGGCCCCGCCGCAGGCGCCGGAGAAGCGCAGCTCGACGCGGATGCCCGTCTTGGCCGCGGTGAACTCGCGCACCGGCTCCGCCCCCGTGCACCCGTTAGTCTGGGGGTTGACCCCGTCGCACCCGTAGCACTGCGCGAGCGCGGGCGGCGCGGCCACGACCGGCGCCACGGCGCCGATCATCACGACCATCGCCAGGTACGCGACGGCCCGCCGTCTTACCCCGGTCAGGACCATGATTCCCTCCGATACGCCTGGTGGTTACCTCAGCGCGGACAGCATCGCGATCCGTGAATACGGAGGACAAGACGTTTAAACCGAGGCCGAAGTGTCGGACCCGGCTGCCAGACTGGCGCGGTGACGTGGTCACCGGGCTCGGCGGCACCGGGGTGGCGCACCCGGTCGGCAGCGCTCCGTCTCCTCCGACCAGAGCGTTCTAGTGAAGCTCAAGGGGCGACCTTGACGGGTGTCGATGGGTGACGCATTGTCGGAGGATGCGAGGCCTGCGCTCCACTGTGGTCACCCGTCGTCTGCTGCCGGCTCTGCTGGCCGCGACCCTGCTGCCGGCGGCGGCGTTCGCGGCGCTGGTCGTCGCGATGCCGGGGGCGAGCGCGACGTCGCGGGCGGCGGCCGCCATGGACACCTGGCTGCCCAGCGGCAGCATCCTGCCGCCGGTCTCGCCGACGGCCTCGTCGCCCACGCCGAGCCTGCCGCCGATCTCGCCGTTTCCACCGGGCCCGCCGTCCAACCTGACGGCCACCGCGGTGACGACCGGGTCGGTGACGCTGAGCTGGACCGCCTCGACGCGCGGCTGCTGCCCTATCGCCGGCTACGAGATCACGTACTACCAGGCGTTCAACGACATCGTCTGGATTCAGCAGGTCGGCAACGTGACGACAGCGACGGTCACCGCGAGCATCACGCGCACGAAGCAGTACACGTTCTCGGTGCTGGCGCGGGACGACATGGGCCGCCGCTCGGCGACGTCGAACACGGTCACCGTCGTCACGCCCAACACCGACACCGGCGACACCGTCCCGCCGTCCGCGCCGGGTGGCCTGACCGCCGTCAGCGCGCCCACCGGCTCGACCGCCCAGCTCAACTGGACCGCGTCGACCGACAACGTGGGCGTGACCGGGTACGACGTGTACAGCTTCGACGGGCTCTTCAACTCGCGGCTCGTCGCCACCGTCACGGGCACCACGCACACGGTGCCGCTCTCGGTGGGGCGCAACGTCTTCTACGTGCGGGCGCGGGACGCGGCGGGCAACCTGTCGGCCGCGTCCAACAGCGTCAACGTGGCGGGCTTCCCGAACACCTCGACGAGCCCGCCGGTGACTCCGGGGGCGTGCACGGTCACGTACACCAACCAGTCACAGTGGACCGGCGGCTTCGTGGCCTCGGTGACGATCCGCAACGCCAGCACGTCGCTGGCGATCAACGGGTGGACGCTGACGTTCACGTTCCCCGGCGACCAGCGGATCACGTCCGCGTGGAGCACCCGGGCGACGCAGACCGGCGCGCTCGTCACCGCGCAGCATCAGGACTGGAACGGGAACATCCCGGTCGGCGGCAGTGTCACGTTCGGCATGCAGGGGACGTGGACGGGTAGCAACGCCGCGCCGGGCGCGTTCACCCTCAACGGCACCGGGTGCGTGGTCACCGCCTGAGGCGTGTGCCTGTCACGGCACCGTGCGGACGCCTCCAACATGGACGGTGGCCGACGTCGTCGCCGCACCCGGGTGCGGCAGTCCGCGTAGACGCGGCCCCGCGTTGCGCTCCTGCCGCACGACGCCGCCGTCGTCGGAGGCGGTGGTCGGGTCAGCCCGGCCCGGCGCGCGAACCTCTACTCAGCGGCGGGGCGCCGGGCGGATCTTGAGCAGGTCGCCGGGCTGGCAGTCGAGCGCCTCGCAGAGCGCGGTCAGCGTGCTGAAGCGGATCGCGCGGGCCCGGCCGTTCTTGAGGATCGACAGGTTGGCGAGCGTGATGCCGACCTGGGCGGAGAGCTCGGTCAGGCTCATGCCGCGGTCGGCGAGCAGCTTGTCGAGATGTACCTCGACGCGGTGGTCCTCCTCGGGCGGCATCAGATCACGCCGTCGAGCTCGACCCGCATGCGCAGGCCGCGGCTGACCACCTCGGCGATCGCCAGGAACGCGACGCCGACCAGCCACCAGCCGCTCCACACGAAACCGCCGGCCGCTCCGTCGACGATCGGGCCGACGAGGGCCTTGAACGCCAGCGCCTCCACCACGTCCGCGGCGATGCCGCCGATGATGACGGTGGCGCCGAGCTGGCGCAGCAGCCGCACGTTGCCGGCGGTGAAGGGGTCGCCCCGGCGGGCCTGGCGGACGATCCGCACCAGCAGGAGCAGCATCGCGGCGACCACGCACTTGGTGGGCAGCGACGTGCCCACGTGCAACAGGGACTGGGTCGCGGTGGGCTCCTCGACCAGCGCCCGCACGTGGGCGGACGCGTCGACGCTCATCCCGTCGGGCAGGCGGTCGGGCCCCGCGAGCCGGCCGGCCTGGTCGAGCGGCACCCACACGGTGAACTGGGCGCTGGGTGCCGTGACGACCTGGACCACCGCCGCCACGCCGACGAAGAGCAGCCCGGCCACCAGGCCGATCCACAGCAGGCCCAGCCAGTGCAGCCGGGCCACGCGTTGCTGGATGGTCATACGGGACACCTCCCTTATCGATAGTCGATAAGGGAGGCGGCCGCTGTCAAGTCACCGGGGCGGGTCGGCCGACTTCCACGCCGGCAGGGGGAGCGGCCGGTCGAGCAGGAACGCGCGCACCAGGCCTTCGTACAACACGGGCTTGTCGCTGGCGACCGCGTGGCCGGCGCCCTTCACGTACACCAGCGTGGACTCGGGGAGCGTGCGCTTGTAGTCGTAGGTCACGGCCCACTTCTTGTAGTCGCCCTCCGCGCGCACCACCAGCGCGGGCACGTGTACCGCGCGCAGGGCCGGCCGCGGGTCCGCGACCGTCTCGGCGTCCGTGCTGGTGAACTGGTTGACCCAGAAGCCGGGCGCGTTGGCCGGCGGGGTCAGCGGGGGAGCGCCGGGGTACTGCGCGGCCGGCGCGGCGGTCTCCAGGATCTGGCGCAGCATCTGGTCCGCCTCGGCGTCGGTGAGCAGCGCGTGCGCGGCGCGCGGATTCAGGCCCTGGAGCAGGGTGGCGGCGAGGAACCGGGGCCGGTAGGCCAGCGCGTCGATCTCGTCCTCCTGCGCCGGCGTCAGCTTGTCCCAGATGTCACCGGTCTTCCCGTCCGGAAACGCGCCCTCCCACAGCGCGCCCGGCGACGTGAACACCACGCGGGCCACCCGGTCGGGATGGGCGGCGAGGTAGTACGCGGCCAGCGTGGCACCCCACGACGCGCCCATCAGGATCACCCGCTCCGCGCCGATCGCCTGGCGCACCGCATCGAGGTCGGCGACGTGGCGGGCGACGGTGTACCCCTCGGGGTCCGCGAGCCGGGTGGAGCGGCCGGCGCCGAGCTGGTCGTACTCGTACACGTCGAACCCGTCCGCCGCCAGCGCCCGGTCCATGCCGTCGATGCCGTCGCCCGGCGTGCCCGGTCCACCGTGGAGGACGATGACCGGCGTGGGGCGGCGGGTGCCGCGGGCGGGCTCCATCGCGTACGCGAGGCGGGAGCCGGTCGGCAGGTCCCAGTAGCGGGTGCCGGCCGGCGCGGGTGCGGCGGTGCCGGTGGGCAGCGGCCGAAAGACGGTCACGGTGGCGAGGCCGGCGGTGGCGAGAGCGAGGACCCCCGCGAGCACGGCCGCCGCCCGGGCCGCTCGCGCTCGCCGCCGCGCGGTGCTCCCGCGGTCCGCGCCGCCCGACACGGTGGTCGGGCCGCCCGCCGCCCAGGTCCGGACGGTCGCGGCGGTCATCCCGGTCGGGCCGGTCGTCGTGGTCGGGCCGGTCGTTGTGCTCGGGACGGTCGCGGCGGTCGTCGCGGCCGCGCGCCGAGCGGCCGTCGTCGTGGTCGGGGTGGTCGCGCGTCGTCCGGCCGTCGTCGTGGTCGGGGTGGTCGGGACGGTCGCGCGCCGTCCGGCCAGGAGGGCGAAGGCCGGCCACGCGACCAGGAACGCGATCCCGGTCAGCGCGACCAGGCCGGCCGCGGCGAGGAGCGGGATCGCGGAGGTGGCGAGCGCGGTGCCGAGGAAGGCGAGGGCGCCGGCACCGAGGGCGAGCGGGGGCGCGAGGAGCAGCAGCGTGACGCCGGCGGTGCGGCGGAGGAAGGTGCGAACCATGCCTCAAACGCTATGCGGACAAAGTGGACTTTCCGTCGTGCCGCAGAACGGTTGTGCGACCCCCGCCGGCACCCGTCGCGCGGGGTGCGACCCCCGCCTCACGGCGGGGGCCAGCCGGGCTCGTCGACAGCGCGAGCACCGCGCGGCCCATGGTCATCGCTCGCGCCGAAAGAGATCGTGGTACTTCAGGCCCCCCATAGGGGGTCTCAAGTACCACGATCTTTTCGAGGGTCGCGACACGCGGGCTACCGCATGCCGGGGCGGATCAGCCCGGTCTCGTAGGCGGCGATCGTGGCCTGCACCCGGTCGCGGACGCCCAGCTTGCCGAGGATGACCGCGACGTGGTCCTTCACCGTGGCGGGGCTGATGCCGAGGGCGGCCGCCGCCTCCACGTTGGACAGTCCACGCGCGACCTGGCGGAGCACGTCGGTCTCGCGCGGGGTGAGCGAGGCGAGCCGGTCCGCGTCACCCGGGCCGGGGCCCGCCGCGAACTGGTCGATCAGCCGCCGCGTCACGCCCGGGTCGAGCAGCGCGTCGCCGCCGGCCACCACGCGAACCGCGTCGACGACGCGCTCGGGGTCGGCGTCCTTGAGCACGAAACCGGCGGCGCCGGCACGTAACGCCGCGAAGACGTACTCGTCGAGGCCGAACGTGGTCAGCACCACCACCCGCGTCTGTGGCACCTCGGCGGTGATGCGCGCGGTGGCGGTGAGGCCGTCGATGCCGGGCATGCGGATGTCGAGCACGGCGACGTCCGGCCGGAGCGCGACCGCCTGGGCCACGGCGGCCTCCCCGTCGGCGCTCTGCCCGACCACCTCGATGTCCGGCTCGGCCGCGAGCACGGCCGCGATGCCGGCGCGCACCATGGCCTGGTCGTCGGCCACCATCACACGGATCATGGCCCCATCATCCCGGCAGCCACACGGTCGCCGCGCCCGGCGTCGCCCCGGTGACCGCGCCACCGGCCGCGTCGGCCAAGTCGCGGACCCGCCGCTCGTCCACCGGCTCGTCCTCCGCTGCCAGCCCCCGGGTCGTCTCGGGCAGGCCGTCCGCGCGAGAGGGCGGGATGGGGTCCGCCTGGATGGGCCAGGTCGCGGCCAGGCGCACGCCGTCGGGCAGGTAGGTGACCGCGAGGGTGCCCTCGGCCCGGACCAGGGCATCGGCCAGCCGGTAGCCGGCGACCTCGATCTCGGCGGGCAATGCGCGGCGGGTGCCGGTGTAGCGCACCATGGCCCGGCGCCGGGCGGCGAGCACCGCGGCGCCGGCCAGGGTGGGTGGGGGCTCGTCGCCGCCGTCGCCGTCGGCGTGGAGGTCGGTCAGCAGGTCGCGCATCGCGGCGAGGCCGGCTCGGGCTTCGGCCAGCACCTCCGGGAGGTGGCCGGCCTCCGCGGCGACCACGGTGGCCGCCGTGTGCCGGCGGGCGGTGGCGCGTAGGCCGGCGGCGATCCGGGAACGCTCGGCTCGCGCGGCCGCCGCGGCGTCGCCCTCCACCGCCTCGCGTCTGCGTCCGCGCCGGCGTCGGCGGGCGCGCGTCCACACGCCGGCCGCCCAGGCCAGCGTTACGGGGCCGGCCAGCAGGACCGTGAAGATGGCCCAGCCGGCGACGACGTCGCCGGTCAGGCCGCTGACCATCACGAAGGCGTCTACGGCGGCGATGGCGAGCGGGGCCGGCCAGCCACGTCCTCGCCCCGCAGCCGGCGCCGCCTCCCGCCGGGCGCGGTCGATTCGCCGCGCGCCCCGCGCCGCCTTCCGCCGGGCGCGGTCGGGGCGTTGCGCGCGGCCGCGGCCGGCTGGCTGCCGGTAGGCGCCGACCGAGTAGGCGAGCACGAACTGCGCCCACAGCGTGTAGCCGAGCAGGTCGGTGCCCTCGGTCGGGGTCCAGCCGGCGCGTTCGGCGCCGAGCCAGGCGAGGAGTGCGGCGAGGTTGGCCAGGACGGCGCGCATCGGCGCCACCCGCCGCCAGCGCAGGGGAGCGGCGAAGAGCACGAGGAAGAGCAGCAGCAGCGCGGTGCCCGGGGTGGCGCGGCCGAGCGGGTCGGGCTGGTTGCCGGGCAGGAAGCCGGCGCCGACCGGCAGTGCCACCGCCAGCACGGTCAGCGCCCAGTCGAGCGCCGCCGGGCCGCGCCACTCCGGCCGCCGCCCGCCGGGCGGAGCGCCGATCGGCAGCACGGCCCGCACCCGCCACCCGCGCGCACCATCGGGACCGGCCGACAGCGGGCCGCCTGACAGTGGGCCGCCTGACACCGGGCCGCCTGACAGTGGGCCGCCTGACACCGGGCCGCCTGACAGTGGGCCGCCTGACAGCGGGCCGGCCGAAAGCGTGCCGCCCGACCGCGTGCCGGCCGCCGATTCTGTAAGCGGAGGCGCGCCGTCCGGGCCGGCCGATTGCGTGCCGGCCGCCGGCTTCGTGAGCGAGGGCGTGTCATCGGGGCCGGCCCACAACGTGCCGCCGGCGGCCTCGACGAGCGTGCGGAGGCCGGCGAGGCCTGAGCCGCTGCCGAGGTCGGGCGCGGTGGCCGTGCCACCACCGTCCACAACGGACACCACGAGCTCGCCGGCGGCTGCCTCCAGGGCTACGGTGACCGGGGCGCCGGCGGCGTAGCGGGCGGTGTTGGTCAGGGCCTCGCGGACCACGCGGTAGGCGACCGCCGCCGCCTCGGGGGGCACAGGTCTGTCCGGGCGCGTGTAGGTCACCTCGGGGCGCTCGGCGACCAGCCGCTCGATGCCCTCCAGCCCGCCGGCCCCGGCGATGCCTTCCAGCCCGGCCCCGGCGATGCCCTCCAGGCCGGCGCCGGCGTCCGCGGTGGTCCGGTCCGCTGCTCCCGGGGCCGCACCTGGCCGCCGTTTGTCGCGCGCGGCGCCCTCCTCCTCGATCTGGCCCTCGGCGGCGGCCGGGTCGATGCCGTCCGTGGAGATGTCGGCCAGGCGGTCGAGCTCCGTGAGGGCCTGGCGGCCGGCGTCGACGGCGTGGCGGGTGGCCTCGGCGGCCAGGGCGGGATCGTCGAGGCGGGCGGCGGCGGCCGTCGAGACCACGATGGCGGTCAGCCGGTGGGCGGCCACGTCGTGCAGCTCGGCCGCGAGCCGCCGCCGCTCGGCCGCCGCGGCGTGGCGGGCCATGCCCGCCGATTCGGCCTCGAACACGGCGACGGCCGCGCGGCCCGCGTGGCGGCGGCGCCGCGATCTGCCCGCGACCCAGATCACGGTCAGGGCGGCGAGGACGATCAGCCCGTACCCGATGACGACGCGGACCGATGTGTCGCGGAGGGCGACGGTGGCGGTGAGGGCGAGGAGGGTGGCGGCGGCGCCGGCGGCGGCGATGCCGGCCGTGCGCACGGCGGCGAGGGTGAAGAGCGCGACGCCCGCCGCGACGAACCCGAAGGGTGCCGACCAGCCCAGCCCCGCGCCCAGCGGCACGGCGGCGGCGAGGGTGGCGGCGAGCGCCGGGCCGGGCGCGGTGTGCCGCCACGCGAGCGCGCCGCAGGCGACCGTGGTGCCGAGCAGCGCCAGCACCACGGCGGCCGGGCGCACCGGCTCGTCGAGGAGCGCGGGGACCACCGGCCACCAGGCGAGCTGGGCCACCGCCAGGGCGGCGGGCGGCCACCAGACGCGAGCCGCCATCTACGGCACGAGGATGGTCTTGCCGTGCAGCAGCCCGGCCTCGGCGTCGTAGTGCACCTGGCGCAGCTCGGTGAGCGGGCGGGTGTCGGCGATGTCGACCCGCACGGTGCCGGCGTCGACGAGCGCGACGAGAGCGGCGAGGTCGGCGGTGTCGTTGCGCGCGACGAAGTATCCGGCGCGCACGCCGGCCGGCGCGGCCACCGGGCCGGTCACCGAGACCACCACGCCGCCGGGCCGCACCAGCGCCGCCGCCTCCTCGGCCGGGGCGGCCACCAGGTGGAGCAGCACGTCGACCGGCTCGTCGAGCGCGGCGGCGAGGGGTGTGGCGGTGTAGTCGACGATCTGGTCGGCGCCCTGCCGCCGGACCACGTCGGCGCTGCGCGGGCTGGCGGTGGCGATCACGAACGCCCCGGCGTGCTTGGCGAGCTGCACCGCGAACCCGCCCACCCCGCCGCCCGCGCCGTTGACCAGCACGCGCTGCCCCGGCTCGACGCGCGCGTGCTCGCGCACCGCCTGCCACGCGGTGACCCCGGCGATCGGGAGCGCGGCGGCGTGCGCGAGCGGGATGGTGGTGGGCGCGGCGACGAGCTCGCGGGCGCGGGCCGTCATGTACTCGGCGGCCGCACCGCCCCGGTCGACCCGCCCGACGACCCGGTCGCCGGGCGCGGGCGCGCTTACCCCCTCGCCGGCCGCCACCACCGTGCCGGAGACCTCGCCGCCGAGCGTCCACGGCAGGTCGAGCTCCATCAGCGGCCGCATCAGGCCGCGCCGCCACCCGATGTCGGAGGGGTTGAACGAGGTCGCGGCGACCTCGACGAGCACCTCACCCGCGCCGGGCGAGGGGCGCGGGATGTCCTCGACGCGGATGTTGGGCGCGCCGCCGTAGCGGTGGATTCGGATGGCTCGCACCCGAGGAACGGTACGGCCGCACGCCCGCCGACGCCACGAGCTGATACGCCGTTAGTGGCGCATCATTGGCGGATGACGCCGGACATCGACGCGTGGGCGGGCTGGCACCCGCGGGTGCTGGCGGCGCGGATGGACGGCTTCGCCGCACCCTGGTACGTGGCCGGCGGCTGGGCGGTCGACCTCTTCCTCGGCGAGCAAACCCGCCCCCACGAAGACCTGGAGATCGCGGTGCCGGCGGGCGACTTCACAGCCGTGGCGGAGCGCTTCCCCGAGTGCGGTTTCGCCGTGCCGCGCGACGGGGCGGTGTGGCCACTGTCCGATGAGGAGCTGCGGCGCGGCCACCAGACGTGGGCGTGGGAGCGGGCGGCGGGCGTGTGGCGGTTCGACGTCTTCCGCGAGGAGCGCGACGGCGACGGGTGGGTCTGCCGCCGCGACGCGCGCATCCGCCTGCCGTACGCCGAGGTGATCCGGCACGACCCGGACGGCATCCCGTACCTGGCGCCGGAGATCGTGCTGCTCTTCAAGGCCAAGGGCGCCCGCGACAAGGACGTGGCCGACCTGGAGCGGGTGCTGCCGCGGCTCGGCGGCGAGCGGCGGCGGTGGCTGGCGGACACGCTCGCGCTCGTACATCCGGGGCATCCCTGGGCGGGGCTCGCCGGCGGCTAGGCTGCACCTCAGAAATCGCCAGTGGGTACGCGACACTGTCCGCATACGTATGTAGAACGCGAGGGGCCGCCGATGACCCGGGCACCGACCAGCAAAGACGTCGCCAGGGTCGCCGGCGTCTCCCAGCCCACCGTCTCCCGGGCGCTGGCCGGCCACCCGCACGTCTCGGCGGCCACCCGCGACCGGGTGCGCAAGGCGGCCGAGGAGCTCGGGTACGTGCCGCAGGAGTCCGGCCGCGTCCTGCGCAGCCGCCGCACCCGGCGGGTCGCGGTCGTCTCCAGCCCGGACGATCTGCTCAACCCGCTTCACCCCCAGCTGATCGTGCCGCTGTACGACGCGCTCGCCGCAGCTGGCTACCGCACCACGCTCCTGGCCGAGACCGAGGACGCCGAGGTGCTCGCCCAGGTGGCCGACGGCTCGGTGGACGGCGTGTTGCTCGCCGCGACCCACATCGGCCCGGCCGTCGCCCGCCACCTGGCCGCGAGCGGCGTCCCGCACGTGCTGGTCGACCGGCTCGCGCCCGAGGCCGGGCACGCGACCTGCGTGGCCGACAACAGGCAGGGCGCGGCCGACATCGCCGCCCTCGTGGCCGGGCTGGGCCACACCGAGGTCGCGCTGGTGCTCGGCCCGCGCCGGCTGAGCACGAGCCTCGACCGGGAGACCGGCTTTCGCGGCGTGCTCGCGGCCGAGCCGGCGGTGCGCACCCGGGTGCTGCGCGGCGGGTACGACCACGACCACGCCACCGGCGTCGCCGCCGCGCGCACCCTGCTCAAGGCGGCCCGCCGCCCCACCGCGATCCTCTGCGCCAGCGACACGATCGCGCTGGGCGTGCTGCACGAGGCCCGGTCACGCGGCGTGGACGTGCCGGGCGAGCTGACCGTCACCGGCTTCGGCGACGTGCCGATGGCGGGGTGGGAGCCGTACGCGCTGACCACCGTCCGCCACGACGCCGCCCGGATGGCCGCCGAGGCGGTGCGGCTGCTGCTCGCCCAGCTCGACTCCACTCCGGACACCGCGGCGGCCGAGTCGGTCGTCCTCCACCCCGACGTGGTACTCCGCGACACGCACGCCCCTCCGCCCGCCTGACTCGCCCATTTCCGCCCCGCGATGATTTTTTTTCCTGTTTCGTGGGTACGTGGCGGTCGTTGCCACCGGTCACGAGCGGAGGAGACGGGCCCGTGGAAGACGCCTTGCGGATCGACGCCAGCTGGATCGACTACGTGCTGGTGGCCGTCTACTTCGCCGTGGTGTTGATGATCGGCCTCGCCGCCCGCCGCCGGATCTCGGACAGCCTCGACTTCTTCCTCGCCGGCCGCTCGCTGCCGGCCTGGATCACCGGCCTGGCGTTCATCTCCGCCAACCTCGGCGCGGTCGAGATCATCGGCATGTCCGCGAACGGCGCCCAGTACGGCATGCCGACCATGCACTACTACTGGATCGGCGCGGTGCCCGCGATGCTCTTCCTGGGCGTCGTGATGATGCCCTTCTACTACGGGTCGAAGGTGCGCAGCGTGCCCGAGTTCATGCTGCGGCGCTTCGGCACCGGCGCCCACCTGGTCAACGCGCTCAGCTTCGCGCTCGCCCAGGTGCTGATCGCGGGCATCAACCTCTTCCTGCTGGCCAGCGTCGTCAACAGCCTGCTCGGGTGGCCGCTGTGGGTGGCGCTGATCATCGCCGCGGTGATCGTGCTCAGCTACATCACGCTCGGCGGGCTCTCCGCGGCCATCTACAACGAGGTCCTCCAGTTCTTCGTGATCGTGGCCGCGCTGCTCCCGCTCACCCTCATCGGCCTGCACCGCGTCGGCGGCGTCAACGGCCTGATCGACAAGATCACCGACGCGCCGGGCGGCGGCGCCGAGCAGCTCAGCTCGTGGCCCGGCAACGACCTGGCCGGCTTCAGCAACTCGTTCCTGTCGGTGCTCGGCATCGTCTTCGGCCTCGGCTTCGTGCTCTCCTTCGGCTACTGGACCACCAACTTCGTCGAGGTGCAGCGCGCGATGGCCACCCACAGCATGTCCGCCGCCCGCAGCACGCCGATCATCGGGTCGTTCCCGAAGATGTTCATCCCATTCGTGGTGGTCATCCCCGGCATGATCGCCGGCGTGCTGGTCGCCGAGACCGCCGCGCTCAAGGCCGGCGGCGACGGCGGCGGCACCACGTACAACGACGCGATCCTGTTGCTCATCCGCGACGTGCTGCCCAACGGCCTGCTCGGCGTCGCGCTGGCCGGCCTGCTCGCCGCGTTCATGGCCGGCATGGCGGCCAACGTCTCCGCCTTCAACACCGTCTTCAGCTACGACCTGTGGCAGCGGTACGTGAAGAAGGACCGCCCCGACGACTACTACCTGCGGGTGGGCCGCCTGGCCACGGTGGGCGCGACGGTCCTGGCGATCGGCACCGCGTTCATCGCGTCCGGCTACGAGAACCTGATGAACTACCTTCAGACGCTCTTCGGGTTCTTCAACGCGCCGCTGTTCGCCACGTTCATCCTCGGCATGTTCTGGAAGCGGATGACCCCGACCGCCGGCTGGGTCGGCCTGGTGTCGGGCACCGCCGCCGCGGTCACCGTGTGGGGCCTCAACGAAGGCGGCGTCTACAACCTGCCCGGCCAGGGCGCCGCGTTCGTGGCGGCGGGCGCCGCCTTCGTGGTCGACGTGGTGGTCAGCGTGCTAGTCAGCCGGGCCACCGCGCCGAAGCCCGCGTCCGAGCTCAAGGGCCTGGTCTACTCCGAGACGCCCAAGGAGCAGCGCACCGACCCGATGGCAAGCCGGCTGCCCTGGTACCGCTCGCCGGTCAAGCTCGCCGGCATCTCACTCGTGCTCGTGATCGCCCTGAACGTCGTCTTCCGCTAGGAGTCCCGTCATGTCCAACACCTCCGGCACCGGCGGCCGCCCCGCGGCCCCGCACCGCGCGGGCATCTCCGACGTGCGCACCGTGATCGGGCTGCTGGTCGGCTTCTACGGCGTCGTCCTGGTCATCATGGGCATCGTCGCCGAGTCCGCCGAAGACCGCGCCAAGACCGGCGACGTGAACGCCAACCTGTGGGCCGGCCTGGCCATGCTGATCTTCGGCGTCCTGTTCGTCCTGTGGGCCTGGCTCCGCCCGGTCATCGTCGACCCCGACGAGACCGAACCCCCGCCGGACGACAATCCACCGCCGGTCGGCGGTGCGGGTTGACCACGATCACATTCCATCGAGCTACCACGACGTCCGCGGTGGTCCGGACCGTCGCTCCCGCGGCCTCACCCTCCGCCGTTGGTCACGGCGCCCATGGCGCCTCCGGCGGCCTGCGGGGATGATGTGTTCGCCGTCGACCTTGTTGGCCCTTTCGCCGTCCTGAATTCACGTTATTGTGCGTATCCCAACTATTGGCATGTCGGACACCGCAGTCGCCAAACAAATTTGGCATGATCGATCGTCGGTCGGGGCAGCAACTCCCCGGGCGGCCGCGAGATAATTGGTGCATGCGGCAGCTTCAACTATTCACGTCGGCCGCGCTCGCCGAAATGCGTGACCGTACCAAGTCGCGTAACTATTCTCCGGCGTGTGAGGAGTTTCGTCGCGAGCACAAACGCCACCGCGACTGGGGACTGGCCCAGCGCCATGGTGAGCGCATGCGTCGCCTGCGCAACAGCTCTCGTGCGACCCCGGCGGCAGGCCCGCACGAGAGCCGTCCACCGGAGCCAACTCGGCCCGTGGCCTCGGCTTCAGCGGCTGCCCCGCAGCGACACCCGGCACACGCGGCCGAGCGGGGTCAGCCTGCCCACGCCGCCGGGCAGGGCGATGGTCGCGGCCATACCGAGCCGTCCCAGCGGCCGATACCCGCGCCGGGTGAACACTCACCGGCGAGATCGCCGCTCCACTCATCATCGTCCGTATCCGGCCGAACTGCTTCTGCCCGTCGACCTGGGCCGCATTTCGTGCCGCGCCAACATTGCCGGCCGACCGGCTTTGCAGTTGCTGTCGCGTCGAGATTTGCTATTCATTGTCCAGACATTTCGTTCAGGCGGCGTTCGACTGAACGTGCGACGTTAGCCCGGACGCGCAGTCCGCCCGTAGTAGCAGCGGTCTGTACCCAGTCGCACAGCTTATCGAGCCATTCCGGGCAACGCGTTGACTACTGAAGGTCATGTGGTGCGGGCATGGTCAATGTGGAGGATGACGAGGGCCGCAGCGACGATCTTCCCGATCTGCCATGGATCCAGGCTGACGTTGCGTAGCGCCTTGAACGTCATCTTCAGCAGCGAGTTGCCGCGCTCGCCGATTGCCCGGATGCTGTTGTGGGCCTTGTTCAGCTGCTGCTGCAGTTTGGTGAGGCGACCGCCTTTGGGTTTCTTGAACGCCACGGTGATCGTGTCGGACTCGCCCTCGTAGCCCAGATCACCCAGCGTGCGTAGTGCATCGGCCGCCACGGCGAGGTGGGCAGGATTTCGGTGTGGGTGCGTAGTGCGGTGGTGTCGTGTTCCCGGCCTGGGCGTACATCCGAGGTCCAGATCGGCCAGCCGTCCGGGACGGTGATCACCTGAATGTTGCCGCCGTGGTTGTCATGCTTACCCGACCACCACAGGTCGACACCCGGTGTGGGGCCTGGGGTGCGGCAGCGGTCGGTCTCCACCAGCATGCCGTCGATGTTGACGTGGCTGTACCCGGCGGCCTTCGCGGCCAGTAGTGCCCCGTGCAGGCCCGGTGCCCTCGCAGCGAGTACGTCGATGCCTTCGTGCAGGTAGTCGTAGCCGGTCGATTTGCCGATCGCGTTGTCCTGGGCCAGTTGGCTCATCCGGGTACCGTCCAGGAACCACCGCAAGACGAGCACCGCCTGGTTATGACAGGACAACGCGCGGGTACCGGCGCGGGTGCCCCGGCGTGCTCGTTCGTGGGCCAGCAGCTTGGCCAGAACGTCCACCGTCTGGTCGCGTACCGGCAGCTGCGCGGTGTAAGTGATACTCATAGCCGAGGCAGGCCCTTAAGGACATGTTCGGTCTTACGACCACCTGCGGAACCTCAGGACAAGACGTGGACGGAGCCTCGGGACGGACCGGTCGATCTGCGGCGCGATTGAATTCGTCGCGCCACGAGGAAGACCAGGCCGCCGGCGACGAGTACGCCCACTGCGGCAAGCACTCGCAACGACGCCGGCAAGGGACCCCGATCCACACCGGCGTCGCGCACCTCCAGCCGAGGCAGCAGCCCGGTGGCCAGTTGCACGTCGTGGACATGATCGTTGCCCGGCCGCAGCCGCGACAGCGGTTCGGTCGGCGCGCCAGTGGCGGGCACCGCCACGATGGTGTTCGCGGGATCCGCACGGTGCACCAGCAGCCGATCGCCCCGCCAGCCGAGCAGCGTCGTCAGATCGTCCGGGGCACTCGTGGTTGCCGTGCCGCCGCCGGCCAGATCGACAATGGCGAGCCCGTCCGGGAACCCCGCACCGCGCAGGCCGTAGACCGGGGCAGGGGTACCCGGATTCCCCGACTCGCCCATCCGGTAGAGGGCCAGCCGGGTACCGTCCGGTGACCAGGCCGCAGCGCCGGCCAACCGGTGCCGGGCCGGCACCGGCACGGTCCTGTCCACGGTGCCGTCAAGGCGGACGATCCGCAGCTGCCCCGCCAGCTGCACGGCCAGCCGCCCGTCCGGGGCGAACGCCGCGTCGACCGTGCCGCGCTGGCCGGGGATCGTGGTACGGGCACCGCTGGTGAGGTCGAGCAGCACGGGCACGCCATTGCTCGGTTCGTCGAACGTGTCGGGCTGCTCCGGCATGGTTAGGTAGAGCAGCGTGTCGGTGTCCGATGACCAGGCGAGCAGCTGCGGGGCGGCGCCGGTGTCAACGGGGTAACGCCGGGCCGCGCCGGTCACCAGGTCCACCACGGCAATGTCATCGACCCCTCGGACCGCCACCCGGGTGCCGTCCGGAGCCAGCAGCGTCGATGTCCCACGGCCGGTGGTGGCGTCGAGCTCGCGGTACCGGCGCCCATCCGCGCCGACCACGAGCACCCGGCGGTTACGCACGGAGCCGCCGACGGCATAGCTGTAAAGGGCAACCACCGATCCCGGGGGTGCGGCAGAGACGTCCGCGGTGCGGTGCGAGTGCGTGGCGAACGTCCGTGGCAGCACTGCGGCGTTCGCGCCAGCGCCGGTCCGCACGTCTGGGCCGGGCAGGACGGCCGGCAACACTCCAACCCCGGCGACCACGAGCACCACCACAGCGCCGACGAGCGCCGGCAGAGCGCCGCGGGCCGACCGCGGGCGCCGCCAACCTGCCGCGACGCGCAACTCGGCCGGCCCGCGTTCCGGGACGGGAACCGCGTCAGCTAGTTCGCGGATCCCGCGGCGCATCAGCTCGCTCCGATCAGTGCTCATCCAGGTACTCCCTCAGGGCGGCGTGTGCGCGGTGCAGCAGGGACTTGACCGTGCCGGGCCGGCAGCCAAGCGCGTGGGCGATCTCGGCCTCGGTCAGGTCGAGGTAATAGCGCAGGAAGACCGCGGCCCGGTGCCGTGGCCGCAGCCGGCCCAGCGCAGCGCGGACCGCCACCCCGTCCGGCCCGAGCGGGGTGACCGGCTCTGGGCGGC
Source organism: Phytohabitans sp. LJ34 (assembly GCF_052068095.1). Lineage (NCBI taxonomy): Bacteria > Bacillati > Actinomycetota > Actinomycetes > Micromonosporales > Micromonosporaceae > Phytohabitans > Phytohabitans sp. LJ34. The sequence continues at coordinate 191,500 of NZ_JBQHDG010000010.1, read as the reverse complement.
CGTGGACTGAGTGCCTGCGTTCCAAACGCAGCCGCCGCACCCAGGACGTGCACCGGGAGATCACGGCCCGGCGCAGCCAGGCGCCCGGCTCGCGCACGTCGGCGCGGGCGAGCAGGGCAACGAACACCTCTTGGACGATGTCCTCCGCGGCGGGCAAGCTGCCGGTAGTCACATAGGCGAGCCGGACCATCGGGGCGAAATGCTCCGAATACACCGCGTCGAAGTCATCCCGTACGGCTGACCCGGAAAGCACCGTCACATCACACAGGCGCACCACCACCCAGCATGGTTGCACCCACCCTGAGATCAACATCGCGTCCACCCCACGAATCGATCTGAGGCGCGGACGGGATGGGGTGATTGCCTCGTGATTGCCCTGCGAGACCACCGCGTCGTCAATCATTCCCGCGACGCGTTGGCAGGGATCAACGGCCGCAGCCACCTGCCAGAAGTCATCCGGTGTCCAGACATCGCAACGATCGACAACCTCGCCCAACGGCCTCACCGCCGAAACCACCCCAACGTGGCGAGACACCGTTGCACCACCACGCATCCCTGAGTGTCACACCCCTGGGCGACGGCCTACTACGCAGCGTTACCCGTCGTTACGCGGAATGGCTCATTGCGGACGTGAATTCCGCGGCGTTGAGCAGGGAGGTGACGCGCGCCTGCGAGTCGGGGCCAATGCCCATCGCCCGCGTAGCTTCCGGCCCCTGCCTACCCCGACCCTCACGGGCGGTAGCCGAGCTATGCGGTGGGGGCGGTCTCCAGGCGCGGGGTGACCTCGAAGGTGAGCTTTCCCTCGTCCCCGGCGTCCACCTGGATCTCCTGGCCGGGCGAGAGGCGCCCGTCGAGCAGCATCTCGGACAGGCGGTTGTCGACCTCGCGCTGGATGGTGCGGCGCATGGGGCGGGCCCCGTATCGCGGCTCGTAGCCCTGGTCGACCAGCCAGCCGATCGCGCCGCGGGTGAAGTGCGTGGTGATGTCCTGGGCGTGCATGCGGCGGCGGGTCTGCTCCAGCATCAGGTCGGTGATCTCGGCGAGCTGCTCGGCGTCGAGGCGTTGGAATACCACGATCTCGTCGATCCGGTTGAGGAACTCGGGGCGCAGCTCGTCGCGGAGCCGGCGCAGTACGCGGTCGCGGGCGTCCTGGTCGGCGCCACGGGTCTCGCTGCCGAAGCCGAACGCCTGGTCCTGGCCGATGGCCTCCGAGCCGAGGTTGCTGGTCATGATGAGCACGGTGTTCTTGAAGCTGACCGTGCGGCCCTGACTGTCCGTCAGGCGGCCGTCGTCGAGCACCTGGAGCAGCAGGTTGAAGACGTCCGGGTGGGCCTTCTCGATCTCGTCGAGCAGCACCACCGAGTACGGGCGCCGCCGCACCGCCTCGGTCAGCTGGCCGGCCTCCTCGTAGCCGACGTAGCCGGGCGGGGCGCCGACCAGGCGGCTGACCGTGTGGCGTTCCTGGAACTCGCTCATGTCCAGCCGCACCATGCGGTCCTGGTCGCCGAACATCGACTCGGCCAGCGCGCGGGCCAGCTCGGTCTTGCCGACGCCGGTGGGGCCGAGGAAGAGGAAGCTGCCGATCGGGCGGTTGGGGTCGCCGAGGCCGGTGCGGGAGCGGCGGATCGCCTGCGCCACCACGCGCACCGCGTCCTGCTGGCCGACCAGCCGCTCGTGCAGGCGCTGCTCGAGGTTGGCGAGGCGGTGGCGTTCCTCCTCGCTGAGCTGCTGGGCCGGGATGCCGGTGGCGCGGGAGACCACCTCGGCGATGTCGTCGGCGGTCACCTCGGGCACGCCACCCGGACCGCCCTCGGCCTCGGCCATCTGGCGGCGCAGGTCGCTCACCTCGTCGCGGAGCTCGCTGGCCCGCTCGTACTGCTCGTCCGCCACCGCCTGGTCCTTGTCGCGGCAGAGGTGCTCGATTTGGCGTTCCAGCTCGCGGACGTCGGTGGCCGGCGCCCGGCTACGCAGCTGCACGCGCGCGCCGGCCTGGTCGATCAGGTCGATCGCCTTGTCCGGCAGGAACCGGTCGGTGAGGTAGCGGTCGGACAGCTCGGCGGCCGCGACCAGCGCCTCGTCGCCGAAGCGTACGCCGTGGTGCGCCTCGTAACGGTCGCGCAGCCCGCGCAGGATCTCCACGGTGTCCTCGACGCTCGGCTCGGGCACCAGGATCGGCTGGAAGCGCCGCTCCAGCGCGGCGTCCTTCTCCACGTACCGGCGGTACTCGTCGAGCGTGGTCGCGCCCACGACGTGCAGCTCGCCGCGGGCGAGGGAGGGCTTGAGCATGTTGGCCGCGTCGGTGGCGCCCTCGGCCGAACCCGCGCCGACCACCGAGTGGATCTCGTCGATGAAGACGACGAGGTCGTCGGTGTTGGCGCGTACCTCGTCGACGAGGTTCTTGAGCCGCTCCTCGAAGTCGCCGCGGTAGCGGGTGCCGGCCACCAGCCCGGTCAGGTCGAGCTGGACGAGGCGCTTGCCGGCCAGCGTCCGCGGCACGTCGCCGTCCACCATCCGCTGCGCCAGCCCCTCCACGATCGCCGTCTTCCCGACGCCGGCCTCGCCGATCAGGACCGGGTTGTTCTTGGTACGCCGGGCGAGCACCTCCACGCACTGCTCGATCGCCCGCGCCCGCCCCACCACCGGGTCGATCCGCCCGTCGCGGGCGAGCGCGGTGAGGTCTCGCCCGTACCGGTCGACGGTCGGCGTCGGTGTCGGCGTGGCGGCGGGCGCGCCGTTCGGACCCTGGACCTGGCTCTGCGCCGCCTGCCGCAGCGAGTCCGGAGTGACGCCGTGCGCGGACAGCATGCGGCCCGCCTCGGACTCCCGGTTGACCACCAGCGCGAGCAGGATGTGCTCGGGCCCGAGGTAGGAGGCGCCGAGGGTACGCGAGATCTGGTGCGCCTGGAGCAGCGCCCGCTTGGCCGCCGGGGTGAGCGTGGGCGGCTCCCGCCGCGGCTCACCCGGCCGTACGCCGCGCTCGATCTCCGCGGCCAGCGCGCCCGGCTCGGCCCCCGCGCGGGCGAGCAGCTGGCGCAGCGGCTCGCGCTGGCAGATCGCCCACAGCAGGTGCTCGGTGTCCAGGTCGCGGCTGCCCCACTCGCCGGCCTTCTGCGCCGCGCTCTGGATCAGCTCCCGCGCGTCCTGGCTCATCAGGCGCGCCAGGTCGATGCGCCGGCCCTGCTGGCCCTGCTGCGACCCGAAGAACTGCGCGAGAAACTCCTCGAAAGGATCCTGCCCGAACGGGCTCGTCATGTCGGCCACCCCCCGCTGCCGTCGCGTCCCTACCAGGTCGGGCTACCCGGCGAGGATCCCGACAAACGGATTCGGTCAGTCGAGGGGGTGGCCGGTCACGTGGGAGACGACCATCTCGGGGACCGGCGGGGTGGCGTGGGCGGGGTCGCCCTTCGCGGGGAAGTCGAAGACGCCGAGCATCAGCTGCACCGGGTAGTCCGGCGCCTGCCCGACCTCGCGCACGACCTCACCGTCCACTGTGAACACCAGCGAGCCGGGCCGCCAGTCGACCGCGTACGTGTGGAAGTCGGCCACGTCGAGGGCCAGCGGGTCGGCGGAGAAGTCTTCGGTGAGCGACGGGTCGCGGAAGCGGTGCAGGCCCATGCCGACGGCGGCCGTGCCGTCTCCGACCGCGTCGCCGAAGATCTCGGCCACGCAGATCTCGCCGGAGTGCTCGGGGCGGTCTTCGACGCCGGAAAGCCAGAACGCGAACATCGAGCGCTTCGTGACGATACCGCGCATGCGGATCTCGATGTGGCCGTATCGGGGCGTGTAGCCCCAGAACTCGGGCTGCTCCTCGCGCACCGTCAGCCCTTCGCGGAACGGCTGTTGCCCGGTGCGGCCGCCGCTCTGCACGCACGACACGCGCAGCGGCTCGGGGTGGCGGTCGGGGCACCACAGCGGCTGGTCGGGCGGGATGGTCAGGCGCAGCTCGCCGCGGCGTACCGAGTGCGCGGCGCGGCTGGCCGCGCGGGAGCTCCAGTGCGGCAGGTAGTAGGGCAACCACACGTCCGGATCGAGGGCCTCGCCGGCGAAGCGCTCGTCGAGGCTGTGACGTCCGCCGTTCATGCTGGGCACGCTACCGCCGCCGGTGCCGCGCGGCCGGGTCAGCCGACCTTCCGGGTGGTCGCCGCGCCCGCGCCGGACCGGGTGGCGGCGAGCGCGAGGCCGAGCAGCGCGGCGCAGGTGCCGGCGACGAAGAAGACGCTGAGGGTCGGCTGGCCGAGCCACTCCCAGAGTGGGTGCCAGACCGCGTGTGGCTGGTCGAGGTGGTGGCCGAGCATCGACGGCACGGCCAGCGCCGCCGGCGACCACCAGAGCAGGAGCGCGGCGGCCAGGCAGAGGGTCGGCGCCACGCGCCCCTCGGTCCGCCGGCTGGCCCAGCCGAAGACGAGCCACCCGAGCGCGGCGCCGAGCAGCACACCGGCGACGCCCGCGGGGAGCACGGCCGGCGGGGTGGTGCGCTGGAGGGCGACCGTCAGGTACGGCAGGTCGGGCTCGACGCGCGGGTCGGTGACGGTGACCCGGAGGAGCGTGTCGCCGCGCCGGGCCTCGACGGTGGTCATGGTGATCGTGGTCATGTCGGTGCAGCTGTCGTACGCCTCGGTGGTCCGCTGGTGGACGCGCCACCCGGCGTCGCGCAGGTGTGCCTCGGCGGCCGCGACCGCCGCCCCGCCGGGCATCGGGGGTGTGCCGGCGGCGCTGGCGGTGCCGGAGCCCTGCTCGTACTCGCCGCCGTCGAAGAGCAGGATCTTGTCGAGGTGGCGCAGCCGGACCCGCTGGCTGTACCAGGTGAACAGCGCCGGCGCGATCTGGACGTCGGTGAACCGGTGCTCCGGCGCCACCTCGGCGAGGATCGCGGCCGTCTCCGCGCGGTCGGGCATCGGGCGCCCGGTCTCCCAGGCGAGCCGGGTGGCGACGGCGGCGGTGAAGAGCCCGCAGATGGCGGCGGTGAGCGTGGCCCACACGGCGACGGTGCGGCTGGCCGGGCGGCCGAGCCGGGCGCGCAGGCCGTGCCGCACAAGGTTGGCCGCCTCGCGGAGGGTGGGGCGGGTGCGGCCGGGCGGTGCGGCGTCCATCAGCACGCCCACCAGCACCTCGCCGCGCGTCCGGCGGTAGGCGGGCGGGTAGGCGCGCAGCAGGCGCCGGTAGCGGCGCTCGAGTGCCCCGCTCACGCGCTGGCCGGCCGGTGGGCGCGGAGCCGGGTGCGGGCGGCGGTGGCGAGCTGCTGGAGGCGGGCGGCCTCGGCGTCGAGCGCCGCCAACCCGTCCGCGGTGAGCCGGTAGTAGCGGCGCAGCCGGCCGTCGACCCGCTCGTCGCGCTCGTGGGCGACGAGCCCCTCGGCGGCGAGCCGGTCGAGCGCGGTGTAGAGGGTGCCGGGCAGCAGCCGCACCCGTCCTTTGGAGACGGTCTCGACCTCCTGGAGGATGCCGTAGCCGTGGCGGGGGCCGTCGGCCAAGGCGGTGAGGATGAGGAACGTCGGCTCGCGCATCGCGGTCACGCCGGCACGATAGCTAAGTGATCAATCTATCGTCAAGGCGTTTGTCGATCCGCTCGAACGGGCATCCTCCTCCCTGAGCGATCACGCGCTGTGCGATACTCGCCCGACTATGACCGTGTACGCCCTGCTGATCTCGCCCGGCACCAACCGCGTCTACGCCGACTCGGCCGTCGACCTGACCCGCACCGAGCTCGACATCTTCGCCGAGTCGGTGCTCGGCGGGCGGATCGGCGGGTCGGAGGTCGCGACGATCGGCGGCGTGCGGTACGTGACGTTCGAGGCCTCCGGGCTGACCGGGCGCGACCTCGCCCTGCTCAGCAACATGTCGTCGGCCTTCGCCCTCTTCGAGCGGGTCGACCACGACCTGCTCCGCCCGGTCGAGCTGCACCGGCTGGACCGCTACGACGACGACCTGGTCACCATCCAGAAGTACGCCGGCAAGACCAACGAGCAGTTCACCAAGCTGCTGCTCAACGCCACGCTGCTGGCCAGCGCGTGGGCCGGTGAGCTGCTGGAGCGCCGCTTCAAGGTGCTCGACCCGCTGTGCGGGCGGGGCACGACCCTCAACCAGGCGCTGATGTACGGCTACGACGCGGCCGGCGTCGACCTGGACCAGAAGGACTTCGAGGCCTACCAGGCGTTCATCACCACCTGGCTCAAGCGCAAGCGGGTCAAGCACCGGGTGCTGGAGTCCGGTCCGGTGCGGCGCGAGCGGCAGGTCGTCGGGCGGCGGCTGCGGGTGGAGCTGGCACCGTCCAAAGAGGAGCGCAAGGCCGGCGAGAGCCAGCTCCTCGACGTGGTGAACGCGGACACCACGCGGGCCGGCGAGTTCTTCCGGCCGGCCACTGTGGACGTCGTGGTGGCCGACGCGCCGTACGGCGTGCAGCACGGCAGCCGTACCCCCGCCAAGGGCCTGGCCCGCGACCCGCTCGCGCTGCTGGCGGCGGCCGCGCCGGTGTGGGCCGGGCTGCTGCGGCCGGGCGGCGCGCTCGGCATCTCGTGGAATACGTATGTGGCCCGCCGCGAGGACGCCGCCGAGGTGCTCGCGAAGGCCGGCCTGGACGTGCGCGACGAGGGCCCGTGGGCGAGCCTGCGCCACCGGGTCGACCAGGCCATCGTCCGCGACGTCCTGGTGGCGACCAAGCCGGCCTGAGTCGCCGCTCCGCGCCGGATTGCGTACCACCGGACGGGGAACTTCGGTTAACTGACCGAGGGCCCACGTCTGGAGGAGCGCCGATGAGAGCGGTTGTGTACACCCGTACCGGGGATCCGTCCGTCCTGGAGGTCGTCGAGCGCCCGGTCCCCGAGCCGGGGGCGGGCGAGGTGCTGGTGCGGGTGGCGGTGTCGGGCGTCAACCCGACCGACTGGAAGTCGCGGCGGTCCGCCGTCCCGCCCGGCGGCTGGCAGATCCCCAACCAGGACGGCGCCGGGGTGGTCGAGGCGGTCGGCGAGGGCGTCGACGCGGGCCTCGTCGGCGAGCGCGTGTGGGTGTGGGAGGCCGCCTGGCGGCGCCCGTGGGGCACGGCCGCGGAGTACACGCTGGTGCCGTCCCGCCAGGTGGTGCGGCTCGGCCCGGCCTCGTTCGACCTGGGCGCGAGCCTCGGCATCCCGTTCCTGACCGCGCACCGCTGCCTCACCGCCGGCGAGAGCATGCCCGACCGGATCAACGCGGGCGCGATGGAGGGGCGGGTGGTGCTGGTGCAGGGCGGCGCGGGTGCGGTCGGCAACGCGGCGATCCAGCTCGCCAAGTGGGCCGACGCCACGGTGATCGCGACCGTCAGCGGCCCGGAGAAGGCGCAGCTCGCCGCCGCCGCGGGCGCCGACCACCTCGTCGACTACCGCGAGCGGGACGTGGTCGCCGAGGTCAAGCGGATCTCCCCGCGCGGCGTCGACACGATCGTCGAGGTCGCGCCGGTGGCCAACGCCGAGATCGACGTCGCGGTGGCCGCACCGCACGCCTGCGTCGCCGTGTACGCCGACGACGGCACCGGCTCGCTGGCGCTGCCGGTCCGCCCGCTGATGGCGCCGAACGCGCGCTGGCAGTTCGTGCTCGTCTACACGCTGACCGAGGCGGCCAAGGCCAAGGCGGTCTACGACGTCGCCGCCGCGGCCGCCGACCGGGTGCTGCGGGTCGGTCCCGACGCGGGGCTGCCGCTGCACTACTACCCGCTCGCCGAGGCCGCCGACGCGCACGCGGCCGTCGAGGCCGGTGCGGTGGGCAAGGTGCTGATCCTGACCAGTGACGACTGATTGCTCTGGCGCGCAGGCCGCGCGCCACCCATACTGGCGGCCTCCGAGGGAGGGAGGTCGATATGAGTAGGCGCGCACGTACCTGGCTGCTCGCCGTCCTGACCGCCGCCGCCACCGGCACCGCGGTGCTGATCGCGACGGCGGCGCAGGCCGGCATCCAAGGTTCCGGCTGACGGGCGGTCAGTAGCCGACACCCGAGCGGCTACCGGCCAGCGGGCCGGTAGCCGCGTGCCGCGGGTCGGTGAGGTCGTACACCGCCTGGAGCACCTCCTCCACCGGCACGTCATCCACAAAGGACTCACTGTGGAGGCAGCCGCCGCCGGGGCGCGCGGGATACAGGTCGCGCGTGCAGTCCGCACCGCACACCGGGCAGTGCACGCGCCACGAGGGCACCGGGCGGTGGCGGGCGCGAAAGGGCGGCGCGCTGTTGATGACGTTGCCGGCCCAGTAGACGCCCACCGTGGGCGTGCCGACCGCCGCCGCCAGGTGCAGCGGGCCGGTGTCGTTCGCGACCACCGCGGCCGCGCCGGCGAGCAGCCCCACCAGTCCGCCGAGCGACAGCTCGCCGACGAGTGTCCTGATGCGACTGTCCACCGAGGCCACTTCCGCCGCGACCGGGAGCTCGTCCGGTGTGCCGGTCACCACCAGCTCGTACCCCTGGGAAAGAAGCTCGCGCGCGACGAGGCCGAACCGCGCCGCGGACCAGCGCCGCCGCGGGTCGGTCGCGCCGGGGTGGATGACGACCCGGCGCCGCGACGGCGGCCCGGCGACCCGGCGGGCCTCGGCCACGTCGGCGGCGGTGACCGCGAGTGACGGCCGCAGGGTGACCGGCGCGGCGCCGACCAGCCCGACCACCTCCAGGTAGCGGGCGATCTCCGGCTGGTAGTAGACGTACGGGACCCAGCGGTCCAGGGGCGGGCTGCCCGGGGCCCGCAGTCCGGCGGTGACCCGCGCGCCGAGCGCGGCGGCGACACGGTTGCTGGTGCGGCCGCCGCCGTGGATCTGCACGGCGAGGTCGTAGGGAGCGGTGCGGGCCGCCGCGCGGAAGTCCTCCACGGGCACCGGCGTCTCCCCGGGCGCCGGCGGACGCAGCCCCTCGACCGGCGGGAGGATCGCCACGCCGTCGACCGGACCCGGCCGGCCGGTGAGCAGCTCCGCGTGGAGCGGGCCGCCGAGCAGCACGATCTCGGCCGCCGGGTACGCGGCCCGCAGCGCGTCGAGGGCGGGCAGCGCGAACACGAGGTCGCCGAGGGCGTTGGCGCGCAGGACCGCCATGCGCCCCACGCCGTCGACGAGGCCACCCATACCGGTTCGGCTACCCGGGAATGTCCGTGTTTATCCGCCTATCAACGTGGAAACCGGCGCGCGTGGAAGACTCAATCGAGGCGTGGGGCGGCCTCCCCGTGCTCGTGGTCGGCGACGTGCTGGTGGACGAGTGGCGGTTCGCGGACGCCGACCGGATCTCCCGCGAGGCGCCCGCACCGGTGCTCACCCTCCGCCGCCGCCAGCTCTCCGCCGGCGGCGCCGGCAACGCGGCCGTGAACCTTGCCGCGCTCGGTGCCCGCCCCGCGCTCGCCGCCGTGGCCGGCGTGGACCCCGCGGGTGAACGCCTGGCCGCCCGCCTCGCCGCCGACCGGGTCGAGGACCGCATGGTTCGGGTACCCGGCCGCGCGACCCCGGTCAAGCGCCGCCTGCTCGCCGGCGGACAGATCGTGGCACGCGAGGACGAGGCCGGCGGCGGCCCGCTGCCACCCGCCGCGGTCGACGACCTGATCGCCACGCTGGAGCGCGCGCCCGAGCGGGTGCTCGTCGTGGCCGACTACGGCCTCGGTGGCCTGCCCGAGCCGGTGCGCCGGTGGCTGGTGCGGCACCGCGAGCGCTTCGCGCTGGTCGCGCTGGACGCGCACGACCTGCGCCCCTGGCGCGACCTCGCGCCCACGGTGATGACCCCGAGCCTGGCGGAAGCGGGCGGCCCGGGATCGGCCGGGAGCGCGGCGCGGCGGCTCTCGGAGTCCGGCGCGGGTTCGGCCGGGAGGGTGGCGCGGAGGTTGCGCGAGGAGTTCGGGGCGCAGGTGGTCGCCGTGACCCTGGGCGGCGACGGCGCGGTGGTGGCCGGCCCGAACAGCACGCACGCCACCCGCGCCGAAGCCGCGCCCGAGTCGCACACGGTCGGCGCCGGCGACGCCTACCTGGCGGCCATGACCCTCGCCCTCGCGACCGGCGCCCCGGTGGAGACCGCGGCCGAGGTGGCCCGGGCGGCCGCGGCCGTCGGTGTCGCCTGCGAGGGCACCTGCGTCTGTCACGCCGAACAGCTCCGCGCCGCCCTCACCGGCCAGGCCACCCTGGTCGAGGCGGACGGCCTGGACCGCATCGTGCGCCGCAAGCGGGCCGAGGGCGCCCGCGTCGTGTTCACCAACGGCTGCTTCGACGTGCTGCACCGCGGCCATGTGAGCTACCTGTGCCAGGCCCGCGAGCTGGGAGACGTGCTGGTGGTGGCGGTCAACTCGGACGCCGGCGTACGCCGCCTCAAGGGCCCGGACCGCCCGGTCGTGCCGGTCGAGGACCGCGTCGCGGTGCTGGCCGCCCTGTCGTGCGTGGACCACGTCGTGGTCTTCGACGAGGACTCACCGGCCGCGCTGATCGAACGCGTGCGGCCCGACCTCTACGTCAAAGGCGGCGACTACCCGCCCGAGCTGGTCCCCGAGGCCGCCCTGGTCCGCCGGCTGGGCGGCGAGGTACGCACACTCGGCTACGTCCCGGACCGCTCCACCTCCGTGATCATCGACCGGATCCGCCGTGGACCGACCGCTCGACACCGGTGACCCGGCCGCCTTCCGCGCACCCCGCGAGGTGGACGTCCTCGTCCCCACCCGCAACCGCCCCGCCGCGCTGGCCACCACGCTTGCCGGCGTGGCCGCCCAGGAGGGCGTCCCCTTCGGCGTGGCGGTCAGCGACCAGTCCGACGGCCCACCCGGCTGGACCGACCCCGCGGCGGCCGGCATGGTGCGCGTCCTGCGCCACCGCGGCCACCCCGTGCTGCTGGGCCGCCACCAACCCCGCCGCGGCCTGGCCGAACACCGCGCCCACCTGCTCGCCCGCTCGTCCGCCCGCTACGTACTCTGTCTGGACGACGACGTCTGGCTGGAGCCCGCCACCCTGGCCCGCCTGGTGGCCGCGATCGCCGAGCTACGGTGCGGCTTCGTCGGCAACGCCGTGCACGGACTGTCCTATCGGGACGACGTGCGCCCTGATTCACACCGGCAGTTCGAGCCCTGGACGGGCCGCCCCCACCCCGAACGCGTACGCCCCGGCAGCCCCGAGTGGTGGCGCGCCGGCCTGCACGCCGCCGCCAACCTGCTGCACGTCACCGAAAAGCTCCGGCTGGCACCGGGCGAATGGCGCCCGTACAAGGTCTCCTGGATCGGCGGCTGCGTACTCTTCGACCGCGCCAAGCTCGTCGACTCCGGCGGCTTCGACTTCTGGCGCCGGCTCCCGCCCGACCACCAGGGCGAGGACGCGGCAGCCCAACTCGCGGTCCTGGAACGCCACGGCGGCGCCGGCATCGTCCCGAGCGGCGCCTTCCACCTGGAGGTCCCCACGACCGTCGTCGACCGCGGCCTGGAAGCGTGGGAGGTCACCCTGCGGACCTCATGACCCATCCGCCCCCGTCCGCGTCACCTGCGGACCGTTTGCTCCCGCGGGCACCGTTCCCGGCCGGCGGCTCGCAGCGCTCGCCGAAACCCCCCGGCCGTCCACTGCCGGGTCCGCGGTGCAAGCCCCTCGGCTCCTCGACTTTCCGGCGTCGGGCTCCGGACGGGGCTGGTCTTCTTGGTCGGTGGGTGGTTGCCGTGGGAGCCGCGCCGTATGCCATCGTCCAGGCTGTGCCGAGCAGACCAGCGCCGGGCCCGCCACGGCTCGGGCTTCACGCGCTGGCTGTGGCGTAGGGGCTGACCGGCCCGACCGGCGGATCGCCGGCCCCACCTTCCACTGTTTGGGAGATGTGGCTCGGCATGTGGGCTGCGTCATGATCGTTATCCCGAGCTCAAATCGTCCTAACAGGAATTCAGAGGCCCAGCCACCCGACGCCGAGCGGCGAAGCTAGTCGTGTTCGTGGCCCACGGCGTGGACCGGGTCGGGGAAGAGCTCGCGCACGTCGTCCGGCAGTTGGACCTGGGCCTCGTACACCGCGCCCGGTGACACCGCCTCGGTGAGCTCGGCCAGGACGGCGCGGGCGTAGCGGCGGGCCTGCGCCTCGTCGGTTTCGCAGGCGAGCGCGATCCGCGCCACCGGGTCCTCCCGGTTGCGCGGGCCGTCGTCCCATGTGGACGGTTCGCCGGGGTGGCGGACGAAGGGCCGCAGTGCCGCGGGCAGCCCGTCGGCCAGGTAGGCCGCCTCGCCGGCCGGGAGGCGGTCGCCCAGCGCGCGGAGGACGGCGTGCACGATGTGGTCGGCGCCCGCGCGTTCGCCGCCGGGTTCGAGGTGTGGGCGTACGTGGTCGGTGAGTTGATCGGTCACGTCACGGCGGTTACCCGGACGCGGCGAGCCGTAACGCGGCCCGCGCGACGTCGTCGGGTGGGATGGCCAGGCACTCCAGGGCGTACGGGCACCGCAGCTGCCGGCACGGCGCGCACTCCGTCGGCACCGTGAGGATCGTGGCGGGTGTGTCGCGCGGGGCGTACTGGGAGGCCTGTTCCGTGCCGGCGAAGAGCACGACCACCGGCCGCCGCAGCGCGCTCGCCAGGTGGGCGCCGCCGCTGTTGTTGCACACGACCACGGCGCTGCCGGCGACCAGCGCGGCGAGGCCGGGCACGTCGGGTGTGGCGGTGACGCCCAGGTCGGCCTCCCGCGGCGAGCCGGCCACCACGACCCGCAGGCCGGCCTCGGACAGCAGCTCGGCGACGCGAGCGAAGCGTCCGGGCGGGTAGCGGCGCGAGGCGCAGGAGGCGCCGGGTAGGAGCAGCGCGTAGGGCTCTTCCGGGCGTGTGCTCGCCGCGAGGTTCAGCCGCAGGTCGGTGCCGGCCGGGGGTACGCCCACCCGTTCCAGCACGTGCAGCATGCGGTCGACCTGGTGGATGGCGTCGGGTGGCGCGGGCACCCAGTGGGTGAGGCCCGCCCCGCCGAACTCCTTCGACGCGCCCACCCGCACCGGCACCCCGGCCAGCCGGCACAGGTACGCGGCCGGCCACGGCGACTGGGAGAACGACGTGAGCACCACGGCCGCGTCGTAGCGGCCGCCGGCGATGCGGCGGACCAGGGCGAGGTCGGCGTCCGGGGGTACCGCGCCGGCGTCGAGCTGCTGCCACGACACCGAGGCGGTGAGCACCGCGTCGACGTGGGGGAGCAGCGGTGCCACGGCCGCGCCGGCGGGTGCCGCGAGCAGGTCGAGCCGGGCGTGCGGGGCGGCGTGGTGCAGCGCGCGTACCGCCGGGCCGGCCATCACCACGTCGCCGAGGTTGTCCGGGCGCACGACCAGGACGCGGCGCAGCGCCGCCCAGTCGACCGGCGGGCCGGCGAGGGCGGCGGGGTGTTCCATCACGCCAGGCTCCGGACGACGGCCTGGGCGACGGCCGCCGCCGGGATGTCCGCCATGCACGCCGGTTCGGTGGGGGAGAGCGGGCAGTCGCCGTGCCACCAGCAGACCTGGGCGGTGATCGCGGTCGGGCGGCGGTGCGGGCAGCCGGGCAGCCCTTGCAGGTGCGCGCCGAAGCCGTACCGGCTGGCGAGCGTCGGGCCGAACAGCGCCACCGTCCGGGCCCCGCTCGCCGCCGCCACCCGCAGCGGGCCGGTGTCGCCGCCCACGACGGCGCCGCCCCGCCGCCCCACCTCGGCGAAGAAGGCGGCGAGCGCGCGCAGGTCGCCGTGCGGCATCGGCACCAGCGGGACGCCCAGGCCGTCGAGGAGGGCGGCCAGTTCTTTCCAGCGGCGTCCGGGCCAGCGTTTGACCGCCATCCCGGCGTCCGGGATCAGCACGACCGGCCGTCGGCGGACCGGGCCGAGCCGCGCCGCCAGCACGCGGGCGCCGTCGGCCCGCTCGCCCGTCGCGAGCCGCAGCTGGGGCACGGGATCCACTGTGGACGGATCCAGGACGCCCTCCGCGCACAGGATCCGCAGGTAGCGGGCGCCGACCCGCTCGTCGGGCGGCGGGCCGCGCCACAGGTCGGTGACGCAGCGGGCCCCGGAGGCGCGGAGCAGGTCGGGGATGCCGCCGTACCGCGTGGTGGTGACCGCCAGGTCCGGCGGCCGCTCGGCCAGCGCCGCGATCACGGCCTCCCGCTCGGCGCCGGCCGCGGCGACCCGCACCGCGCCGACCGCCGGATCGCCGCGGAGCAGGCCGGCGCCCGGCTCGTGGGTGACCACGCGCAGCCGCGCGCCGGGGTGGCTGGCGGCGAGCGCGTGGATGGCCGGCAGCGCGATCACCAGGTCGCCGATGCCGCCGAGCAGGTCGACGAACAGGATCTCACCGAACCGCATCGGCCAGCACCCGCTCGTACAGCGCGACGTGCGCCCGCACCACCGCGGGCCAGGTGTGCCCGGCGGCGAGCGCCCGCCCACCGGCGGCGAGCCGGGCGCGCAGCGCCGGGTCGACCAGCAGCCGGCGGACCGCGAACGCGACGGCGGCCGCGTCCCGCCGGATCGGGATGGCGACCACGTTCTCGCCGTCGCGCAGCCGCGGGTCCGGCTCGTCCGGGACGGTCACGGCCGTGGGCACGCCGTGCGCGAGCGCCGCCAGCAGCGCGCCGCTCTTGACCGACACGCCCGAGGTGAACGGCAGCACCGCGCCGTCGGCGGCCGCCAGCAGCGCCGACACTTCCGGCGCGGGCAGATAGCCGGTGAACGTGACCGCGCCTTCCACCCCGCGCCGCGCCGCGAGTGCCTCCAGCTCGCGGCGGAACGCGCGCGCCTCACCCTCGGGCAGCGCCTGCGAGGTGAACCCGCCGGCGACCACCAGGCGCAGGCCGGGCCGGATGGACCGCAGGGCGGGGAGCGCGTCGAGCAGGTAGCGCACGCCCTTGACCGGGTGTACGAAGCCGAAGAACACGAGCAGGAAGTCCCCGCCGTACCGGCCGCGCGTCTCCGCCCGGTCGGCTTGCGGGACCGGGTCCACGTTGGGCGCGATGGGGATCAGCACCGCCCGCCGCCCGGTCCGTCGCAGCACCTCGGCGCCGTGGTCCGGGTTGGTGACGACGACGGCGCGGCTGGCCGGCACGAGCAGGGCGGTCTCCCGGTCCCACAGCCGCAGCTTTTCGAGGGGTCGCCACGCCGGCCCGGGTATCCAGCGCGGCGCGGTCCACCACCCGTACTCGTGGATGGTGGTGACCAGCGGCGTGCCCGGCGGCAGCAGGCGCGGCAGGAGACCGGGGAAGGCGGAGAAGCGGTACGCCGACGGCGCGAACTGGACGTGTACCAGGTCGGGCCGGGTCCGCCGCACCTCCTCGGCCGCGGCGACCGTGGCGGCGAGCCAGCGGCCGGGCGCGGGCGGGCGGAGCGGCACGGCGTCGACCTCCACGCCGGCCCCGCCGAGCGCGCCGGCCAGCCGCTCGGCGTAGTCGCTCACCCCGTCGAGGTGGGCCGGCGCGGGCCCGGTGATCATCGCGGTCCGGATCGTCACCGGCGACGTTTGCCCCTGAATTGCCCGGGTATGCCCGGCCGGTGAGCGCGCTCTCCTTTCTCGTCGTCGGTACGCCGCGCTCGGGGACCACGCTCACCCAGCGCCTCTGCTGCGAGCTGCCCGGCGTGGCGATGCCCCCGGAGACCCATTTCCTGCACCGGTACGCGCCGCGGCTGCTCGCCCGCCGCCGCTTCCCGCTGACCCGGCGCGAGGTGGCGCGGGAGCTGGACGACTTCCGCCACCTGCCCACGAGCGACGGCCTGCGGCTGGACACCGGGGAGGTGCTCGACCTGGTCGGGCGGCGCTGCGACACCCTGCTGGACTTCTTCGCCGCCGTGGTGGTGGCGCTGTGCCCGCCCGCGGCCCGGTACGGCGAGAAGACGCCCGAGCACCTGCTCTGGTGGCGGCCACTCGCGGACGCCGACCCGGGGCTGCGGCTCGTCGGCGTGGTCCGCGACCCGCGCGCGGTCGCCGCCTCGCACCGCTCGGTGCCGTGGGGCGTCGAGGACGCCGCGGTACTCGCCGAGGAGTGGGCCCTCGACCAGCGCCAGCTCCGCGCCGCCGCCCGCCATCTCGGGCCCGGGCGGTGCCTGCTGCTGCGGTACGAGGACGTGGCCGCCGACCCGGACGCGGCCCGCCGCCAGATCGGCGCCCTGCTCGCCGTGCGACCGGGCGGCCCGGCGGCCGCGCCCGAGGGCATCGTCCACGAGTGGGAGTGGTGGAAGTCGAGCGCCCTGGACGCGGTGACCACCGACCGCACCGCGGCCTGGCGGGAGGTGCTGCCGGACGAGGACGCGGCCGCGATCGAGGACATCGCCGGCCCGGAGATGGCCGCGTTCGGCTACCTCGACCACCCGCCGGCGGTACGCCGCCGCGCCGGGCCCGAGGTCCGCGAGCGGCTGTCGGCGCGCCTGCACCGGGTCCGCCGCCTGGCACCGCTCGCGTTCGGCCGAACCGGATACTCGCCCACGTGAGAGGAGCTGCCGACCTGAGCGCGCCGCCGCGCTCAGCCGGGGGACGGCGTCGGCGTAGGCGCGATCTCCACGTCCTCGACGCCGGGCAGCCCGCGCAGGCGGCTCGCCGCGACCTCGGCGGCGGCCTGGTTGGCCAGCGTCAGGCGGTAGGACGCGGGCACGGTCTCGGGCCGAGGGGTGTCGGGCCGCCCGTGGTAGACCCGCTTGAGCTCGGCGAACGCCTGCGCCGCGCTCATGAACCGCAGCCCGGACGCGCCCGGCTCGTCGCGCAGCGCCGCCTCGATCGCCTGCTTTTGCTCGGCGGTGGCGTCCTGGCGGAGGAGCACGACGACCTGCACCGGCTGCGCCGCGACGGCCGGCCGGGGTGGCGGCGGAGCCGCGGCCGGCGCGGAGCAGGCGGCGAGCGCGGCCGCGGCCACGAACGGCAGGAGAGCCAGGACCCTTCGCATGCCGCCTAATCTGCCACGACCGCCGCCCCCGCCGCTGACCCGGCTACAGGCGCCTGGTCCGGTTGTAGAGGCGCAGGGCGGTGCCGTCGAAGTACGGCGTGATCATGATGGTCGGGTCGACGAGCCGGTCGATGCGGCTGTTGACGCCGTACAGCAGGCCGAAGCGGCCGTCCCAGTCCATCAGCCAGCCGCCGCCGCTGGAGCCGCGCGTCATGTCGCACGGGATCTCGATGCGCTGGCCGGGCGGCGTCTCGCCCGACGAGTCCGGCGACGAGATCCCGTGGCAGCGCCTCAGGTCGCCGCCGTCGAACGGTGGCTCGGCGGGGTAGCCGAACGCGTCGACGCGCACGAACCGGCCCCGGTTGACGGTGAAGCCCTGCCCGCCGAGCCGGGTCACGATGTGCGCGCCGTCCAGTGTGTTCATGACGGCCACGCCCATGTCCTCGGTGAGGTCGCCGGACGCCAACCAGCCCGGCGCCGCGAACAGGCGGGACGCCGTCCACGTGCCGAACGGCCGCGGGTCGGCCAGGTCGTCGTCGAAGCCGGGCACGAACGCCCAGTTGCCCGCCTGCCCGTCGGCGCAGTGCCCGGCGGTCCACACGGTGTCCTTGCCCTCCGAGTTGACCACCGTGCCGGAGCAGATGAAGTCGAGGCCCTCCGGGTTGCTGCCGAAGACCTTGCCGCTGGTGCGGGCGGTCGGGTGGTGCGGCGCGAGGTCGGGGTCGCTCCCCGCGGCCGGTGGGAACGTCGCCGGTGCGCCGGCCTCGGCGGGCCGGTGCGCCGGTCCACTGTCGACGTACCGCCGCACCGCCTCCCGGTACGCCGGCAGCTCCTCGGCGGGCTTCGCGGCCCGCATCCGCGCCGGCGTCCAGTACGCCACGATCGCCTGGTGCTCGGTGGCCGTGGGGCCGAACGCGGCGCGGCCGGCGGCCCACGCCGCGGCCGTGGCGCCGGGATCGAAGCCCGCTCCCGGCGCCGGCGCGGCGGACGCCGGCTGGCCGAGCGCCAGCACGGGCACCAGCGCGATCGCCACCCACGTCGACCGTCCGACCCTGTTCGCTGCGACTGTCACGAGACTCCCTTCGGGTGCGCGGCTCGACGTGGAACAGCTGGGTCGGTGCGTACCCCCGTTGACGCCAACCACGGCTGTCGATGGTAGCGGCGCGCCGCACGCGTCCGGTCGGCCGACCCTCCGTCCAGTGTGGAGGACCGCGGCGCGGCGGCCACAAACCCGGGCCGGCGAAGCCGACCAACGCTCGCCGAAACCCCCGGCCTCCGCTGCCAGGCCCGCGGTCCACGATCCACCGATGAGGGCCTTCGCGGGCTGGTTGCGGCTGGTCTGTCGGGCTGAGCGCACCGCTGCGTTCACGCCGTTGTGCGTAGGGCGGTGGGCCGATGGGGGTGGCCACTCTAGGGAAGCAGAGCAAAGGCTTCTCGCGCGTACCTACCAGGCCCGGGGCCGTGAGGCCCGGCGCAGCCGCCGGGGTGAGCGCGACCAGCGGTTACGCGTGTGGTGGCGCTCCGGCAGATTTCCCCCGTCCGCGTCAGTTGGAGACCGTATGCTCCCGCGGGGACCGCTCCCGGCCGGCGGCTCGCGGGGCGAGCCGAAATCCCCGGCCGTCCACTGCCAGGTCCGCGGGGCAAGCCCCGAAGGGTGACTTCGCGGGGCCTAGCTCCGCCATCTGGAATCTCGCGCCGCTCACACCGCCGCGGCGGTTACCGGCGGCGACGAAACCCGCAGCTTTCCCAGAGCGCCGACCCGGGAACAGGCATTGTGGGCAAACAGCGACCGTCGCGCGGCCCAACGGGGTGAGCGCGACCAGCGGCGGACGGGTGAGGCCGCGGGAGCAACGGTCCGGACCACGACGGACATCGCGGTAGCTCAAATCTCCGTCCTAAAGGAATTCAAAAGCCCGACTCCGAAAGGTCTCTAGACGGCGGTGCGGTGGCGGATGGCCGGGCCCAGCGCGAGCATGCCGGCGGCGGTGAGCAGCCCGACCGCGCCGACCGTGAACCACAGCGCACCCATGCCCACGGTCAGCAGCCGGCTGCCGGCCAGCG
This sequence comes from Phytohabitans sp. LJ34, assembly GCF_052068095.1. Classification (NCBI taxonomy): domain Bacteria; kingdom Bacillati; phylum Actinomycetota; class Actinomycetes; order Micromonosporales; family Micromonosporaceae; genus Phytohabitans; species Phytohabitans sp. LJ34. The sequence continues at coordinate 172,645 of NZ_JBQHDG010000010.1, read as the reverse complement.
GCGCGACGACCGAGGCCACCGCCCAGGCGAAGCCGAACAGGCCGGAGTACCGCCCGCGCAGGTGGGCCGGGGCGAGCGTCGCCACGATCGTGCCGCCGATGCCGGCGGTGACGATCTCGCCGGTGGTCCACAGCACCACGGTCAGCGCGAGGTGCGCGGCCGTCGTCGCGAACGCGGTCGCCGCGAAGCCGACCGCCATCACCGCGAGGCCGAGCGCCATCACGCGGGGCGGGTCGTAGCGACCCAGCCGGCCGGAGACCAGCGGCTGGAACGCGACGATGAGGATGCCGTTGAGCGCCATCGCCATGCCGAACTCGCTCGTGCCCAGCCCGGCCACGTCGGTCATCGCCACCGGCAGCATGGTGACCGTCTGGAGGTACACCAGCGCCTGGCCGAACGTGATCACCGTGAACGCCACCATCGTGCGGTCGCGCAGCACGGCACCGAAACCGCCGGCCTCGGTGCCGCCGTGTACCGGCCGCGTCTCGGGCACGGCCCGCCACACCAGCACCGCGAACACCGCGCAGGTCACCGCGTCGGCCCAGAAGAGCCAGGAGAAACCGAGCCGGGCCAGCCAGCCGCCGGCGACCATCGCCACCGAGTACCCGAGGTTGATGGCCCAGAAGAGGAGGCCGAACGCCTTCGGGCGCAGGGCCGGTGCGACGAGGTCGGCGACGAGCGCGCTGGAGGCCGGCCGGTAGGCGTCGATCAGCAGGCCCAGCACGAACATGCCGGCGAGGATCGCGGGAAGGCTGGTGCTGTACCCGAGCGCGAGCATCACCACCGCGGTCGCGACCATGCTGCCGGAGAGCGTGGCGCGGCGGCCGATCCGGTCGGTCAGCAGGCCGGCGACGAGCTGTGAGATCAGCGAGCCGACCCCGAAGAGCGTCATCGCGAGGCCGGCGACCGCGACCGAGAAGCCGCGCGCCTGGGTCAGGTACACGCCGGTGAACGGCATGACCATCGTGCCGAGGCGGTTGACGAGCGTGCCCGCCCAGAGCGCCCAGAAGGGACGCGGGAGGGTGGCCCGCTCTGCGGTGATCGTCACCGGCACAGCGTGGGTTCCGGCGCCCCCTCCTGGCGAACGTCTTAGCGTAAGCTAAGACGAATGACGGTGACCTGGCTGCTCGGGCCCGACGACGTGGCCCGCATCCGGTTCGCGTACTCGCCGATGTGGGAGCTGATCGCCAGCCTCCGCACGCTCAGCGACCCCACCCGCCAGGCCATCCACCGCCCCTGGGTGACGGCCGTGCGCCCGCGCCTCGCGACGTTCGGCGCCGGCCTGGCCGAGCTCTTCGCGCTGGTCCCGCCGGAGGGCTACATGCCCGACTTCCTCACCCCGCCGCCGGAGGCGCCGGCGCCGTCGTTCCCGTCCGAGCTGGACCGCATCAGGCGCACCCCGCCGCAGACCGCGCACGCCGAGGTCAGCCGCCTCGCCGCGCAGGTGCCGAAGGGCTCGGCCCTGGGCCGCTCGCCGGCGATCCGCGGGTTCCTCGACGACCCGGCCGCCGGCATCGAGCGGGTCGCCGGCACGCTCGCCCGTTACTGGGACGCCTGCCTGCGCGAGCACTGGCCGCGGGTGCACGGCCTCCTCGAGGCCGACGTCATCCGCCGCACCCGCACCCTCGCCGCCGGCGGCGCCCGCGCCCTCTTCGACTCGCTCAACCCCGCGGTCACCTGGACCGGCGACCGCCTCCACATCGACCGTCCACATTGCCTGATCGAAGGCCCGCACGGCGACGGCCTGGTGCTGGTGCCCAGCGCGTTCCACTGGCCGGCGGTCGCGGTGATGTCCGCGCCCTACCAGGCGATGCTCGCCTACCCGGTCGCCGGCGTCGGCACCCTCTGGGACGACACGCCCCCACCCGCCCCCGACGGCCTGGCCGCGCTGATCGGCCGCAGCCGCGCCCGCATGCTGGTGGCCCTCGCCGAGCCCGCCACCACCACAGCGCTCGCCCGCCGCCTGTCGCTCACCACCGGCGCGGTCAGCCAACACCTGTCGGTCCTGCGCGGCGGCGGCCTGGCCGTCGGCAAGCGGGTCGGCAAGGAGGTCTACTACCGCCGCACCCCCACCGGAGACGCCCTCACCCAGAGCGCCTCGTAACCCGCCCGCGCGCCGTCAGGCTGACCACGCCGTGCGCGGTCCGGACCGCTGTCGGAACGCGGGCAGATCTTGGTACGGAGAGGCCCCCATAGGGGCCGATAAATACCAAGATCTGCTGGCGGCCTGTGGGCTTGCACCGCGGGCCCGGCAGCGGACGGCCGGGGGTTTCGGCTCGGTCTACGAGCCGCCGGCCGGGAGCGGTGCCCGCGGGAGCAAACGGTCTACAAGTGACGCGGACGTGGGCAAATATCTCTTTCGACGCTCGCGAAGGGCGAGACACCCCACGTCGCGGCGTCGACACTGTGGACGGCGTGGGTTACGGCTTTCGGGCGACGGCGCCGTAGGCGTCGATCGCCACCGGGTCGGGCTCGTCGGGGCGCCACAGCGGGATGGGCACGAGGCCGGGCTCGACCAGCGTGAGCCCCTCGAAGCAGGTGGCGAGGTCGTCCGGGGAGCGCAGGATGTAGGGCACGCCGCCGCTCTGGGCCAGGCGTTCGGCGCCGTCGACCACGGCCTGGCTGGTGTCGGTGCCGTCCCACAGCACGAGGTAGCTGCCGGACGGGGTGGCGCCGCTGACCCGGCCGACGATCTCGCGGACCTTGTCCATGTCGGGCTCGTAGCCCATCACGCCCATGAACATCACGGCGATCGGCTCGTCGAAGTCGAGCGACTTTCGGGCCTCGGCCACGATGAGGTCCGGGTCGTGGTAGTCGGCCGGCACGTAGGTGGTCAGACCCTCCGACGTGGTGTTGGCCAGCAGCGCGCGGGCGTGCACGAGCACCATCGGGTCGTTGTCGACGTACACGATGCGGGACTTCGGCGCCGCGGTCTGCGCGACCTCGTGCGTGTTCTGCATGGTGGGGAGGCCGGTGCCGACGTCGATGAACTGCCGGATGCCCGCCTCCGCCGCGAGATGGCGCACCACGCGGATGAGGAAGCGCCGCGACTCGCGGGCCATCACGACGATCTCCGGGTACACCTCGGCGACGGCGTCGCCGGCGAAGCGGTCGGCCTGGAAGTTGTCCTTGCCGCCCATCCAGTAGTTCCAGATGCGGGCCGCGTGGGGCACGTCGGTCTGGAGCTTCGCGGCGAGCTCGCCGTCGGGGTCCACCATGGACGAGATCCTACTCAGCGCCGCAAGCTCAGCGGGACGGCCGACCGCCCCCGCCGCTCGGCGTCGTGGTCGTGTCGACACCGACGGTGAGGGAGACCGTGTATCCGCTGGTCACGTCGCCGGTCACGGTGCCGAGCTGGCTGGCGCCGCCGTCGTCGCCGAAGACGTTGTCGCTCTGGAGGGTGACGCGGGAGAGGTTCTGCACGGAGGACTCGTACCCGGACTGGGCGTACACCTGCTTGCTCGCGTCCTCCGGCAGCGCGACCTGCGACGTGGAGATCGCGTTGCCGGCGTCGGTGATGCCGCCCTGGTCGGGGTAGACCTCGAAGTGGACGTGCGGCCACCGCCCGGAGTAGCAGCCCGGGAAGACGCTGGTGAAGCGCACCCTCCCGGCGGCGTCCGCGATCTGCACGCCGCGCAGGTAGTTCTGGTCGGTGACGCCGTCGGAGTAGAGCGAGTAGCGGCCCTCGCGGTCGCAGTGCCACACGTACACGGCCACGCCGGCGAAGGGCTTGCCGCCGTTGGCCAGGTCTTGGATCACCAGCTCCAGCGTCATCGGAACGCCCTCGGCGGTGCCGCTCGAGTCGCCGAAGCCGGACCGGATGTCGGAGCGGACGATGCCGCTGTCGTCGAGCACGTTGGGGCCGTTGGAGCCGTCGCCCGGGTACGGCCCGGCGGTCTCGTCGGGGATCTCCCCGGTGGCGGCGGCGGCAGTGGCCGTCGTGGTGGACGCGGCGGCCGAGGTCGACGACGGCGTGGACGAGCCGCCGCCGTTGGCGCCGCAGGCGGCGAGCCCGAGGCCGGTGATGCCGAGCCCGAGCGCCTTCAGCATCCGCCGGCGGCCCATCAGGGTGCCGAGGTCGAAGCCGAGCCCCTGGTCGACGAGCTCCTCGTCGGGGCGGGGCAGCGGTCGTCCCTCGTACTGCTGGTGCGGCATGGCTCCTCCGATCACATCGTGGCGCCACCCGGCGCCGCACCAACATTCGGTGCGGCGCCCGTGAACCCGTTGTGGCCCGGCTGTGAGCCAGCTGTGGCTACCGCGGCGAGCGTGGCCCCGGTCACGAGTATGGCTCAGCAGCGGACCACCGAGGAGTTGTCGAGCGTCACGCCGGAGATGGTGAGGTTGTCGGCGCAGGGGTTCTCCACGATGCGGCTGTTGACGAGGGTGAAGTTGCGCAGCGTGATGTCGCGGTTGCCGGCGAACTCGGTGCGCTCGGCCAGCCGCACCTCGCCGCCGCCGCTGATCGTGCCGCCGTTAGCGGCGATGTTCACGTTGTAGCAGTTTTCGATCAGGATGGCGTTGTTGCCGGTGTTGGCGATGTCGACCCGGTCGATCGCGGCGCCGCCGCTCTCCGAGACGCAGAAGATGCCCCGGCCGCCGCCGCGCGCCCGCACCGTGCCGACCCGGATGTTGGTGCCGTAGGCCGAGCCGATCCGGCCGTTGCGGTTGGCCATCCGGAACGCGGCGTAGCCGGTGCCCGCGCCCGCGTTCTCCGCGTCCACAGTGGTCACCGTGGCGTTGACGGTCTCGTTGAGCAGCAGGCCGGACTCGCCGACGTCGCGGGCGGTCACGGTGCCGATCGTGATGCCGTCCACGCCGTACGTCTCCACGGCGTGCGAGCTGGCGCCCGAGACGAACACGTTGTCGATCCGCACGTTGCGGGTCCACTGTGACGTGTCGCCGCGGTTGTCGATGCGTACGCCCAGCCCGGCCGAGAGCCGCATGTCGATCTGGCCCAGGATCACGTTGGTCACGTTGCGCATGAAGATGCCGTACAGCGGGCTGCCGGTGACGTTGAGGTGCTGCACCTCGACCTGCGTGGTGCCGCGCGAGTAGATCGGCGCCTGGTCGCCCGAGCCGGACCCGGTCACGTTGACCGTGCCGCAGACGTCGATCGTCGTGTAGCTGGGCAGCGAGATGCGCGAGCCGGCGCTGATCGAGCCGGAGCCGCGGACGACGACGCGCTGCTTGGCGGTGCGGCCGGCGGTGAGGCTGTTGACCGCCGCCTGCACGGCCGCGCGCATGTCGGTGCCGGTGTAGACGGTGCTGCCGCCGTTGCGGGCGGTCCACGTACCGCCGCTCAGCACCGCCTCGGCGTTGAACGACCCGCTGCCGCACCCGGTGCCCCCGCCGCCGCTGCCGACGTTGACGAGCTGCCACTGCTGGTTGGCCCCGCCCAGGTCCTGGAACTGCGAGATCATCGCACCGTCCGCTGTGGACCACTCCCACACGTCGAGCGCCTTGCCGCTGTGGCGGTTGACGAACCGCACGTACCCGCCGGCCGAGTCGGCGAGCCCGAAGTGCTGGCGGGTGTTGCCGCTGACACTGGGCATCTGCACGAGCTGGACGCCGTCGTTGGCGTTGGGCACCTCGAGCACCTTGCCACTGTGGACGGACCGGATCTGGTACCAGCCGCCGCCCGCGTCGACGAAACGCCACTGCTGCACGGCGAGGTCGTTGCGGGTGAACTGGTTGACCGGCGCACCGTCCGCCGTGGACCAGCCCCACAGGTCCATCGCCTTGCCGCTGTTGCGGTTGACGAAGACGTAGTTGGCGTTGGTGTCGACGGTCGCCGCGTCCGCGGTGCGGGTCACGACGAGGCTGGCGGTGGCGGCGAGCGCCGCCGCGCCGAGGACGGCCAGTGACAGCCGCCAGTGCCGCTTGCTCACGATGTCCTCCTGGCTGTCGCGGGTGCTGTCCCGGTGGCAGGGAAAGCGCTTTCCGCCGGGATCGTAACGATTCAATCCAGGATCGTCAATGTGGTCAGGGCGTCGCCAGCGCCTCCGTGGGGGCGAGGCGGCTGGCGCGGACGGCCGGCACGAGGCCGGCCACCGCGCCGATCAGCAGGGTCGCGGCGAGGCCGCCGGCGGTGGCCCAGGCCGGCACCACGACCGGCCAGTGCTGGGTGTGCGCGTAGGCGGCCGTCGCCGCGATGCCCAGTACCGCGCCGCCGGCCCAGCCGAGCGCGGACAGCAGCAGCGACTCGGTGAGGAACTGGGTGCGGATGTGGCGGCGGGTGGCGCCGAGCGCGCGGCGCAGGCCGATCTCGCCGCGGCGTTCGAGCACCGAGATGACCATCGTGTTGGCGATGCCGATGCCGCCGACGACGAGCGCCACCGCGCCGAGGCCGAGCAGCAGCCCGTTGAGCGCGCGGTCGGTGGCCTGGCGGGCGGCGAGGGCGTCCGACGGGCGGGAGACGGCGACCTCGTCCGGCGACTCCGGGTTGGCGGTGCGGCCGAGCACCGCCTGGACGGCCCTGACCTGGGTGGGTGCGGCGCGGACGTACAGGCGGGTGGGATGGCCGTCGAAGGCCAGGAACCGCCGCGCCGCCTCCCACCCGACGAGCGCGGCGCTGTCCAGCTCGGCGGCGAGCGGCACCGGCGCGAGGATCCCGACGACCGCGAACCACTCGCCGCCCAACCACACGCGGGTGCCCACGCCGGGCAGGTCGAGGCGGCGGGCGGCGGTCGCGCCGAGGACGACCGCGGGGTACGCGGCGGTGGCCGGGTTGAGCCAGGTGCCGTGCCGGGTGGTGGCGCGGAGGGTGGCGAGCAGGTCCGGGCCGGCGGCGAGGACGGCGATGCTGCCGGTCTGGCCCCGCGGCACGCGGTCGTTGCGATACACCGCCTTGTCGACCGAGCCGGTCGCGCTGACCGACTCCACCGGGCCGATCCGCCCGACCATCGCGGTCGACCCGATCGGCAACGTGGCCGGCTGGCCGCCGCGGGTCTCGCCGGGCGCGACGGTCAGCAGGTTGGTGCCGAGGCGGTCGAGGGTGCGGTCGAGCTCGGCCCGGCTGGAGGTGGAGATGCCGACCACCGCGAGCATCGCCGCGATGCCGATCGCCACGCCGAGCGCGGAAAGGAAGACCCGCAGTGGCCGGGCGCGGAGGCCGGCCGCGCCGAGCCGCGCGACATCCGCGGGCCCGACCCGGGCCGGCCGGGGCGTGGCCGTCATGCGCGGACCACCGCGCTGAGTCGTGCGACGTCGGCGGGTCCGACTCGCGCCGGCCGGGGCGTGGCGGTCATGCGCGGACCACCGCGCCGTCGCGGAGGGCGATCTGGCGGGGGAGGCCGGCGGCGACCTCCCGGTCGTGGGTGATGACGAGCACCGTCGTGCCGCGGCCGTGCAGGTCGCGCAGCAGCTCCAGCACCGCGGCGCCGGAGGCCGTGTCGAGGTTGCCGGTCGGTTCGTCGGCCAGCAGCAGCGCCGGCTCGCCCACCACCGCGCGGGCGATCGCGGCCCGCTGCCGCTCCCCGCCGGAGAGCTGGTGCGGGCGGTGGCCGAGCCGATGCGCCAGGCCCACCCGGTCCAGGGCCTCGGCGGCGCGCCGGCGCCGCTGGCGAAGGGGTACGCCGGCGTAGAGCAGGCCGTCGGCCACGTTGTCCAGCACGGGGACGCCGGCCGCGAGGTGGAACTGCTGGAACACGAACCCGATCCGCCGCGCCCGCAGCCCGGACAGCGCCCGGTCGGAGAGGGCGGAGACGTCATGGCCGTCGACGCGCACCGTGCCGGACGACGGGCGGTCGAGCGTGCCGACGAGATGGAGCAATGTGGACTTGCCAGAACCGGACGGGCCGACCACCGCGGCCAGCTCTCCATAGTGGACGGAAAGGTGTACGTCACGGAGGGCGGTCACGCCGCCCGGGTACGTGCGGGTGACGCCCGCCAGCTCGACGACGGCGGCGGTCACTCGGACACCCCAACCGGCGCGTCCCAGGCGAGGCCGGCGGCGGTCACTCCGGCACCCCCACCCGCGCGCCTTCGGCGAGGCCGGCGCCGGTCACCTCGACCCGCCCGTCCGCGAAGAGCCCCACCTTCACCGCCACGACCCGGGTGCCGGCGGCGTCGGCCACCTCGACGCCGTACCCGCCTTCGGCGAGCGCCAGCAACGCGTCCACCGGCACGGTCAGCACGTCCTTCGCCCGCTCGGCCACGTAGCGCACCTCGACCGGGGCACCGGCCAGCGCGCCGAGTGCCTTCTGGTTGGCGACCGTGACGGTCACCTCCACGGCGGCGGCCGCGTCACCGGTGCCGCCTTCCGCGGGCGCGGCCGTGACCGCACCCACCGAGCCGACCACGCCCGCGACCGAGCCGCCGGTCGGCAGCGTGACGGTGACCGCGGCGCCGCGCGTGGCCCAGGCCGCCTCACCGGGCCCGGCCGAGACGGTCACCACCCGCGTCGTGCCGGTGACGGAGAGCACGTCCGCGGCCGCCGGTGCGCCCGGGCGGACAAGTCGCTCGGCGACCCGGATCGGGCCTGGCGCGTAGGTGACCCGCGCGCGCTCGACCGTGCCTGTCTCGGGGAGCGTCAGGTCCTTCTGCCACCGCTTGACGGCCGTGGCCGTGGCCGCGGAGAACTCCTCGTCCACCGTGAAACCCTCGTAGCCGAGCGCGGCGAGGTTGCGTTCGAACTGCCGCACGTCCGAGCCCTTCGCGCCCGGGGCGAGCGGGCGGTACATGGGCAGGAAGCCGTACAGCAGCACCACCGGCAGCTCGTCGGCCCGCAGCACCGCCTCGCCGCGCCGGACCGTGGCGCCCACCTCCGGCAGCCAGGTGACCGTGCCGGGCGCGGTGGAGGCGAGCGGCACCGCCTCGCCGTACCCGAGCTCGCCGGTGAGTGTCACGGACCGCACCAGCGTCTGGCGGGTGACCACCCCGGTGGCCGCGGGTCCGGTGCGGTCCGGCGCCGGCCCGGGGGAGCCGCGCCCGCCCAGGCCGAGCGTCGCGGCGCCGGCCACCCCGGCCAGCAGCAGCGCGCCGCAGCCCAGCGCGACAGAACGGGCGCTCATCCCTTGGGCAGGTCGTTCGGGTTGGGCGTGGTCGGCGGGCGGCCGTCCAGCACCGGGTCGCAGATCTGGAGCGCCGCCTGGTTGGCCGCCTGCTCCTGCGGGGTCAGTTCGCCGCCCAGCATGTCCGGGGGCCAGTTGCCGTCCGGGAGCGGGTCGGGCCACGCCGGCATGCCGTTGGCGCGCATGCACTTCGCGTACTCGCGGCGGTTGGCGAGCTGCTCCGGCGTCACCGGCTCCGGCTTCTCCTGTAGCTCGTCCGGCACCGGCACCCTGAACGCCTCGCACGCGTTCCACGCGGCCTGCACCTTCGGGTCGGTCTTCTTCCGGCCGCCCATCGCCGGCCCCACGTCGAGGTGGCCCTTGGCGTCCGGGTCGGGCACGTCGAAACCCTGCTCACGCAGGCATTTGGCGAGCTGGCGCTGGTTCTCCACGTACGCGGCGACCGCGTCGGTGCCCGGCGAGGCCGATGTGGACGCTCCGCCGGCGGTGGCCACCGGAGGGGTCTCGGCCTCGCCGCCGCAGGCGGTGGCGAGCATGAGGACCAGCGCGAGGGTCGCCCCCGCGCCGAGGGCACGGTTCATCGTCTCTCCCTTGTGGACGAAAGTGCTAGCGGGCCGACCAGGTCCAGCCGTCGGCGGACAGGTAGATCCGGTCGGTGGTGTAGCTGAACGTGTAGAGCGAGCCGTCGGCGGCCCGGTGGAACGGGTAGACGGTGGCCGGCAGGCCGGTGGGCTCGACGGTCTGGTACGCGCCGTCGCGGCCGGCCCAGAAGCGGCACCCGTCGCGGCCGTCCGGCAGCGTCACCGTCTCGCAGAGCACATGCGTGCCGTCCGCCGCGACGAACGAGCGGTCGCCCGCGTCGAGGCGCCCGGCCGGCACGGCGTCCACAGCGGACATTCGCGTCCAGCGGCCGTCCTCGGTCGTGTGGCGGTAGACGGCTCGGGCGGACGCGCCGGCCACGACCGCGTACGCCGTGGCACCGTCGGTCGCCAGGTACGGCGGCCGGCAGCCCTCGGACCGGCAGGCGGGCGCGTCCGCGAAGACCTGGACGGACCAGCTGTGCCCGGCGTCGGCGCTGACCGCGACCGCCGGTCGCCCGGTGGCGGGGTCGGTGCCGCGGACCCAGATCCGGTCGCCCGCGCCGGCCGGCACGAGGTCGGCGGGGTCGGCGACGAGCGCCGGCTGGACCCGCAGCGGGGCGAACCGCCCGCCCGCGGGATCCACCGACCACAGCGTGCACGACTCACCGGACGGCGCCCAGCAGACCGCGAGGCTCCCGCCGGGCACCGCGTCGACCGCCGCGCCTTCGCGGAGCCGGTGCCAGGTGCGGGCGCCGTCCGTGCTCGCGGTGAGCGTCTGTGCGCGGCCGGTGAACACGCTCGCGAGCAGCGTCTGCGGCCCCACGACCGCCAGCCGGGGTGCCTGGAGCGGCGCGCCCCGCCTGGTCCAGGTCCGGCCGCCGTCGCCGGAGCCGTACAGCTGGGAGATCGTCTTCGGGCAGGACGTGGACGGCGTGGCGCAGCCCATCCGCGCCAGGTAGAGGTGGGTGGCGTCGGCGGCACCGGCCCACTGGACCGGCGTCCCGCTGACCGCCGGAGGAGTCGGCGGGTCGCCGGCCGGCAGGTCCTGACCCGACCGGCCGGGCAGCAGCAGCCCGCCGCCCGCCAGCAGCACACCGGCCACGGCCGCCGCGCAGGCGGCCGCCAGGGCGGTACGCACCCGGTGGCGGCGGCGCCCGGTCTTGTACACGTCGCCGGCGGTCAGGTGGCTCGGCGGCGGCGCCCCGACCGCCTCTTCGAAGAGCTCCCGCAGCTCGGTCATGCGCTTCCCTCCGTGGCCCAGGCCGGTGCGGTGACGGCGACCGCGTCGCCCAGCGCCGTGCGCAGGGTGGCGAGGCCGCGGGCGGTCTGGCTCTTGACGGTGCCCTCCGAGCACCCGAGTGCGGCGGCCGTCTCGGCCACGTCCATCCCCTGGTAGAACCGGCAGATCAGGGTCACCCGCTGCCGCGGCGGCACCTGGCGCAGCGCCCGCGCGAAGACCACCCGCCGCGTGGCGGTCTCGGCGTCGTCGTCCGCGCCGGCCACGTCGGGCGGGTCGGCCATCGGGCGCTCCCGGCGGCGCCACAGGCGGCGGGTCTCCGACAGGTACGCCCGGACCAGACAGGTGCGCAGGAACGCGTCCACGGCCCGCGGGTCGCGGATCCGGTGCCACCCCGCGGCCAGCCGGATGAACGCGGCCTGCGTCAGGTCGTCGGCCCAGTGCCAGTCACCGCACATGAGGTACGCCGCGCGCCGCACGACCTCGTGCCGCGCGGCGAAGTACTCACTGAAGTGGCGCTCGCTTCGCATCCCGCTCCTCTCACCGGGTAGGTGCGCCCGGCGTACCGGATGGGTTGCATGGGGTTCCAAAGAAAACACGCGGAGGCCCGCGGCGGGAACCCACCGCGGGCCTCTTTTGAGCCGTTATGCGCTAGTTAGGCGCGTGGATCCCGTCCGCCGCGGTCCCGCTGTAGTCCTTGATGGAGCCGCGGACGTACAGCGCGGTGCCGCCGCCGCCGGCGAAGTACTGCCGGATCGAGCCGGCGAACGGAGTGGTGGCGGCGTTGCGGCCGTACACGTCGGTGTAGACCGTGGTCGGTCCGCTGTTCTGGACGGTGAAGGTGCCCGGCCGGAACTCCCGCAGCGTGCCCTTGAACGGCGAGCGCGGGTCGTCCCACGCCACCTGCTGCCCGGTCTGCTGGGTGATCCGCTTGACCACGTCGCAGTTGCTGCCGCCCGCGAGGTCCGTGTAGCACAGGTCCACGATCCGGCCGTTGCTGTTCGGCTTGGTCGGGTCGTAGTAGCGCGACGGGTTGACCACGTAGAACAGCGGCGCGATGCGGAAGCTCAGCCCGGAGCCCGTCACCGAGATGTCGGAGAACCAGAAGTCGTCCATGTCGGAGACCGTGAACGGCACCGGGTTGGGGAAGAGCGGGTCCTGGTGGGTGCGACCCTCCCGGATCGCCTGCACGCAGCCCGGTTCGGTGATCAGCCGGCCCAGCGACCGGGTGTCCGACGGCGAGTCCGCCGGCACCGCGGGCTTGACGTTGATGAACGGGCGCCCGAAGCCGGGGCACTCGCTCGGGCTGAAGCCACCGGCCCGGCCGAGCGGGATCATCGCGTTGTACCGGGCCTCGGTGACCTGGCCGCCGTTGCTCGCGGTGCAGCGCTGGTTGAGTAGCAGCTCGTGGACGTTGTTGCTGAACGCGTCCGGCGAGTGGGTGCCCTGGTGGAACTTGAGCAGGATGTCGCAGGTGGCGATCGTGGCACCCTGCGGCGGGAAGAGGCTGGTGCCGTTGTCGCCCTGGATCACGTTGGAGTTGTTCACGGCGAGCACCTTGTGCCCGACGTGGTCCTCGTGCCGGTGGCTCGACTCGGCCAGGTTGTCCAGCATCACCTCGCTGGTGTACCCGAAGGGCGGCCAGCTGGCGGTGCCGAACAGGTCGGAGGTGCGCGGGTCGTCGCCGTGCTCGTGGCCGAACGCGCAGCCGCTCGGGTCGCGCGCCGGGTGCCACGTCGGGTAGACCTTGCCGTCCGGCCCGTACGTCCAGTACCGCGCGTGGATCTCGCGGGAGCACTCGCCCGCCCGCGGCGTGTAGCCGGTGCCGTCGGCGGCCGTGACGATGTGGTACGCGCGGCTGTGCACCGCGCCGGCCGGCGGCAGGCCCTGACCCCAGGCGGGGTTGCCGGGCGGCGCCGTGGTGGGCGGCGGCGTCGTGGGGTCGCCGCCGGGTGGTGTGGTCACCGGCGCGCCGGTGCACGTGGTGCCGTTGAGCGCGAAGCTCGTCGGCGCCGGGTTGCCGCCGTTCCACGAGCCGTTGAACCCGAACGAAGCGGTCCCGTTGGTGCCGATGGCGCCGTTGTAGCTGGCGTTGCGCACCGTGACCTGGTCGCCGCTCTGCGACACGGTCGCGTTCCACGCCTGGGTGACCTGCTGGCCGCCGGCGTAGCTCCAGGTGAGCGTCCACGAGCTGAGCGGGTCGCCGAGGTTGGTGACGGTCACGCTGGCCGTGAACCCGCCCTGCCACTGCGATCCGACGGTGTACGCCACGCCGCAGCCGGGCGCTGCGGCGTGTGCGGTGAGAGCGGTGACCACGCCGCTCCCGGCGGCCACGACCGTGACGGCCGCGACCGTCCACAGCCTCGACCGATAACGATGGAAGTGCATTTTGTGGGGCCTCCTGACGAAGGACAGTGGGATGCGGAACCGCATGCCGGCGACATCCGCACAGGTCCTTCGAAACGCCGCGCGCTGGCACATCGTCGAGGCTTGCCCCGGGCCCCAACGCCGGCTCCAGAAGTATTGAAAAGTATCAATTAGCTTGGTCGTTCGCGCAACCCGCCGCCGGGCGGGGGGTGACGTTCGTGCGACCCATCGCCGGCGGCGGCGTGGCATTCGCGCGGGCGGCGGCGTGACGTTTCGCGCGGGTGGCGGCGTGACCCAGCGCACGCCCGTTTGGGTCCCGCGCGCACCGCCTGTATGTCAATGTGACCATATGCGCGCGCGGGGGAGTGGCGGATAACCGATTTCGGCCCCGACTCCGTGCCTTGTAGCCTGATGTGCTGCTCCGTCGACACCGCGGCGAGCTGGATCTGGAGAGTCGTGTGACACAACAAGCCGCAGCGTCATCCGACAAGCTTGACGCTACCGTCCTCAAGATCGCCGGGGTGGTCGTGCTCGGCGCGATCATGTCCATCCTCGACATCACCGTCGTGAGCGTCGCGCTGCCGACGTTCCAGAGCGAGTTCGACGCCACGTACGCCGAGGTCGCCTGGACGATGACCGGCTACACGCTGGCCCTCGCCACGGTGATCCCGCTCAGCGGCTGGGCGGCCGACCGGTTCGGCACCAAGCGGCTGTACATGCTTGCCGTGCTGCTCTTCACGCTCGGCTCGGTGCTGTGCGCGACCGCCGACACGATCGGGCAGCTGATCGCGTTCCGGGTGCTACAGGGCCTGGGCGGTGGCATGCTGATGCCGCTCGGCATGACGATCATGACGCGCGCCGCCGGCCCGCACCGGATCGGCCGGCTGATGGCGGTGCTCGGCATCCCGATGCTGCTCGGCCCGATCGGCGGCCCGATCCTCGGCGGCTGGCTGATCGACACCGCGAGCTGGCACTGGATCTTCCTGATCAACCTGCCGATCGGCGCGATCGCGCTCGTGTACGCGTTCTTCGCCCTGCCGAAGGACTCCGCCGAGCCTTCCGAGTCGTTCGACTTCGTGGGCATGCTGATGCTTTCGCCCGGTCTCGCCCTGTTCCTCTACGGCGTCTCGTCACTGCCGGAGACCGGCACGATCACCGCCACGAAGGTCTGGACCACCATGCTGGTCGGCGCGCTCCTGGTGATCGGCTTCGTCTTCTACTCGTTCAGGCCGCGCCACCCGCTGCTCGACCTCCGGCTCTTCCGCAACCGCAACCTGACGATCGCGACGGTCTCGCTGTTCGTGTTCATCGTCGCGTTCATGGGCGCCGGCCTGCTCTTTCCGAGCTACTTCCTCCAGGTGCGCGGCGAGTCCACGCTCAACGCCGGCCTGCTGATGGCGCCGCAGGGCATCGGCGCGATGCTCACGATGCCGGTCGCCGGCATGCTGGCCGACAAGATCCCGGTCGGCCGCACCGTGCCGTTCGCGATGGCGCTGATCGCCGCCGGCTTCTTCGCCTTCACCCAGGTCGGCACCGACACGTCCTACCTGCTGCTGTGCGGCTCGCTGTTCGTGATGGGCCTCGGCATGGGCGGCACGATGATGCCGATCATGACCTCCGCGCTGCGCACGCTGAGCCACCACGACACGGCGCGCGGCTCCACGCTGGTCAACATCCTCCAGCAGATCGGCAGCTCCGTCGGCGCCGCCACCATGTCGGTGATCCTCACCAGCCAGCTCAACGGCTCGACCCCGATCCCCGGCGCGACCGACCCGCGCACCGGCGAGCCGGTCACCGAGGCCGGCGCCGCGATCGCCCACCAGGCCGGGGCGCCGATGCCGCTCGACCCGGCCACGTTGCAGCGCGGCCTTGAGTTCGTGGCCGACTCGTTCTCCACGACCTTCTGGGTCGGCTTCGCGCTGGTGCTGCTGACGTTCGTCCCGATCGCGTTCCTGCCCCGCAAGCGCGAGACCCCGCGCCCGCTGGACGACACGATCGCCGCCGCCGACGGCCAGCCGGCGACACCCACGATGATCCACTAAGCACGGGCTACACCTCCGGACGGCCTTCCGCGCACCGCCGCGGAGGGCCGTCCCGCACATTTCCCCCGTCCGCGTCACCTGCGGACCGCCCGCTCCCGCGGGCCCCGCTCCGGCCGGCGGCTCGCGGCGCTCGCCGACATCCCCGGCCTCCACTGCCGGCTCCGCGCCGCAAGCCCGCCAGGCGGTGGGCGGTGTCGGGGACATTACGCCCGTTGCGGGCCGCGTGAGTGGGCAGTGTCGGGGACATCGCCCACCGTGGCGGCGGGCTAGTCGGCGCGACGGCGCGCGGACCAGGCGTCGGCCTCGGCCACCAGGCGCAGCATGACCTCCTCCTTGGCCTCGCCGTAGCGGCCGCGGCTGTCGGGGTGGAGGGCGGCGGCGGCGTGTTTGGCCGCCTCGTACCGGCGGGCGGCGTCCGGGTGCGCGGCCAGGTAGTCGCGGAAGGCCCGGTTTCGCGCCGGCCACGGCGAGCCTTCGCCGAAGACGTGCAGGTGGTGGCTGCGTACCCCGCCGGTGTCCTTGACCAGGAAGAGGTGGTCGGGGTCGTCGGGAAAGGCGTGCGGGCGGAAGGTGTATCCCAGCGGGACGAGCGCCGCCACGTCCACCGCCGCGGCGCCGGCGACCACGACCACGATGTCGACGACGGGCTTGGCGGCCAGGCCGGGGACGCTCGTCGAGCCGACGTGCTCGATGCTCAGCGTGCCGGGCAGCGCGGCCGCCAGCAGGCGCGCCTCCGCGGCGAAGAGCGCGGGCCACGCCGGGTCGTAGGCCACCACCACCACGACCGGGTCCATAGTGGACCACGTTACTGCCGGCCGAAGGCGGACACTCGCGGGCCGCGCGGCCGCGCGTCGGCTCAGAAGCTGAGCTCCCGCTGGACCTTCCGGGGGAGGCCGTCCGCGGAGATCAGCACCAAGCCGCCGATGGGTGGCACGCCGGTGTCCCGGTAGACCGCTCGCCGCTCGCCGGTGACCAGGTCGAGCGCTTCGAGGGAGTTGGTCCACTCGCCGTTCGGCCCGTAGCCGACCTCCTTGATCAGGATCTGGTCCGGGGTGCGCCAGGCGTGGAAGCGCATCACCGCGTCGGTGCACAGCGAGCCTCGCGTGCGGTCGTGCGGCGTCTCGGGGTGTGAGCAGATCCGCAGCGTGACCCGATGGGTGACGGCGCCGGTGGCGTCGGTCAGCGCGTACACGCCGAGCATCCCCTCGGGCCGCACCAGCGCGCCGGCGCCGCCGGGAAGGATGCTGACCGGCGCGGCCTTCTCCGGCAGCGGCAGGGTGCCGGTGCGGCGGCCGTTCAGGTCGAGGATGGCGGCGCCCACGGTGAGGCGGTCGTTCTCCAGCCGCCAGCCGATCGGGTCGCCCGGCGGGTAGAGCAGGTAGGTGGTCCGCGGCCGCCCGGCGCTCGACGGGCCGAGCTCCGGGTCCTCGACGTACGCGATCTCCGCCCGCAGGCCTGCGAACGCCGCCGCGTCGATCGGTGTGACCTTCCCGCTGCCGAAGTCGACGAGCGTCATCGCCGCGCCCGGCGTCGGTTTGTCGACCCAGTAGGCCGCGAGCCGCCCGTCGGGGGAGATCTGTGGCTGGTCGACCGACGGGGCCGGGGCGTCGTACCAGCGGATCTCGCCGGTCCGCGTCTCGTAGCGCCCGATCCGCGCCTGGTCCGTGTCCAGGTAGGGCGGCAGGACCGCGGCGTAGCGCCGGTCGGCGGAGGGCTCCGACACGTCTCCGACGGCGGCGGTCCGGTAGCGCCCGGTCCGCGGGTCGAGCACCTGCCACCCAGGGTCTTCGGACGCCGCCTTCGGGCGGGTCGCGACCTTCTTGGCGAAGATGACGTTGCGGCCGGTCGCCGCCTGCCCCGGTGCCACGTCCCCGCCCAGCCGGACGGCGACGGGCACCACGACGGCGGCCGCCACCGCCACCGCCGCCGCACCGACCAGCGCCGTCCGCCGCCGGCGCCGGCGCCGGCCCGCGGCCACCGCCCGCTCGGCCAGTCCATCGGGAACGGGGTGCGAGTCCGCCAGGTCGCTGAGGTCCTCGCGGACCAGCTCGGTCAGGCGCGTCATGTCAGGCTCTCCTCGGTCAGGTGCTTTTCGTCGAGCTCCGGCGCGATCTCCCGGAGCCGGGCCAGCGCGCGGTGCAGCTGGCTCCTGACCGTGCCGGGGGAGCAGCCGAGCAGGGCGGCGGTCTCCTCCACGGACAGGTCCTCCATCACCCGCGCGACGAGCACCGCCCGCTGCCGCGGACCCAGCCGCAGCAGCGCCGCCCGCAGCACGAGCCGGTGGTCGGTGGCCCGGAACTCGTCGCGCTGGTCGGCCCGCTCGCCCACGCTGTCGAGCGGCACCTCGGCGTGCCGGCCGCGCCGTTTCCAGACGGAGACCTGGGCGCGGTACATCGCGCGGCGCACGTACGCCTCCGGGTCGCCGCGCACGTGCCGCCACCGGGCGAACGTGCGGGCCAGCGCGCCCTGGAGCAGATCCTCGGCGGCGTGGTGGCCGCCGGTGAGCGCCATCGCGACGCGGAACAGCCGGGCACTGCTGCCCGCCACGAACTCGCTGAACGCCTCCGCTTCCCCCATGCCCGTCCCCGCTCTCCTTGGATATCCACCCGTGAAGACGCCCGAGGTACCCGCAGCTTTGCACGCCCGCCACGACTTTGTCGGCGGTGTCGCGTCCGGTCACGGAGCCCGTTTCCGCGCCGGCCCGCCTGGGTAGAACCGGCGGCGCGGACGTGAGGAGGTGAGTACCGTGAGCGAGCTGAACGCGACGTTGGATCTGCCGCTGGGCGTCATCGCGCCGGCCGGGGCCCGCAAGGCCGTGCGGCACATGCTCATCGCGTGGGAGCTGAGCGAGCCCGACTGGCTCGACGACGCCGAGCTCGTGGTCAGTGAGCTGGTGACCAACGCGGTCCGGCACGGCGGCGGTTGCATCGAGCTGAGCCTCCAGGCGCACGAGGGCCAGGTGCTCATCAAGGCCGCCGACGGCTCGTCGGTGATGCCCCGGGACCGTGGCCCGCACGCCGACGGCAGCGGCGGATACGGCCTGCGCGTGATCGAGTCGTGCGGCGAAGCCTGGGGTGTGGAGGACCTTCACGGCGGCAAGCAGGTGTGGGTACGCCTGCGCCCGTGCCCTCGGCAGGGTGACTGATGCTGACGATCACCGAAACCGCGCGAAACGGCACGGTCGCTCTCACCCTCGCCGGCGATCTCGACATGTCCACGTGCACCGACCTGCTCGCGGCCGTGGAGAAGGTCCGCGACGCCACCGCCGTCACCCTCGACTGCACCGACCTGCGCTTCTGCGACGCGACCGGCGTGTCAGCCCTGCTGGAGGCGCGGGCCAAGGCCCGGTCGGCCGGCATCGACCTGACGCTGGCCAACGTGCACGGCGTGGTCCGGCGCGTCCTGACGATCTGCGACGTCCTCCGGATCCTCACGCGCATCTGACCAGCCCTCGCACGAGCCGACGTACGCGGGACTCGACGGGGCTTCAGCCGAACCAGGCCATCGCCTGACCGTGCCCGCGCGTCCAGGCGAGCGGCTCGCCGTCCAGCGCGAGCACGTTGTGGTGGGCGCCGTCCGGCGGCTCCGGCAGGCCGGCGAAGGGCACGATGTCAGGCCCCTCGACCGACACCCAGTGGCCGGGCAGCCCGCGCACCAGCGCGACGAACTCGGCCCGCCGCGCCGCGGACAGGTGGTACAGCACCGACGAGTGGAAGACCACCAGCGTGGCGCCGGCCGGGGCGGCCGCAGCCAGCGCCGGCAGGTCGTCCACCAGGTCACCCGGGACCAGCAGGGGCGGGTCGGCCGCGGCCACGGCCGCCGCGGCCCGCAGCCGGGCGCGGCGGTGCGCGTGCTCCGGCCAGATCAAAGCGTCGAGCCACGCGATGTCCGCGGGATCACCCACGTCGAGCGGGTTCAGGTCCAATCCGGCCCGCCACACCACATCTGGTACCGACGAGGGGGCGGGTGCCCCCACCAACGAGCACTCCAGCACCGGCTCACCCGTGCCCAGCACCCGGTCGCCGTAGCGGTAGCCGTACCGGTCGGGGTAGAGGCACAGCCCCGCCGACGCGCCCACCTCCAGCAGGGCGAGGGGCCGCGGCAGGGCGGCGAGCACCGGCAGCAGCAGGGCGCAGCGGCCGGCCTCGTTCGTCTGAACGATGCGGGTGGCGGCCTCGGCCGCGATGGTGGGCCAGTGCGCGATGACGTGGGCGCGGAACGCGGCCGGATCCTCCACCGGCCCGCCCAGCAGCCGCACCACGCCGAAGAGCAGGTTGGGCTGCCGCTTGCCGGGCGGGAGCGAGGCGACCAGCGCCAAGAGCTCCTCGTCCTCGGCGACGGCCAGCGCCAGCCGCTCGTAGGCGGGGGAGACGCCGCGCGCCTCCCGGGTGGCGAAGTCGACGTAGCTTTCCTTGATCGTCACGCTCCCATGATGCCCGGCGGGGGTGTTGCCTCCGGGCGATCTACGGCGTTTAATGTCAACAACTTCCACCGGCGTCCATGCTGTGGCACGCGTGTCGTCGCCCGTGGTTTCTCGGTTGTTTCCGGCTCACCGGACCGTTCGGCGTCGGTCCGGCGTGCCCACCGCCCGACAGCACCACTGTGGACATCGGCGCGTGTCCGGAGGGGGTGGCGCGACGCCGCTCGATGGCCTAGCGTCCCACCCAGCGACACACGATCTTGCACCTCCACACCGTCGTCGGCGCGGCGGTTGCTCCGCCGATCCGTCGAGGGGGACCGATGACGACCAGCGAGCACGCCGCACCGAATGTGCAGCAGCTCGGCCGAGAAACCGCACATTCCATCCCGCGGCAGCGCACCGCCGCGCCCGCGCCCGACTGGCGGCCGCTGTCGATCGCGATGATCGGGCAGAAGGGGATGCCCGCCACGTACGGGGGTGTGGAGCGTCACGTCGAGGAGATCGGCAGCCGCCTCGCGGCGTACGGGCACTCGGTGACCGTCTTCTGCCGCGACAGTTACGGCGACCTCACCACGGATACGCACCGCGGTGTCCGGCTGCACCGGGTGCGCACGGTGGCGAGCAAGCACCTCGACGCGATCGTCCACAGTGCTGCGTCGACGGTGGCGGCGATGCGGCGAAAGCCGGACGTCGTGCACTACCACGGGCTCGGGCCGGGCCTGGTGGCGCCGCTGCCGCGCTACCTGTCCGGTGCGAAGGTCGTGCTCACCGTGCACGGCCTCGACCACACCCGCGCCAAGTGGGGGCGGGCGGCGCGCACGGTGCTCAACACGGCGTACTGGTTCAGCGGCCACGTGCCCGACGCCCGGATCGCCGTCTCCCGCGGGCTCGCCGCACACTACGACGCGGAGTTCGGCCGGCTGACCCGCTACCACCCCAACGGCGTCAACCGGGCCCAGCACGTGCCGCCCGACCAGATCACCGCCCGGTTCCGCCTCACGCCGGGGCGGTACGTGCTGCTGGTCGGCCGGCTGGTGCCGGAGAAGGCCGGCGATCTGCTCATCCGCGCGTTCCGCCGGATCCCCGGTGACGTCAAGCTCGCCGTGGTCGGTGGCTCTTCGTACACGGATGATTTCGTAACGTATCTGAAGGCGACCGCGGAGGGCGACCCACGGGTGGTCTTCACCGGCTTCGCCTACGGCGACCTGCTCGCCGAGCTCTACTCCCACGCGGCCGTCTTCGTGCAGCCGTCCCACGTGGAGGGCCTGCCGCTGACCCTGCTGGAGGCCGCCTCCTACGGGCTGCCGATGGTGGCCAGCGACATCTCCCCGCACGTGGAGGTGCTGGAGCGCGACGGGGCGGGCCACCGCCTGTTCCGCGACGGCGACGAAGACGACCTGGTGCGCGCGCTCACCGCCGCGCTGGCCGACCGGCGGCTCGAGCGGGCCGGCGCGGCGGGGCTGCACGAGCGGGTGATGTCCCATTACAGCTGGGACTCGGCCGCCCGCCAGCTCGAACGCCTCTACCTCGATCTGGCCACGAAGCGCTAAGGTCTAGCCGACCTGGGAGCAGCGTGACCGTACTCGTAGCAAGGCCGGCCGGCAGAGCGCTGACCGTCGCCGCGGCGTTGGCGGCCGCCGCGACGGCGGTGGTGTCCGCCTTCGCGGTCGACGGCGGCAGCCGCACCCTCGCCGTCCTCCCGCTCGCGGTCGCCGCCGGCGTGCTGGTCGCGGTGCTGGCGTTGACCCGTTTCGCCGCGTACGTGCTGCTGATGCTCGCCGTCCGCTCCTGCGTCGACCTGTTCAAGCTGAGCGGGCCGACGGCGGGCACCGGCGGCGACGGCGGCGCGGCGCGGGCCCTCGACCCGTCCACGCTCGTCGGCGTGCTGTTCCTGCTCGCCGCCGGGCTGTGGCTGGCCGCGCAGTTCCACGCGAAGCGGGCGCGGCGCACCTCACCGCTCGGCGTGGCGCTGGTACTCGTCGCCGCGACCGGCGCGGTCAGCACGCTCGGCTCCGCGCGGCCGTCGTCGAGCGCGCTCGAGGTGCTGCGGATCCTCACGGTCGTGGCGATGTTCCTGGTGCTGGAGCAGCTGCTGCCGCGCCAGGGCATGGTGCGCCGGGTGCTCGTCGCGGTGTACGTCTCGCTCGCCCTCGCGCTCGGCTACACGCTGGTGATGTCGCTGCTCGGGTCGCCGCCGTCGGAGGTCAAGGGCAGCTTCACCCGGATCAGCGGGCCGTTCAGCCAGTCCACGACGTTCGGTCGCTACCTGATGTTCATGGTGATCTTCGGGTGTGGCGTCTACCGGTTCCTGGACCGGCGGGCCAAGGTGGCGCTCGGCGTGCTGCTGACGCTGTCGCTGGGTTTCCTCGCGCTGACCAACACGCGCAGCGCGATCCTCGGCGCCGCCATCGGGCTGGTCGTCGTGGCCGTGCTGCACCGCAGCGCCCGCCTCGCCGTCGCGCTCTGCCTGGCCGCGGTCGCCGCCGTGGCGGTGGCGCCCGGGGTGGCCGACCGGTTCGCCCAGCTCGGTGAGGCCCGCGAGGTCGGCGGCGGCCCGACCGGCAACACGCTCGCCTGGCGCGCCGGCTACTGGTCGCAGGTGGTCACGCTCGCCAACCGCAACCCGGTCACCGGCATCGGCCCCAACATGACCCAGCGCGAGACCGACGAGGCCAAGAAGCCGCACAACGACTTCCTCCGCGCGTACGTGGAGACCGGCGTGCTCGGCCTGCTCGCGTACCTGGGCATGATCCTGCTGTGCCTGCACACGGCGGCGCTCGCGGTCCGCCGCGCGCCGCCGGGCACGCTCGAACGGGGGATCGCGGTCGGCTTCGCCGGCTGCGCCGTCGCGTTCGTGGCGGTGAGTGCGGCCTCCAACGTGATATCCAATGTCGTTACGCTGTGGTACTTCGTCGCGTTCGCGGCGATGGCCGGCCTGGTGGCCGCCCGGCCCCCTTCGGAGGAGCTCTAGCGTGGAGATCGTCGACTACCTGCGGGTCGCCCGGCGGCGGCTCTGGGTGCTGCTGGGCGTGCCGCTGGCGGCGGCGCTCGCGGTCGGGCTGTTCGTCGGCCTGTCGCCGCAGCGTTACACCGCCACCTGCTACGTCGCCGCGCCCGCCCTCGTCGGTGGCGCCGCCGCCCAGCAGTACACCGGCACCCAGGCGGCGAGCCAGTTCGTGGCCGCGTTCAAGGCGGCGGCCACCTCGCCGAAGGTGCTCGACCAGGTCGCCGCCGACACCGGCGTCGCGGCCGGCACGCTGCGCGACGGGCTCGCCGTGGCGCAGGTCGGTGCGAGCAGCCAGCTCACGCTCACCTACGAGGCGGCGAAGCGGACCACCGTCGAGCCGGTGCTCACCGCGACCGCCCGCCGCGCGCTCGACTTCCTCTTCTCCTCCCAGGTCAACATCGCGACCGAGCAGGTCGACGCGGCTAGCGCCGACGTCACCTCGGCCACCGCCGCGATCGCCGACTGGGAGAAGACCAACAAGGTCTCCCAGCCGGACAAGCTCTACCAGGCCACGCTCACCGAGATCGCCGCCCTGCGGCAGCAGAAGCTCTCCATGGAGGCGGTCGGCAACAGCCGGGCCGTCGCCGCCGCCACCGCCGCGCTCGACGCCGCCCAGAAGCGCCTCGACGCGCTCGGCCCCAAGCTGCCCGACTACCAGTCGCTGCTGGCCCAGCGCGACGCCGCGACCGGCGCGCTCTCCCAGGCGCGGCAGGGCCTCCAGGGGGCCAGGGCACAGGCCCAGGCCGCCGACCCGGCCCAGGTGGCGAGCGTTGGCGACGTCCGCGCGGTTTCCCGGGTACGGGCGCTGGCCACCACCGTCCTGCCCGCGGCCGCCGGCGGGCTGCTGCTGGCGGTGCTGCTCGTCGTGGTGCTGGAGCTGCTGGCCCGGCGTGCCGCGCCGGCGGCCGCCCCTTCGCAGGCACCGGTCCTTTCCCGGGCCGCGTGAGCACGAGCACCACGTCGGCCACGCCGGAGTCCACTTCGGACTACGGCGACCGCCAGGTGCGCGGCATGGCGCGCGGCGGCGGCCTCAACCTGCTCGGCGCGCTGTGCAGCCAGGGTGCGCTCTTCCTGGTGATGCTGCTGCTGGCCCGCTCGCTGGGCATCGAGGAGGTCGGCCGGTACGCGCAGTGCTACGCGCTGCTGGCGCTCCTCGGGCTGCTGTCGCTGTCCGGCTTCCGGGCCGGGCTGACCCGCTTCGTGGCGGTGCACCTGGCCGACGACGACCCGGCGAGCATCCGCGGCACGGTACGCCTCGGGCTGGCGATCTCCGGGGCGGGGGCGGTGCTGATCGGTCTTGTTCTGGTGGTGGTCGCCCCCGCTTTGGCCGACGCCTTGCACGACCCGGAGCTGACCGGTGGCCTCCGCCTCGTCGCGCTGGCGCTGCCGGCGTCCGTGGTGTGCGAGGCGGCGCTGGCGGCGACCCGGGGGTGGCGCACGCAGCGGCCGTTCACGCTGGTGGGTCAGATCTACGAGCCCTTCGCGCGGCTCGCGCTCACCGGCGCGGTGCTGCTGGCCGGCATGGGGGTCACCGCCGCCCTGTGGGCGGTGGTGGTCGCCGCGTGGACGGCGGCCCTCCTGGCGCTCGGCGCGCTGGTGCGGTTGATGCGCACGGTGGCGCCCGCCCCGGCGGAGTACCGGCCGCGGCAGCTCTTCGGCTTCTCCACGGTCAGCTGGGCCTCGTCGCTGGCGTCGACCGGCCTGATCTGGATCGACACGCTGCTGCTCGGCGCGTTCGCCAACGACGACATCGGCGTCTACACGGTCGCCACCCGTCTGGTCACCGTCGCCATCTTCGTGCTGGCACCGATCAACGCGGCGTTCGGCCCGTACATCGCCTACCTCTACCACCGCGACGCGCTGCCCGAGGTCCGTCGGGTGTACAAGGCGGCGACCGGCTGGGTGGTGCGGCTGTCGCTGCCCGCGTTCGTGGCGCTGCTCGTATTCCCGTCGTCGCTGCTGCCGCTCTTCGGTTCCGACTTCGCCTCGGGTGCCACGGTCACCGTGGTGCTCGCGGTGGGTCAGCTCGTCAACGCCGCCACCGGCCCGTGCGGCACGCTGCTCAACATGTCCGGCCGGGTGTCGTTGAACATGTTCGACAACATCGGCGCGCTCGTGCTCAACGTCGGCCTCAACCTGTGGCTCATCCCCGCCCACGGCATCGTCGGCGCCGCGGTCGCCTGGAGCGCCTCGCTGGTCGCGGTCAACCTGGCTCGCGTCGTCCAGGTGTGGTGGCTGGTCCGCGTGGTGCCACTGACGGCCGGCCTGGCGAAGGGCCTCGCCGCCGGCGGTGCCGCCCTCGCCGCCGCGCTCGGCGTCCGGTGGTTGGTGCCCGACGACCCCGCCCGCGTGCTCCTCGGTCTCTTCGTGACCGCGCTCGTCTACCTCGGCGCGGTGCTCCTATTAGGACTCTCCAAAGAGGACACCATGGTGCTGCGTGCCCTCGCCCGCCGGCGGCGTGCGGGCGCGGCCGGCGGTGCCGGCGATGCCGCCGCTCGGGCGGGTGATCCGTGAGCCGACGTCCCGCCGTCGACGCGCTGCGCCGCGCCGTCCGGGGCGCGCGGGCCTGGGCCTCGACCCCCGGCGCGCTGCCCGACTTCCTCGTCATCGGCGCCCAGCGCTGCGGCACCACCTCCCTGCACAGCTACCTCGCCGCCCATCCCCAGGTGCGGGCCGCGACGGGCAAGGAGCTCCAGTACTTCAGCCTCCACTATGGACGTGGCGAGCGCTGGTACCGGGGCCACTTCCCGCCTGCCGCGCCGGGCGCCGTGTCCTTCGAGGCCAGCCCGCTCTACCTCTTCCACCCCGACGCCCCGTCGCGGGTCGCGGCGACGCTGCCCTCCGGCCGGTTCGTCGCGCTGCTCCGCGACCCGGTCGAGCGCGCCTGGTCGCACTACCTGCACACCCGCTCGTACGGCCACGAGCCGCTCGACTTCGCGTCGGCGCTCGCGGCGGAGCAGTCGCGGCTGTCGTCGCCGGACGGGTGGCGCCGCTACTCGTACGCCGCCCGCGGCCGCTACGCGGAACAGCTCTCGCGGTGGCTGGCCCACGTGCCCCGGGAACGGCTGCACGTCGTGCGCAGCGAAGACCTCTACGCCGACCCGGCCGCGGTCTACGCGGGGGTCCTGGAGTTTCTCGGCCTGGAGCCGTTCACGCCGGCCGAGTTCGCGGTGCACACCAGGCGCGCCGACCGTTCCGGCCCACCGGCGGAGGTGGCGCGCGGGCTGCGCGAGCACTTCGCTCCACACAACGCCGCGCTCGCCGACCTGCTCGGCTGGTCCGAGACCTGGCCCGCCTAGTGCGGTGGCCACAAACGTGGGCCGGCTTCGCCGGCCCGGGTGATCCGCGGCCGAAGGCCGCCGCTCACCCGGTGAAGGTTTGTGGCCACCGCACTAGCCGGGGTTCCTACGCGCGGACCGCGCGGGGGGAGGCGCCGAGCTCGCGGCGGCACGCCTTGTTGAACGCCTGGAGGTCGGGGATGCCGACGGACGCCGCGATCGCCGGGATGGAGAGCGTGGACTCGCGCAGCATGTGCCGGGCGTGCTCCAGGCGGCGCCGCCGGATGTAGCCGACCACGGTGTGACCGGTCTCGGCGCGAAACAGGCGGGTGAGGTGGTTGTGCGAGACGCCGACGGCGCGCGCGACGGCGGGCACCGTGAGCGGGGCGGCCAGGTGGGACTCGATGTGCGCGACGGCAGCCGACACCGTGGCGTGCCCGCGCGGCTGCCCGTCGTGCGGTGCGAGCTGGGCCACCTGCCACAGCACGGTCCACACCGAGGCCACCACCCGGGCCGGTGAGCCGGGCCTGGCCGCGATGGCCTGGCGCAGCAGGGCGGAGATCGGCCGCGCCTCCGCGCCGGCGTCCTGCATCGCGGGCACGCCGTGCCGCACGCCCCGCCGGCGGGTCGCGAAGTGCGCGTAGAGGTGCTCGGACCGCCCGCGGTAGCGGTACTCGACGCGGGCGCCGGGCGGGATCAAGCTCACCCGGCCCGGCCGGATCGCGTGCGTGGTGCCCCCGACGGTCAGCTCGGCGGTGTAGCCGTAGACGTGCAGCTGCCACAGGTCGGGCAGCTCGAACACGTCGCGCGGGCCCGTCGTGCCGTGCACGCCGACGCCGACGGCCGCCACCGTGGGCGGGTCGTCGAGCTGGAGCAGCACGCGATCGATGGTGAAAATGTACCAGCGGTGGTTGACTGAGACCCACGACGTGGCCGCCGACCGTTCGTAGGGTCGACGCATGTTGACCAGTAGCCATCTGCTCACCTCGGTGCAGACGGCGCGCTTCGTGGCGCAGGGCTACCTGCGCATGGACGCCGCCGTCCCGGACGAGCTCAACCGCCAGGCCGTCGACGTGCTCTCCGCCGGCGTTCCGGCCGTGCCGTACGGCACGCCGCTGTCCGAGGCCTTTCCCGCCGGCTCGTTCGCCCGCCGCCTGGTGGAGGTGCCGGCGGTCGCCGGCGCGCTGCGCAGCCTGGTGGGGCCGGAGCCCACTGTGGACCATCACGCGGTGCACGTCCGCGAGCCGCGCGAGGGCAACGCGCAGCCGCTGCACGGCGACGCCATCATCGACGTGCGCGAGGACGCCTTCGACGTCCAGCTCATGTACTACCCGCGGGAGGTGACCGCGGACATGGGCGGCACGCTCGCCGTGCCCGGCAGCCACCTGCGGCGCACCAACGAGAGCGACACCGGCCGCTACCAGAACCTGCTCGGCCAGATCCGCCTGACCTGCCCCGCCGGCACGGTCATGCTGCTGCACCACGGCCTCTGGCACGGCGGGCGGCGCAACGACAGCGGCACCCGGCGGTACATGTTCAAGATCCGGTTCAACCCGACGGTGCCCCAGGTGCGGCTGTGGGACACCGCCGACCTCGCCGACCCGCGCGTGGTCGCCGAGCTGAGCCGGACGTTCCCCTGGTACGAGCACGCGACCGCGCGCCTGGAGATCTACAACCGGGTCCGGCTGTGGCGGGCGCTGACCGGCGACGGCGGCTTCGACATCGAGCACTGGGTGACCCGGGTCAGCAACCGCCCGACCGTGCGGAGCGCCGCATGAGGCAGCAGGTGCTGGTGCTCTACCTGAGCACGTCGGCGCTCGACTCGGCGGTGGTGGGTTGGGCCCGCTACGACGGCACCGGCCGCACCAGCCCGACCACGGGCGACAGCGACGAGCCGCCCTACCCGACCGGCCTGGCCGCGCTGCTGGACGGCTGGCGCCTCTTCCAGGCCGCGCAGCTCATCCCGCCCTACCCGGGCCACGAGTACGACACGTCGTACCTCAAGCACGAGTTCTTCTTCGAGCGGCTTATCCAAGTTTCTTGAGAATGTCGGCCGGGGCGCCCCGACCGCGCAGCACCACCGGCTCGTCGGCGGTCACCAGGGCCTCGCCCTCGCGGGTCTGTGGCGCGCCGACCGGCCCTCTGGACAGACCGGCCGCGGGCGGCACCGTGACGAGGCCGTCCGTGGCCCACACCACCAGCGCGGTCTCGGCGCCGCGGCGGAAGGCGGCACCGGCCAGGCCCTTGTCGCGGACCGGCTCGGCGGTGGCGCCCTGGGCGAGCGCGGCCAGGCCGGCCAGCATCTGGCCCGCCACGCGCTCCTTGCCGTCCGGGTCGAGCAGGCCGTAGCGGACCTCGCTGCCCTGGCGGTTGCCCGGGTTGTAGGCCAGCGGCAGCCAGATCACCTCGCGTAGCCCGCCGGCCGCGAGCTGGGTGGCGACCTTGACCATCTCGGCGGAGCGGGCCTCGTCGCCGGCGTCGCCGTCGCGCCAGAACTGGCCCACCTCCCACGCCTCGACCGGCGTGCCGGCCGGGGTCTCCGCGGACAGGTAGGCCAGCAGGTCCGGGACGGCGCTCCAGTGCTCGTAGAAGTGCACCTGCCGGACGTCGACCGCCTTGCCGTCGAGCAGTTTCTCGGTGGCCGCGAGGTACTCGAGGTTGCGCGCGTTCTGCGGCACGGCGAGGGCGGCACGCAGGTCGTCCGGCGTGGAGACGGCCGGGATCTGCTTGCCGCGGGTGCCGATCCGCCGCTGGAAGTACGCGTTGTACGCGCGCACCGCCTCGGCGTCCTGCCCGGATTTCAGCAGCCGGTCGGCGACACCCCAGCCGTAGGCGACGCTGCTGATCCCCGAGTCGACCACGCGCGCCCGCGGGTCGGCGGCCCGGATCGCCTCGCCGGCGGCGGTGACGAGCGTGGCGTAGTCGGTGGCGCTGCCGGCCCAGTACTGCGGCGCGTTGACCTCGTTTTCCACCGCGTACTCGCGCACGCCGTACGGCGCGTAGCGGCGCACCAGACTATCTACAAAGGACTTGTATTTCGCGATGTCGCGGGGCATCGCCGACTCGGTCTTGTTCGCCTGCCCGCGCACGTGCTGGGGGGTGCCGCCGGTGGCCCAGCAGACCCCCGTGCGGATCTTCAGGTGGAGCGTGATGCCCAGCGAACGGGTGCGCTCGGCCACCTGGTCGACCGCGCTCCAGTCCGGCTTGCCCTCCTCGCGCTCGACGTCGCACCAGCTCAGCTCGTGGTAGGTCGACGAGCCGGTGATCTTCCGCAGGTACGGGGTGAACTGCTCGTACCTGTTCCAGTCCCAGTGCGCGCCGAAGGGCGTCGTGCCGGCCGGGGTGGCGGTGGCGGGCGGCGGTGTCGTCGGCGCCGGCCGGGGGTCGGAGGTGCAGGCGGCCACCCCGAGGACCGCCACGACCGCGACGAGCCAGCGCCTCATCGGTAGCCCAGCTCGCGCAGCGTGCGGCCGGAGAAGACCCGGACCAGCAGGCGCAGGAACGGGTCGAGCTCGCGCTTGTACGTGCCGACGCGGGAGCCGTAGATCTGCGCGTCGGTGCGGGCGGCGGCGCGGCGCCGGTCGGCCTCGGTGGTGTACTTGTCGGCGACGTCGTGCTCCTTGTCGCCGTAGTCGAGCACGCCCGGCTCCCACGGCTCGCCGAGAAACTCGAAGAGCGACCGCAGCGCCTTCTCCGGCTCGCGCACCGCGTCCTCGTACCGCAGCTCGTGGTAGCGCTCGGGCGGGAGCGCGCGGCCGGCGGCGCGGGCGACCCGGATGTAGCGCGGCCATTTCACCACGCACTTGACCGCGGACCAGTAGCCGAACCGCTTGCGGTGCGAGACGACCACGTCGCGGCCGTCGCGGATGACGTGCACGATCTGCGCGTCGGGGAAGACCTCGGTGAGGAACGGGATGGCGAGCGCGTACAGCGGGGTCTTGTCGGCCCAGCGGGCCTTGCCGCGGCCGGCCGCGTAGTCGGTGTGTACGCCGCCGAAGAACTCGCGGATGCGGCGCAGCCAGTCTTCGCGGGGGAAGCCGAACCGGGCCAGCCGCTCCCAGTCGCGCCCGACGATGCGCTCCATGTCGGTGAGGAAACGGGTCTCCGGGCCGCAGCTGATCCGCGAGTGCGAGTCGAGCACCAGGCGCAGCATCGTGGTGCCGGAACGCTGGCAGCCGAGCAGGAAGATGGGCGCGTCAGCCATGCGCGGCCAGCCGCTCGGTCAGCTCGTCGCAGAGCGCCCGCACGCGCGGGTCGAGGTCGAGCGGCCGGCGCTCCGGCGTACGCCGCTCGACGTGCGCGCACAGGCGCGGGTCGAACGGCAGGCCGAGGAAGGCGCAGAGCCGTCTCGTGGCCGCCTCCGGGTCGGCGACCAGCGCGTCGTAGGAGCACAACAGCACGTCGTCGCGGCGGTGCAGGCCGAGCCGAAAGAAAAGATCGTTGCGTATGTACCAGAAGAGCGCGGCCGCCGCGTGCGGGCTCATCGCCGCGTAGTCGAAGCTCCGGACGAGGGCCCGGCTCTCCGCGTCGAGGCGCTGCCCCTGCCACCGCGTGCCGATCGTGTCGCCGGCGATCGCGCGCAGCGCGTCGAGGTTGGCGGTGCCGAACTTCGCCACCTCCGAGCGGGCCCGGTCGTCGACGTCGCGCCACACCCACACCGCCCGGCCGGGTGGCAGGCCGGGCAGCGCGAGCAGCTCGTCGACCCGGTGTGTCTCGCAGAGCGGCTTCACGATGACGTACGCGTGGCGGCTGGACCGGATCGCCTCGCCGAGCACCGCGTCGGAGCGCAGCTGGAAGCGGTGGAAGACCCGGCGGTCGTTTTCGTTGTGCACCTGGAATTGTGGTGCCGCGTCGAGGCCGCGCATCAGCATGTTGGTGCCGGAGCGTTGCAGACCCACCACGTACACCGGCGTGGCCTGGCCGGGCATGACGCCGTGCGCGCGTCGCCAGCGGCGCTTGGCCCACGCGGTGGTGGCGCGCTCGACCGGGTTGAGGCGGTCTTCCTCGACGAGCCGGCGCAGCCCCTCGGTGCGCGCCCACCGCACGTGCCGCGCGATGCGGCGGGCGGTGTAGGCGACCGCGGACGATTGGTCGGCTGCTGGCACGCACAGCATCTTCGCATGGCTGTAGCCTGACCGTCGATGCGCGTGTTGCACGTCAACAAGTTCCTCTACCGGCGGGGTGGCGCCGAGGGTTACCTCTTCGACCTCGCCGCGCTTCAGCGTGCCCGGGGCGACGAGGTGGCGTATTTCGGCATGGCGCATCCGGACAACGAAGCGCCTCAGCGATACGGTCATTTCTTCCCGCCGTACGTGCAGTTGGAGCCACCGCCGCCCGGTCTCGCCAAGCGGGCCGCCGCGGTCGGCCGGATGCTCCATTCGCCGGTCAGCCGGCGCGGGCTGGCGAAGGTGATAGCCGACTTCCGCCCCGACGTGGTGCACGCGCACAACGTGTACCACCAGCTGTCACCGGCCGTGCTGCGCGCGGCGGCCGACGCGGGCGTGCCGTGCGTGCTGACGATGCACGACTACAAGCTCGCCTGCCCCAGCTACCAGCTGCTCGCCGGGCGTGCGGTCTGTGACGCCTGCGTCACCGGCGGTCCATGGCAGGCGGTGCGCACGCGCTGCAAAGACGGCTCGCTCGGGCGGAGCGCGGTGCTGGCCGCCGAGACGTGGCTACATCGGGTCACCGGCGCGTACGGACCGGTGAGCACGTTCGTCAGCCCGAGCCGGTTTCTGGCCGGCGTGATGGCGAAGGCGGGCGTCTACCCCGAGCGGCTCCGCGTGGTCAGCCACTTCGTCGACGGCTCGACGATCGACCGCAAGCGGGAGCCGGGCGAGGGTGTGGTGTTCGCCGGGCGGCTGGTGCCGGAGAAGGGCGTCGACACGCTCGTCACCGCCGCCGGGCTCGGTGGTTTCCGGGTCGACGTCGCGGGGGAGGGGCCGGCCCGGCCGGAGCTGGAGCGGCTGGCCGCGCAGTCGGCACCCGGGCTGGTCACGTTCCACGGCCGGCTCGCCAGGGACGACCTGCACGACCTGATGCGGCGGGCCCGGGTGGCGGCGGTGCCGTCCCGGTGGCACGAAAACCAGCCGATGGCGGTGCTGGAGGCGTTCGCGTGCGGGCTGCCCGTCGTCACCACCGGGCTGGGCGGCCTGCCCGAGCTGGTCGAGCCGGGCGTCGACGGCGCGATCGTGCCGGCCGACGACCCGCCGGCGCTGGCCGCCGCGCTGGCCGACCTGCTGGCCGACCCGTCACGGGCCTTCGCCATGGGCGCGGCGGGCCGCGCGAAGGTGGAGCGCGACTTCGCACCGGACGTCCACCTCGCCCTGCTGAAGGACGTCTACAGTGGAGCGCCCGGGTGACCCGCGTGCTCTTCGTGGCCGGCAGCGGCCGCAGCGGCTCCACGCTGGTCACCAACGTGCTGGGGCAGGCCGGCGGCGTCTTCGCGGCCGGCGAGCTGCGCTACCTGTGGCAGCGCGGGGCGATCGACGGCCGGCCGTGCGGCTGTGGACAGTCCTTCGCGGAGTGTCCGGTGTGGACGCGGGTGATGAAGGAGGTCGACGCCGACCCGGCGGCCGTGGCCGGGTTCCTGCGCGCGCGGCTGCGGATGCGGCGGCTGCCGGCCCTGCTGTGGCGGCGCCGCGTCGAGGCCCACCCGGCGATCCCCGCGCTCTACGCCGCGCTCGGCGGCGACGGTCTCGTGGTCGACTCGTCCAAGCTCCCGCCGTACGGGCTGCTCGTGGACGGCCTGCCCGGCGTCGAGACGCGCGTGCTGCACCTGGTACGCGATCCCCGGGCCACCGCCTTCTCCTGGCGCCGGCGCAAGGGGCTGGACGGGCCGGGCGACCCGGCTCTGATGAGCCGCCCGCCGGTCGCCAAGGCCGCGCTGCTCTGGCTGGTGTGGAACGCCACGACGGCACTGCTGTGGCGCCGCTCCGGGCGCTACCTGCGGGTGCGGTACGAGGACTTCGTCGCCGACCCGGGGGACGTGACCCGCCGGATCGCGTCCTTCGCCGGCGTGCCCGCGCCGCACATCGACGAGAGCACCGTCCACTTGGCACCCACACACGCGGTGGCGGGCAATCCCTCCCGCCACCGGACCGGCGACGTGGCCGTGGTCGCCGACGACGAATGGGTCGGCGGCCTCTCCCGGCCGGCCTACGCTCTGGTCACGGCCATCACCGCGCCCTTATTGTGGCGCTGGCGCTACCCCCTGCGCCGCCCGCCGCACCGTTTCGCCGCCAAGGGAGGATGAGGCCCGTGTTAGCCGTCGTCGTGGGCACCGGGCGGTGCGGGTCGACTCTGGTGCAGGAGCTGCTCGCCCGCCATCCGGCGGTCGGGTTCATCTCCGGCGTCGACGACAAGCTCTCCCGGCTCAACCTCGACGGGCGGTTCAACGGCCGGCTCTACCGGCGGATGGCGCCCCGCCCGCCCGGCATGACGTCGCTCAGGCACAGCACCCGGCTGCTGGAGCGGGGCCGGATGCGGGTCGCGCCCTCGGAGGCGTACCGGCTGATCGACCGGCACGTCTTCGGCGGCTTCTCCCGCCCCTGCCGCGACCTGCTCGCCGAAGACCTGACGCCGCGCATGTCGGCCCGGCTGCGCGCGTTCTTCGACCGGCGGATCGAGCGGCAGGGCTGCGAGGTGCTGCTCCAGCACCTGACCGGCTGGCCGCGCACCGGGTTCCTGCACGCCGCGTACCCGGAGCTGCGGGTCATCCACGTCGTCCGGGACGGCCGCGCGGTGGCCAACTCGTGGCTACAGATGGGCTGGTGGGACGGCTGGCGCGGCCCGGACAACTGGCTGTACGGCCCGCTGCCCGCCCCGCTGCGCCAGGAGTGGGAGGACTCCGGCCGGTCGTTCCCGGTGCTCGCCGCGCTCGGCTGGCGGATGCTGATGGACGCGTACGCGCAGGCCCGCACCGTCCACCCGGCGGCACAGTGGCTCGACGTGCGATACGAAGACCTGGTGCGCGCGCCCAACGAGCAGACCGCGCGGATGCTCCGCTTCCTCGGTCTGGAGTGGACACCGCGGTTCGAGGCCGGCTTCGCGCGGCACCACTTCCACACCGAGCGCGACGCGGCCTACCGGCACGAGCTCACCGCCGCCCAGGTCGCCGCCGTCGAGCGCGCCCTCGACAAGTCACTGCCCCAGTGGGGGTACGAGAACTAGCGGAGCCGGAAGACCGGGCCGCGCGGGGTGAACGGGAGGCGGGCGGCTTCCGGCACGAGAAACGCGTGCTCGCGCCGGATCCGCACCGCGTCGCAGTACCCGTCGGTGATGAGCAGGATCGGCGCGGTGGGTGGGAAGTCGGCGGCCCGTTCGAGCAGGTGCACGCCCGGCTGGAGCACGGTGCCGCCGCGGCCGCGGACCCGGACGCGGCCGGCGATCTGCTCCGGCGGCAGGTAGCCGGCGTCGTACGGGTACGCGTCGCAGAAGACCACGCGGGCGGCGGGCACGTCGCGCGCGGTGGCGTACGAGGCGATCGCGCCGAGCGCCTTGCCGAGCAGCTCGCGGTCCATCGAGCCGGAGGTGTCCAGCACGACGCCGAACGTGCACCGCGGGACCGCCTCGTCCGGCCACCGCCAGCCGGGGCGCGGGATGCCGGGTGTGCTCGCCTGCCGCCGCGACGGCCGGGCGTACGAGCGGACCCGCAGCGGCGACGGCACGTACTCGTCGAACCAGCGGGCCAGCCGCGCGTCCCAGGGCAGCGGCGGGTGGTCGAGGACCCGGATCTCCTCCTCCAGCCCGGCCGGCAGCAGTCCGCGCCCGGCCCGCTGGTGGTACGTGTACCCGTCGAGCAGCGCCCGTCGGTAGAAGTCGTCAAGGTCTACGCCGCGGCCGGCGCAACCGGACCAGGGGAGCGGCTCGCCGAGCACGTCGCCGAGGCCGGTGCCGCGCAGCGTGCCGAGCTTGCGCAGCCGGCGCAGGTCGGTGGCGATCCGGTCGTAGACCGCCTCGGCGGACAGGCCGGCGAGGTCGGGGTCGTGGAGCAGCCCGTCCGGCGGCTCGCCGACGCCCATCTCGACGAGCCAGCCGTTGATGACGTAGTCGGCGGCGACGTTCCACAGATAGGGGTCGCGGGGGCCGGCGCGGTCGCCGTGGCGGAGCGCGGCGTGCAGCATCTCGTGGGCGAGCACGAACCTCCACTCCGGACCGCTCAGCTGGCGCAGCGGGTTGAGGTAGATCTCGCCCGCGGCGGGCGAGACCGCCGCGACCGCGATGTCCCAGCGGCGGGCCAGGTCGGCGTCCGCCACCAGCGTGAACCGGGACGCGAGCGCGCCCAGCAGCGGGAACGACGACAGGAACCACGACCGGGCCAGGTCCCACGGCTTGCGCCGGGCGGCCTCGCCGGTCAGCGTCGACCGCACCCCGCCGGCCACCTCGACGGCGGCGGTGGCCGCCGCCGCGAGCCCGAGCGCGAAGTGCTCCGGCCAGTCCACTGTGGACAGCTCCCGGCTCGTGTCCGGCGGCACCTCGGGCACGAGGTCGGATCCGGTGCCGCCGGGCCCGCAGCCGGCGAGGTGCGGCGGCACCCCGGCCTCCCGCCACTGTCGCAACAGGACGGTCTCGTCGGCGGTGGGCAGCTCGGCGGGGAGGGGGAGCGGCTCGGTGCCGAGCTTCACCGCCCGCTGGAACCGGGTGACCGCGAGGCAGGCCACGTCGGCGTAGGTCGGGTCGGCGGCGTAGCGGTCCGGCGCCAGATGCCCGAACCCGAGGTGCAGCAGGCAGTGCGCGAGCACCCAGGTCCACCCGCCCTCGTCGAGCCGGTGCGCCTTGCCGGCCGTGATCCGTCCGCTCCGGTCGACGCGGGCGATCGTCTTCGCGTCGCGCAGCCGCGGGTCGTCGACGAGAATCGCCTCGGCTCCCCGCCGCCGCCACCCCACCATCGGGATGTCGAGCATCGGCGCGAACATCGGGTGGACGCCGAGCGCCCGCCACGCTGCCTGGAACGCCGCCACGTTCGGGTCGACCGGTGCCTTGCGCTTCTTCGGCATCGCCCGGTCCTAGGCCCGTGCGGCGACGAGGCGGGGCAGGTCGCGGCTCACCTCGACGAGAAACCAGGCCGGCAGCGCCGGGGTGCCGTCCTCGTCCGTGGCGATGACCAGCTGGGCGCACTCGAGCGAGATCTCGGCCAGCTCGACCAGCAGCGCCTTGGCCCGGTGGGCGAACTGGCGCAGCGCCGGCGAGGCGTGCTGCTTGCCCGCCGGCAGGTCCTTGACGAGCCGCGCCCGGAACGACTCGGCCAGGAAGTAGAGCAGGTCGCGGTCGGCCGGCGCGGCGGGCCACGCCACGTCGCCCCGCACGACGGCGTCGAGCCCGTAGCGGTGGCGCACGATCTTCACGTACCCGCAGAACGCCGACGCGTGCGCGGGGGTGAGCGTGCCGGCGGTGAGCAACCGCAGCGTCTGCTCGGGGATGTCCTCCCCGTACGAGCGGAGGGCGTCGGAGAGCATGTGCCAGCTGCGCGGGGTGGAGAACACTTCCTCCACTTTGGGCGGTGCGGACCAGAGCTGGTCGGGGCGCTCGGTGAGGTAGTCGACGATCCACCGGTGGATGCCGGCGCCGCCGGCCCAGGCCAGCCAGTCGTCGACGCTGGCCCGCAGGTGCACGTGGACGAGGCGGTTGACGAGCGCCGAGGCCATGGGCCGGGCGAGCGCGTTGTCGGTGGAACGGTTGCCGGCGCCGATCACGATCGAGCCGGGCGGCAGCTCGTACGCGCCGATCCGCCGGTCCAGGATCAGCGAGTAGAACGCCTTCTGCACCTCGGGCGTGGAGGCGTTGAGCTCGTCGAGGAAGAGGCAGTACGGCTCGTCGCGCGCGATCGACTCGGGCGGCGCGAAGCGGCTCCGGCCGTCGCGCAGCTCCGGCACGCCGATGAGGTCTTCGGCGGCGAGCTGGGTGCCGACGAGCGTGACGCATTCGAGACCGAGCGAGGCGGCGAAGTCGCGGACGAGCGAGCTCTTGCCGATGCCGGGCGCGCCCCACACGAACACCGGCCGCACCACCGCGACGTGCAGGAGCACGTCCGGCAGCTGGCCCGGCGTCACGGTGATGGCGGAATGCACGACGACCATGGTGCGGGAACGGCACCCCTGTGCGCATCCGCAATACGCGAGGGCGTCCACCCAACAGCCCAGCCTCCTAGGACGCCCTAGAGGTGGTGCGGCAGGCGTCCGATGTGGACAGCGCCGCGGAATCGTTGCTTTTCGGCGCGCGAGCGGCTAGCTTGGTTGGCAGCACCCGCAGTGGACGCCGGCGCATACGCCGCCCCTCGGGTTCTATCACCCCAAACGGGACGCCATCGTCCTAAGGGGATTCACGCGACATACGGGCCGTTTGCACGCACCCACGCGTCGCTCCCTCACGCTCAGGAGAAACCCGTTGAACGACAACAAAAACGCGGCTGGCGCACGCCCGCCGACTCCCGTCACCGGCATCGTCGACATCGCCGGTGACCACGGCTTCCTGCGTACCGGCGGCTACACGGCCGGGCCCGCCGACCTGTACCTGCCCGGCGCGCTGATCCGTCAGCACGGGCTGCGCCCCGGCGACCTGGTCACCGGCGCGGGCGGCACCGAGCAGCGGGGACGCCGGACCGCGCCGCTCGTGCGGCTGGACACCGTCAACGGCATGCCGCCCGGCGAGGCCCGGTCGCGGCCGGACTTCTACGACCTCACGCCGCTGCACCCGCGCGAGCGGCTGCGGCTCGAGACCGAGCCACACATCCTCACTACGCGCGTCATCGACCTGGTGATGCCGATCGGCAAGGGCCAGCGGGCGCTGGTCGTCTCCCCGCCGAAGGCCGGCAAGACCATGGTGCTCCAGGCGATCGCCGCGGCCGTCACCCGCAACCATCCCGAGTGCCACCTGATGGTCCTGCTCGTCGACGAGCGCCCTGAGGAGGTCACCGACATGCGGCGTGAGGTCAAGGGTGAGGTCATCGCATCGCCGTTCGACCGGCCGCCGCACGAGCACGCCGCCACCGCCGAGCTCGCCGTCGAACGCGCCAAGCGCCTCGTCGAGCTCGGCCACGACGTGGTGCTGCTGCTCGACTCGCTGACCCGGCTGGGCCGCGCGTACAACCACACGGCGCCCTCGTCCGCCCGCGTCCTGTCCGGCGGCATCAGCGTGAACGCCCTCCACCCGCCCAAGCGGCTCCTCGGCGCCGCCCGCAACATCGAGGACGGCGGCTCGCTCACCATCTTGGCGAGCACGCTCGTCGAGACCGGCTCGGTCGGCGACACGGTCATCTACGAGGAGTACAAGGGGACCGGCAACGCCGAGCTGCGGCTCGACCGCGCCAGCGCCGAGCGGCGTCTCTACCCGGCCGTCGACGTGCTCGGCTCCGGCACCCGCAAGGAGGACCTCCTGCTCGGCGCCGACGAGGCCGCGATCCTCGGCCGCCTCCGCCGCGCCCTGCACGGCCAGTCTCCACCGCAGGCGCTCCAGCACCTGTTGGAGCGCCTGACGGAGACGGGCAGCAACGCCGAGTTCCTACTGGGTCTCGCGCGCTGAGTCTAGGATCCGGGGGTGGCTACCTTCACCGCTCCTGACGGCACACAGCTCGCGTACCACGAGGCGGGGGAGGGCGATCCGCTGATCTGCCTGCCCGGCGGCCCGATGCAGGCGTCGGTCTACCTCGACGACCTCGGCGGGCTCTCCGCGCACCGCACGCTGGTGCGGCTCGACCTGCGCGGCACCGGCGACTCGGCCGCGCCCGCGGACCAGGCGACATACCGGTGCGACCGGCAGGTCGAGGATGTCGAGGCGCTCCGCGCCCACCTCGGGCTGGAGCGGATCGACCTGTTGGGACACTCGGCCGGCGGCACGCTCGCGGTGCTCTACGCCGCCCGCCATCCGCGGCGCGTCGGCCGCCTGGCCCTGCTCAACCCCAGCCCCCGCGTCGTCGGCCTGGACATCGCCGACGCCGACCGCCGCGAGGTGGCCGAGCTCCGCCGCGGCGAAGACTGGTTCCCGGAAGCGTTCGCCGCGTTCGAGCGGATCTGGGCCGGCCAGGCCACCGCCACCGAGTGGGGCGCGATCACACCGTTCAGCTACGGCCGGTGGGACGCCGCCAGCCGGGCCGCCGCCGCCCGCATGCCGGCACAGACCAACGGCGACGCGGCCGCCCTCTACTACTCGGCCGGCGCCATCGACCCGGACGCCGTGCGCACCGCGGTCGCCGACCTGCCCGCGCCGGTGCTGCTCGTCGCCGGCGAGTACGACGTGGGCCTGCCGCCGAAGCGCGCGGCCGAGTTCGCCGCCCTGATTCCGGCCGCGGAGCTCGTGGTGGCGCCCGGCGCCGGACACTTCCCGTGGCTCGACGATCCACAGTGGCTGGTGGACACCCTCGCGGCGTTTCTGACCCGATAGGGCTACCACGACGGACGTCGCGGTAGCTCAGGTCTCTAGGCGGTCGCGCCGCGCGGGTGGATGGCGCAGAAGAGAACGCCGTCGGGGGCGGCCAGGACGGTCCAGCGGTGTGGCTCGGTGACCTCCCACCGCCTGACCGCGCCGGCGGCGACGAGCGCGTCGAGCTCGCTCAGGTCGTCGAGCTGGAGGTCGATGTGGACGAGGCCGCGGCCGCGCGCGTCGGTGTCGTCTTCGGTGGGGCTGACCCACACGTCGGGTGCCCGGCCGCTCGGGTCGCGCAGCAGCACCGACTCGTCCGGCTCCAGCGTGTGCGCGGCCAGCGCGGCGCGGTCTTCTTCCACGGGCGGTAGCCCGAACGCCAGCGACCAGAATGGGGCCGCCACGTACGGGTCGCGGCAGTGGATGACGATCGAGGAAAGGTGGCTCACACCGTCCATGATGTACCGCTCGGGTCAGCCGCCGCAGCCGCCGCCCCCACCGCCGCCGCTGCCGCCCGTGCCGCCGCCGCTGTCGCTCCCGCCGCCGCTGCCGCTGCCGCAGCCGCAGCTCGACCCGGAGCAGGTCTGCGCGGTGCCTGAGCCGGTGGACGAGGTGGAGTTGGCGTACGCGGTCGCCAGGTCCTTCCGGACGGCGGCCTCCGCGGCGAACCCCGGGTCGGCCACCCACAGCGCGTTGCTCCCGTAGAGCCCGACCGCGAGCGCGGCCGCCGCCGGCCCGTACACCTGCCAGGCGGGGTTGTTGGGGGGCGCGAGGTGCGAGTGGTCTTCGCGCAGCGCCGCGAGGACGCGGTCGCCGGCGCGGGTCCGCCGCGGCCGCTTGCGCCACAGCACGGCGATCGTCGCGCCGAGCGCCAGCAGGACCAGCATCAGGAAGATGATCGACTTCTCGTTGGCGATGCCGGCGAGGAGCCGGGCCACGCCGAGGACCAGCACGGCGGTGAGCAGATGCCGGGCCGTGGTGAGCGCGCCGTGGGTGTCCGCGTCGGGCACGAGGCCGGCGCTCTCCATCTCGCGTTCGACGCGGGCCAGCTCGGTCGCCACGGCCGGGTCGGCCGCGACGGCGCCGGGATCGGCGGA
Source organism: Phytohabitans sp. LJ34 (assembly GCF_052068095.1). Classification (NCBI taxonomy): domain Bacteria; kingdom Bacillati; phylum Actinomycetota; class Actinomycetes; order Micromonosporales; family Micromonosporaceae; genus Phytohabitans; species Phytohabitans sp. LJ34. Next base: position 132,249 of record NZ_JBQHDG010000010.1, on the reverse strand, counting down.
CCGGGCCGCGGCGTCGTGGACCGCACGCTCCAGGGCGGTCGCGCCGTCCGGCGGTGGCCCGGTCGCCACGAGGCGCCGCCGCGGCCGCTCGCCCGTTTCGGCCGGGTCGGTGGCGACGCCCACCGCGCCGGCGCAGCGCAGGGCGGCGAGGGCCGAGTAGGTCGCCAGCTCGGGGCCGCCCTGGAGGTAGGCGACCTGTTGCGGGTGCGGGTCGGCCGCCGGCATCCGGTCCGAGCCGGCCAAGGCGCGATGCCGGTGCAGCAGGGCGCCGGCCACCGCCGCGGCCGCGAGCAGCGCGTACGCCACCGCGAACGTGGCGCTGCCGATGCCCCAGGTGTCGCCCGCCGCGTACTCCACCATGGCCGTCCTCCCGTCCCGCGTGGACACCCAGTGTGCGGCCCGGCCGCCAGGGGTTTCGCCCAGGGTGCGGCAGCGCCGCACGACGGCGCGGGTGGTGCCCCGGCGGGTCGCACCCGGGAGGACTCCGGCCCAGCGGCCCGTACGGGGCCCGGCCTCACGGCGTGCGGAACGCCGTGCGGTATCCGTGCGGGCTGGTGCCGACCACACGGCGGAAGCGCTCCCGAAACGCGGTGGGTGAGCCGAAGCCCACCTGGCGCGCGATCCGGTCGACCGGGTGGCTGGTCGCCTCCAGCAGGTGCTGGGCACGGCGGACGCGGGTGCGCAGCAGCCACTGGAGCGGCGTGGTGCCGGTCTGCTCGCGGAAGCGCCGGTTGAGCGTGCGCGTGCTCATGCCGGCGCGCGCGGCGATGTCGCGGAGGGTGAGGTCGTCCGCGCAGTGCTCCTCCATCCAGGACAGCAACGGCTCCAATATGGACCCGCGCGGGGCCGGCGGCTGGTCGTGCACGATGAACTGGGCCTGCCCGCCCTCCCGCTCCAGCGGCATCACCGACAGGCGGGCGGCGTGCGCGGCGACGGCCGAGCCGTGGTCGCGGCGGATCAGGTGCAGGCACAGGTCGAGGCCGGCCGCGGCGCCCGCCGAGGTGAGCAGCTGGCCGTTGTCCACGTAGAGCACGTCGGGGTCGACCTGGACGCGGGGGTGGCGGGCGGCGAGCTCGGCGGCGGCGGCCCAGTGTGTGGTGGCGCGCATGCCGTCGAGCAGGCCGGTCGCCGCGAGGACGAACGCGCCCGAGCAGATCGACGCGATCCGGGTGCCGGCGGCCGCGGCCCGCCGCAGGGCCTCCAGGACCTCGTCGGGTATCGGCCGGAGCTCGTCCCGGCCGGGCAGGACGATCGTGTCGGCGGTGGCGAGCGCGTCCAGTCCCCACGGCGGGCTCAGCGTGAAGCCGCCCGCGTGGACCGTCTCGCCGGTGCCGCAGATCCGCACCCGGTAGGGGGCGCCGCCGGTGGGCAGGCGGGTGCGGGAGAAGACCTCGATGGGGGTGGCCAGGTCGAACGGGATCACCCCGTCGAGGGCCAGCACGGCCACGGTGTGCATGACGAGAACGATAGGTGCTGGCCCCCGCGAGGGTGACTACGCGCGCGGTACCGGGTAGGTCTGTGCCGCGCCGCAGTACGAGATGCCGATCGGTGTGCTCGAGAACCGGCACACCTGGACCACGACCCGGTCGAACACGGCCGGGGCGCTCGGGCCGCCGAGCACGTCGCGCACGGCGGTGGTGCCGTTGTCGGCGCGGGCCTGGCTGGAGTCGACGACGGTCCGGCCGGCGTAGGCGATGTAGCTGGCCACCGTGTACATCCCGTCGTCGGCGCAGACGCCGGGCGAGTTGCGGGCCGGCAGGTCGGTGACGGCGCCGTCGACGAGCACGGCGGGGTAGATGGAAGGGTTGAGTACGCGCCAGTCGAGGATGCCCTCGGTGTGGCCGTACGTGCAGCGGTCACCGGAGTCGGCGTAGAACTTCTGCGTCCCGATCGGGCCGGCGGCGGTCGCTGGGGCGGCGAGCGCGGCGAGTGCGGTGGCGGCGGCCGCGACGGCGGTGGCGGCGCACGCGAGCGTGGGGTAGCACTTCATGCATCGCAATATATCGATGTGAGGCCGCTCGTGGTCAGGGTCGTAGCCGCGCCGCACGATCTCGGTGGGGTCGTCCACGCGGACGACACTAGCCGCCGCTAGCGGCTGTAGCCGGCCGACAGGCTGCGCAGCAGTTGGCGCCGGCCGAAGAGGTACAGGGCGAGCACCGGCACGGTCGAGAGCACGACCGCGGCCAGCAGGCCGGGCACGTCGGTGCCGAAGCGGCTCTGGAAGTTCCAGAGGCCGAGCGGGATCACCCGGCGCGCCTCGCTCTGGGTCAGCACGAGCGGGAAGATGAAGCCGTTCCAGGCGTTGAGGCCGCTGAAGATGCCGACGCTGACCAGGCCGGGGCGGGAGAGCGGCAGCACGAGCCGGCGGAAGAGCTCGACCGTGCCGGCGCCGTCGACGGTCATCGCGTCGAAGAGGTCGCGCGGGATGTCGCGGAGCGTGCTGGTGAGCACGACGATCGCCATCGGCAGCGAGAACGCCGCGGTGGGCAGGATGATCGCGGTGAGCGAGTCGTACAGGTGCAGGCGGGTGATCAGCAGGTAGATCGGGATGATCACGGCCTGGGCGGGGATGGCGAGGCCCAGCAGGAACGTGTTGAACGTGGCCCGCACCGCGCGGGTGCCGCCGAAGACCATGGCGTACGCGGCGGGCAGCGCCATCACCAGCACGAGCGCCATCGTGATGACCGTGACGATCGTGCTGTTGACGATGAACTTGTCGAAGCCGAGGTCGAGCACCTGGCGGTAGTTTTCCAGCGTCAGCCCGGAGGGTGGGCGCAGCGCGCCGTCGGTGAGGTACGAGTCGGACGTGCGCAGGCTGGTCAGCGCGATGTAGTAGAGCGGCACGGCGACGATGACCAGCCAGACGCCGGCGGCGATGCCCGCGGCCACGTTGACCGGTCGGCGGCGGCCGGCGGTGCCGCGCGGCGGGCGCACCCGCGTGTACGTGACGCGCGGCCGGGTCTCCGCCGCGCGGTGGCGCGCTGCCGTGTAGATGGTCACGCCTACATCCCCTCCCGGTCGCTGCTCATGCGGTGGTATCCGGTCGACCGCACGATCAGCACCGACAGCGCGGTGCCCACCGCGACCAGCAGCACCGCGAGCACGCTGGCGTAGCCCATGTCGAAGCCGACGAAACCCTTGACGTACATGTGCAGCGGCAGCACGCGCGTGGCCGTGCCCGGCCCCCCGTTGGTGAGCAACAGGATCGACTCGAAGTAGGTCAACGAGCCCACCACGACCAGCACCGACGAGGCGATGACGGTGTTGCGCAGCTGGGGCAGCGTGATGGAGAAGAACTGCCGCATGGTGCGGGCGCCGTCGATCTCGGCCACCTCGTACATCGCGGCCGGGATCTGCCGCGCGGCCGCCTGGTAGAGCAGCGTGTGGAAGGGCACGAACTGCCAGGAGATCACGGCGGCCACCGCGTACAGCGCGCGGCTGTCGTCGCCCAGGAAGTTTCCGTCGGACACGCCCACGTAGGAGCCGAGGCTGGCGGCGAGGCCGAAGTTGGGGTCCAGAAGGGAGAGCCAGGTGAGCGCGATCGCCGCCGTGGACAGCAGCAGCGGCAGGAAGAACAACGTGGACAGTATGGCGCGGTTGCGCTGCGGCCCGGCCGCCCACACGCCGAGCAGCAGCGAGGTCGGCGTCTGGATGAGCCAGCAGAAGACCATGAGCTGTGCGGTGATCCGGATCGAGTGCAGCGCGTCCGTGTCGCCCGGCAGGGCCTTCCAGTTGGTGAGCCCGGCCCACTCCGGCGTGCCGAGGCCGTTCCAGGTGGTGAAGCTCAGGTAGAGCACGACGGCGATCGGCACGATGCCGAAGATGGTGAAGAAGACGGCGGCGGGCGCGGCCCACAGGAAGCCGGGCCGCTCGCGGCGGGCGGGGCGGAGCTGGGACGCCTGCACCAGCACGACGGTGCGCACCTCGCGCCGCGGGGCCAGGATGCCGCGATCGCTCACGACAGCTTCTCCATCGCGGCCACGAACTCGTCGGGTGTGATCTTGGAGAGGAAGAGCTTCTGGAGGTTGGTGAGCATCTCGGTGCCGACCGCCGGGCTCAGCGCCTGGTCCCACGACTGGGTGAAGCTGGGCGCCTTCGCCACCATCTCGTAGGTGAAGGTGGCGAACTCGGCGTTCGGCGTGCCGGCCAGCTTCGCCTCCACGCCGGCGACCGCGGGCACCTGGCCGGAGTTGACCAGGTCGCGCACGTACGCGTCGGAGGAGAGCGTCTCGATCAGCAGCGTGGTGGCGTCGCGCACGTGCGGGCTGCTGGCCGCGACCGAGAAGTAGTTGGCCGGGTTGCCGACCACGTTGGCCGGGTCGCCGAGGCCGCCGTCCACTGTGGGGAACGTGGTCCAGCCGAGGTCGCCGCGCTTGACGAAGTCGGGGTTGTTGCTCAGCTGGCTGGTGTACTCCCAGCTGCCCATCAGGAACATCGCGGCCTTGCCGGTGGCGAAGAGCTTCGACGCGCCGGTGTTGTCGTAGTTGATGGACGCGAAGTTGGAGCCGAACCCGCCCCGTTCGGCCAGCTCCTGGCACATCTGGAGCGCGCGCAGCACAGACGGGTCGCGCCAGGCGCCGGCGCGCCGCGCGGCGATGGCGGAGAAGCGGTCCGGCCCGCCGATCCGGTCGAGCAGGTACTCCAGGTACATCAGCTCGGTCCAGCCCTGCGAGCCGGGCAGCGCGATCGGCGTTATCTTGCGCGACTTGAACGCGTCCACAAGGGACAGAAGGTCGGTCCACGTCTTCGGCGGCTCCAGGCCGGCCTTCTGGAACACTCCCTTGTGGTAGAAGAGCACGACCGGCTGGATGCCGTTCATCGGCAGGCCGTACTGCCCGTTGGAGATGCGCCCGACCGCCAGCACGCTCGGCAGGAAGGCGTCCCGCACGTCGGGCCGTGCGGCGAGCGCGTGGGAGAGGTCGACGACCTGGTTGGCGTTGACGAACTCGGCGAGGTTGCCGCCGCCCCAGTTGAAGAAGATGTCCGGCGCGTTCGGTGACCCCATCGACACGTGCAGTTTCTGCTTGTACGCGTCGTTGACGTACGTGACGAGCTCGGCCCGCACCGGGGAGCCCCGGTTGAACTCGCCGAGCCCGGCCTCGATCACCGGCTCGTTCTGCGGATCCTGGAGCGCCCAGACCTGGATCCGGTCGCGGGACGCGCCGGGACCGGCGGTGCCGCAGCCGCCCGCCAGGACCAGTGCGGCCATGGCGAGCAGTGACACGCCCGTGTGGAACACCTTCGCGCGGCGACGCATAGAACGGTCGACCCTTCCCGTGCCCTGGGGACAAATCGACAAACGTTGAACTATCGAGAATGTTGCGACCAAATTGCGCGAGGGGAAACGTATGGCGCGCGTCACACCTCCGTCAAGGCGATCAGAGGTTGCTGATGTGTAACGGCTCGTGCCCTAGGTGTCCCGCGTCGACGGGGCGCGGCGGATGGGCGCGACGAGCTGAACCGGTTCGGTGGCAAGGAAATCCACGAGCAGCGCGTTGACGAGCGCCGGCTTCTCCTGGGTCACGAAGTGTGACGTCCCGGGTACGACCGCAAGCTCGGCCCGCGGCAGCGCCTCGTACATCTCCACGACGTGCGACATCGTGATCAGGTCGTCGTCGGCGACCAGCAGCAGCGTGCGGTGCGGCACCGCGGCCAGCTCGGCGGCCTCCAGGTGCGGCTCGACCGCGGACATCTCGCCGATCTTCGTCGCCACCACCTTGAAGTGGTCGATGCCGTCCGGCGAGACCTCACCGTACGCCGGGCCGAGGAACGCGGCGATCGTGTCCACGTCCCACTCGGCGTCCTGCACCACCTCGCCCTTCTTGCTGAAGCCGCAGCTCATCAGTACCAGCCGCTTGACCAGCTCGGGCCGCCGCATCGCGACGAGCAGCGCCGTGAACGCGCCGTTGCTGTGCCCGACCAGGTCGGCCGGCTCGCCCACCACCGTCTCGAGGAACGCGATCGTGTCGTCGGCCATCAGCTGGTACGTGATCGGCCCCTCGACGTCCGGCGTGTGGCCGTGGCCGCGGCGCTCCGGCGTGTACACGTGGAACCGTTCGGCGAGCACGTCGATATTCGGCGCGAACCAGCGCGCGTCGACGAGGCCGCCGTGCATCAGCACGAGCGGGTCGCCGGTGCCGCGTTCGTCGTACCAGGTCCGGACGTCGCCCAGCTGGACGTAGGTACCCATGTCTCCACCTCCGGTGGGTCGGTTTCGGCGTAGCCGCCGTGCCCCGCCGTGACCGGCAACGGGCCGGCGACCTGAGCGTAGGCCAGCCACGCCCCGGCCGGCGCGACTTCGCGGCGGTGGCGCTCACCTGGGAGCCGTTAAGATCAACCTATGCGTACCATCCTCGTGCCGTACCACCTCGACGAGCGGTTGTCCGAAGTGGACATGCCGGTGACGGCGGATGTCGTGGTGACCGCGGAGCTGTCGGGTGACGGCTTCTGGGCGCGCACGGCCGGGCTCCACGCCGCGGTGGCGGACGCGGTCGCGGCCGATGACGGGGCGCCCGCGGTCGTGACCGGCGATTGCGGGATCGCGCTCGGCGTCGTCGCCGGCCTCCAGCGGCGGGGGATCGAGCCGGCCGTCGTGTGGTTCGACGCGCACGGCGACCTGCACACGCCGCGGACCAGCACTTCGGGGTACCCGGGCGGCATGCCGCTGCGGATGCTCCTGGGCGACGGCGACCCCGCCGTCGCCGACCGGACCGGCCTGCGGCCCGTACCCGCGGAGAAGGTGGTCCTCGTGGACGGGCGCGACCTGGATCCCGCGGAGGCGGAGTTTCTCGGCGGGAGCGCGGTGCGGCGGGTGGCGGTGGACGCGGTGCCCGATGTGGACGGACCGATCTACCTGCACATCGACCTCGACGTCGTGGACGCGGCGGCCCTGCCGGGCCTGCGTTTCCCGGTCACGCCGGGGCCGGCCGTCGACGCGGTCCGGGTGGCGGCGCTGCGCCTGCTCGCCACCGGGCGGGTGGCGGCGTTGACGGTCGCCTGCACCTGGCATCCGGGGCGGGGCGCGGGCGAGGTGGCCCGGCCGCTGGTCGAGGCGCTGCTGGGGGCGCGCCGGGGCGGGCCGGTCCGCTAGCCTTCGCGTGCCCACCCGCCCGGACCGGAGAGGGAGCGCTTCCCGTGACCGACAAACCCTGAGGATGGCGACCGTGGAGACCGCGCGGTACGACGGGCACGCCGACTGGTACGACGAGAAGTTCCGCGGCTACGGCTCGGCGGACGGCTCGGGCGGCGTGCTCGCCCGGCTGCTCGGCCCGGCCGGGCCCGGCGGGCCGGTCTGCGTCGACGTCGGCTGCGGCACCGGGCTGCACTTCGCGGCCGTGCGGGCCAGCGGCTACACGGTCGTCGGCGTCGACTTCTCCGGCGACCAGCTGCGCCGGGCCGCCGCCCGCGAGCCGCGGGTGGTGCGCGGCGACGCGCGGCGGCTCCCGCTGGCCAGCGGCTCGGTGCCGGCGGTGGTCATGACGTTCACGCACACCGACATCGACGACTTCCCGGCCGCCGTCGCCGAGGCCGCGCGGGTGCTGCGCCCCGGCGGCCGCCTGGTCTACCTCGGCACGCACCCGGCGTACGTGGGCGCGTTCGCCGACCGGAGCGCCGAGGCCGGTGACCGCCGCCTCCAGCTCGTGCCGGGGTACGGCGACGAGCGGCTCCAGCACGACCCGACCGGCCGCTTCCCGACGCGCGGCCGGGTGGGTTCGCGCAACCTGACGCTGGCCACGTTCCTCGGCGCGTTCCTGGCCGAGGAAAGGCTGCGGCTCTCCTCGGTGGAGGAGCTGGACACGGGCCTGCGGCCGTGGCGCCCGGACGCCGGCGACGGCCGCGTCGTGCCGTGGCACCTCGCGGTCACCGCGGTCAGCGTGCCGGCCCGGTGAGCACCGCGCCGGGGACCGTGCGGGAGCGGAGCTGGATCTGGGCGACCGCCGAGACCGGGATGTCCAGCCGGTAGCCGGCGGTGCCGCCGCGGCCGGCGATCTCGCAGGTGCCGGCCGGGTGTGCGGCGCCGTCGCGGTCGATCGCGAGCGCGTCGTAGGCGCCGTCGACCGGGGCCGCGCGGACGGTGACGAGCAGCCAGGACGGGTTGCCCTGGTACAGGAAGGCGGTGCCGGCCGGCTGGCCGTCCATTGTGGTCATCCGGATCGCCTTGAGGTAGCGGCCGTCCGCCACGTCGAGCGTCTGCCGGTACTGGCGGGCCAGCTCGAGGTCGGCCGCCGACCGCCACCGCACCGCCTGCGCACCCGCGCCCGCCGCCAGCACGACCGCCACCGCGAACGCGATCGCCGGCCGGGGGCGTGGCCGTGGCACCCCGGCCAGGAGGCTCCGCCGTTGCCTCCTGGCCGGGGCTGGCCCGGCCGGGTTCGCGTCGCTCGCCGGCGGCCCGAGGGCACGCCCGGCGTCCGCGTCCAGCCGGGCCAGTACGCCGCCCTCGAAACCGGGCGGCGGTTCCACCGGGGGCGCCAGCAGCAGCAGCGCGTCGGCGGCACGGGACAGCGCGGCCAGCTCCCGCCGGCAGGCCGCGCAACCCTCCACGTGCGCCAGGGCGGACGCGCGCTCGTCGCCGGCGAGCGCGCCGGTGGCCAGCTCGGGCAGCAGCTCGCGCGCTTCGGGGCAGCCGGGTGGCTCACTCATCACGCACCTCGAAGTGTTCGCGCAGCCGGGCCATCCCGAGCCTGATCCTGGTCTTGGCGGTGCCCAGCGGCACCCGTTCCCGTTCGGCGATCTCCTTGGCGGTCAGGCCGTAGAAGACGGCCAGCACCACGGCGGTGGCCTGCTCGCGGGAAAGCTCGGCCAGCGCCACCCGGATGCGGTCCGCCTCGGCGACCTCGTCGGCCGCCCACTCCTCGCCGGCCGCCGCCTCGCCCGCGCCGAGCAGCGCCACCAGCACATCCGGCTGGTACGGCTGGTCGCGCCGCATCCGCACGACGTCGATGGCCGCGTTGCGGGCGATGGTCAGCAGCCACGGCACCACCCCGCCGCGCCGCGGGTCGTAACCGCCGGCGAACCGCCACGCCCGCACGAACGCCTCCTGGGCCACGTCTTCCGCGGTCGCCGGCACGCCGACGACGCCGAGCGCGAGGCCGTACACGCGGGCCTGGAAGCGGCGCACGAAGCCGGCCGCGGCCTGCGCGTCACCGGCGGCCATGCCGGCCACCAGCGCCTCGTCACTGACCCCCACATCAGGTACTACGCGGGAACGGCCGCCACGGGATCCATCGGGCGCCGATGAATCCGGGGGCGCCGGCGGGGCGGTAGTACCGGTATGGGATCGATAATGATGCTTACCAGGAACGCCGTCGCCGCGGCCGTGCTGTCGCTGGTCGCAGGCGGCCTCGTGGCCTGCGGCGGCGACGACGGCGCGGGCGGCTACGGCGGCGGTTCCGGCGGCGGCCTCGCCCTGACCGTGCTCGAGCCGGCCGCCGGGGCCGACGTCACGGTGCCGTTCACCCTGAAGGTGGACTCGAGCGTGCCGCTCGGCCCGACCGAGTCGGGGCGGCACCACGTACACGTCTGGTTCGACGGCGACGAGGACAACTACGTGATGGTCGAGTCGGACACCGCGCGGATCTCCGCGGCGCCGACCGGCGCGCACGTCATGCACGTCTCGCTGCGCCACGCCAACCACTCGGCGGCCGGCGTGGAGGCCTCTACCAGCGTGGTCGTCGGCGAGGGCGACTCGATGCCGGGCGGCGAGGAGACCGGACCCGGGTACGGCTACTGACGCGCCACCGAGCTCGACGCGCCTCGGCCGGGCTGGCTGACGACTCAGACAGGTTCGCGTGAAAAGACCCAGGGGGACAGGTTTAGGAATTTCCAACCGGGGGTAAGGCCTACGCGCAATAAATTCATGTATTTAGATTGTTGCGTATGCATCCTCGGTTGGGGGCCCTCATGGGCAGGGGAAGCGGGCAAGGTACGAGCCGGATCGCCGTGTGCTCCGGTGACCAGCTGCGGCGCGACGCGCTCGCGGCCTATCTGAGCGGCCTGCCCGACTTCACCGTCGTCGGCCGGGTCGTCGACGGCACCCACCTCGTCCCGCTCGTCGAGCTTGAGCGGCCGCACATCGTGCTGATCGACGGCGGGCAGCGGCCGGGCGACACCGTGCCGACCCTCCAGCTGCTGCACGGGCGGCACCCGTCGGCCCGCCTCGTGCTGGCGTACGAGCGGCTGTCCGCGGAGGACTTCGCCGCCGCGCGGGAGGCGGGTGTCGCGGCTGTCGTGCCGTACGCGCACGGCCTCGGCGGGCTGGTGTCGGTGCTGCGCGGCCTCGCCAGCGGCGTCGACCCGGACGCCAACGGTGTCGGGCTGACCGGCCGCCAGCGCGAGATCCTGCTGCTGGTCGCCTCCGGCCACCAGGTCAGCGAGATCGCCGAGATGCTCGACATCAGTCCGGGCACGGTGGAGAACCACAAGCGCCGGGTGTACGCGAAGCTGAACGCGACGAGCGCGGCGCACGCCGTGGCCCGGGCCGCGACGCTCGGGATCATCGGCAGCACGCCGGCCGCCCAGCCCGCACCGCCGGCGGACGGGCCGCGCGGCGACGGCGGGCAGACGCCGCTGGCCGTCGTGGTCGGCTTCGCCGGGCCGGTGCTCGATCGGGTCGTCACCACGCTGATCGGGCACCGGGTCGCGGTCGTGCGCGAGCACTGTCCACAGGCGACGCCCCAGATCCACTGGCACCGTTCGCACCGCGGGCCGGTGGTGCGCGTGCTGGTCGACCCGGCGGCCGATCAGTGGCGGGTCGGCGCGACGCTCGGCTGGGCCGCCGTCATGGTGCACGACGGCCGGGTCGACCGGCGCACGATGGGGGAGGCCCTCACCAACGGCGTGCTCGCGCTGGTGCACGGCGACCACGTCGAGGCCCGACTCATGCCGGCGATGCACCTGGCGGCCGGCGGCTACATGGTGATGGATCCGGCCTCGTCCGGCCTGTTCACCGACTCGATGTGGAACTGGTCGGCCGACCTCCCGCCGGTGGTGCCGCGGCTGACCGCGCGGGAGCACGACATCCTGCGCTCGATCGGACGCAACCAGACGGTGCGGCAGACCGCCCGCGCGCTCGGCATCGCCATGAAGACGGTGGAGAACGCGCAGGGCCACCTGTTCAGCAAGCTGGGCGTGCACAACCGCGCGGCGGCGCTCGCCAAGGCGTACACGCTCGGTCTGCTCCAGCCCGCCGACGGGAGCGTCCAGCTGGTCAGGTAGCGGTCAGCCGGCGGTGCGCGCGGTCACCACGACCCGGTCGCGCGGCCCGGAGAGCGGGCGCGTGTACGTGAACGTGGTGCACGAGACCTCGTCGAAGCCCGCCTCGCGGCACTGCTCGACGAGGTAGCCGGCGGAGAGCCAGTGCGCGGGCACGCCCGGCGCCGGCTGCGCGTCCTGCCCCTCACGGGTGCCGTCGTTGGAGATGACCAGCACGCCGGGGCCCGGGACCAGCCACCCGTGCAGGTGCTTGAGGATCGTGAAGAGCCCGTCGTCCGGGTCGTACAGGTGGGCCATGAGGCCGTCCGCGTACACGACGCCCCAGCGGCCCTCCGGCGGCGACCAGGAGCTGATGTCCGCCACCTCGGCGGCCAGGCCCTTGCGCCGGGCGATCCGCACCGCGCGCTCCAGCACGTCGACCGCGAGCACGTCGTATCCGGCGCGGGCCACCTCGGCCTCCACCGAGGCGTTGCCGCAGCCGATGCTGAGCAGCGTCGGCGGGCTGGTGCGGTCGAGCACGCCGCGCAGGAAATCGATCATCCAGGCGCGGTACGGCGCGCTGTACGTGGACGGGGTGACCGAGTCGCCGTTGGGCGCACCGCCCTCCCAGATGTCGAAGAGACTCAGCTCCTCGTCGCAGAGGTAGAACTTCCAGAGCTGTTCGACGCTCGTCACGATGAGTCCTCCAATGGCACACGTACAGATACGGGTGGCCCAAACACGTATCGGCTGTCGCCAATTCCACGGGCTCGCGGAAATGGAAAATGGGGCGGTCGGAGCCTAGATGAGGTCGCCTTTGTTTGCCAATCCCCCGGGGGTCATACCCTGTACAGAACCCCCCGGGGGTGGTTAGTCGAGCGCATTGCTGTGGTGCCAGGGAGAAATATTCGGTGCTCAACTTGCGACCAATTGTCGGGCGTGATACTCCGGTATTTCAGACAGGGTGGACCATCGCGGCGGCGCGCGTCGAGCGCCCAGTCGTGCAATTACTTCCGCCTATTAATGCGAGGGAGGAACGGTCGTGGTGACGACCCGCAGAGGCACCGTCGGCTTCGGGATGCTGGGGCTGGCGATCGGCTACTTCGTCTGGTACACGCCGTACGCGGCGCTGACCAAGGCGCTCTCCAGCGGGTTGCTGCCCGGCATGGACGCCCACGTCGGCGGCCTGGTGTTGCTGCCGGCGGCCGCGCTCGGCACGCTCGCCGGCTCGCTCGTCTTCCTGACCGTCTCCGGCTGGTGGCGGTACGCCGGCCGGCGGCGGGTGGCCGGGCGGGAGGTGGCCTGGCCGGGCCGGACCGGCGTGACCGCCGGCTTCTTCATGGCCCTGATCATCGCGACCACCACGCTGAACTACACCTTCGCCGGGGTCTCGATCCTGTTCATGCTGCTGATGATGCGCGGCGGCGTGCTGATCCTCTCGCCCCTCGTCGACGCCGCGCGCCGCCGCCCGGTGCGGGTGTACTCGTGGCTGGCCCTCGGGCTCAGCCTGCTCGCGGTCTTCGCCGCACTGGCCGATGTGGACAGCTACCTGCTGACCGCCGGCGCGGTGGCGAGCCTGGGCGTCTACCTGTTCGGCTACATCGGACGGTTCCAGATCATGAGCCGGGTGGCGAAGACTGGCGACCAGGCGATCGACCGGGGATACCTGGTGGAGGAGCAGATCTCGGCGGCGCTGTGGCAGGTCGGCCTCTGCGCCGTGCTGGCGCTGGTCGGCATCGGTCCGATCCTCGGCGCGCTGCGCGAGGGGTTCACCTCGTTCCTGCTGACGCCGGCCGTGCTTCCCGCGTTCGCGGTCGGCCTGCTGTACGAGGCGCTGTTCATCTACGGCACGCTCATCTACCTCGACCCGCGCGAGTACACCTGGTGCGTGCCGGCCAACCGCTGCGCCAGCCTGCTCTCCGGGTTCGTCGCCTCGTTCGGCCTCGCCTGGCTGACCGGCATCGCGGTGCCCGGCACCGGCCAGCTCCTCGGCACCGCGCTCATCGGGCTGGCCCTGCTGGCGCTCGGCTATCCGGCGCTGCGCGCGTCCGCCGCCCGGCGGTGGACGTGGGCGCGGCGGCGGCGGGTGCTCTTCGTCTGCGGGGGAAACACCGCCCGGTCCGCGATGGCCGAGGCGATCGCCCGCGCCGACGGCGACGGCACCTGGAGCCCGCGGAGCGCCGGGCTGGCGCCGCGGGTGGCCGGGGCGCCGATGGCCGAGCCCGCGGTCGCCGCGCTCCGCGGGATCGGGGTACCGCCCCGGAGGCACCGCACCCGCCAGCTCACCCGCCAGATGTGCCGGGACGCCGACGCGGTGTTCTGCATGACGCGGGCCCAGCGCACGGCCGTCGAGCAGCTCGCGCCGGAGGCCCGGGGGCGCACGTTCTGCCTCGACCCGGCGCGCGACATCGCCGATCCGGCCGGCGCGCCCGACCCCGCGGTGGCGTACCTGCGCACGGCCCAGGCCCTGCGCGAGAACGTGCGCACGCGGCTGCGCGAGCACCTGCCGGTGCTTCAGCCGCAGGCGGGTGGCTGATCATGCCAGGTCACGTACCGACCCAGCGGGGCCCGCTCGGGCACGAAGCCGTTGACGCTCGCGTCCGGGTCCGGATAGCCCGTGGCGAGGCCGCACACGATCAGCCGGTCGGGCAGGCCGAGCGCGTCGCGCAGCACGTCCGGGTAGCCGGCGACGCTGTACTGCGGACAGCTGCCCAGGCCGCAGGCGACCAGCCCGAGCATCGTGTTCTGGAGGAAGAAGCCGAGCTCCAGAAACGTGCCCGGCGCGGCGTCCGCGGGCAGGTGGAAGACGAGCGTCGCCGGCGCGCCGTGAAAGTCGAGGTTGGCCCGCAGGTGCGCGCGACGGCCCCGCGCGTCGTCGCGGGCGATCCCCATCGCGCCCAGCAGGCCGGCGCCGAAGGCCCGCGCGCGCTCGCGGGTCGCCTCGTCGAGCGCGGCCGGCAGGTTGGGGTAGTCGGGGTGCGGCGGGACGTCCCGGTCGAACTCGGCGCGCAGCCGCCGGCCCAGCGCCAGACGGGCCGCGCCGCTCACCACGGCGACCCGCCACGGCTGGATGTTGCGGGTGGACGGTGCGTGCGCGGCGGCGGTGAGGACCCGTTCGAGCACCTCGCGCGGCACCGGCCGGTCGAGGAAGGCGCGTTTGCAGTGCCGCGCGGTGGCTATCGCGGCGAACCCGGGCCAGTTCTCCTCCACAGGGCGACAAGTCTGCGCTCCCGCCGGCCGGCCGTACAGACGGCAAATACCCCCGGGTGGGTGACGGCATGACGCAGGTGACCGCGACGCTGACCCGCTGGCCGGCGGATCTGTCCACAGTGCCCGACGCCGTCACGCTGCTGGAGGTCCGCGCCGACCTGGTGGGCGACCTCGACCCGGCCGCGTTGCGCCGGGCGCTCCCCGGCCGGCGGCTGCTCTACACGCTGGGTGGCCGCGCCGACCCGCCGTCCGTCCGGCGGGCGAGGGTCGCGTCGGCGGCTACCGGGTACGACGTCGTGGACCTCGACGCCGACCGCGACCTCACCCCGGCGGTGCTGGCGGCGGTGCCCCCGGCGCGGCGCCGGATCTCCTGGCACGGGCCGGCCGTGCCGCTGCCCGCGCTGCGCGAGCGGTTCGCGGCGATGGCGGCCGTACCGGCGGCCGGCTACCTGCTCGCGCCGCGGGCGCCGTCGGCCGCGGCCGCGCTGACCCCGCTGCGGCTGCTGGCCGAGCTGGGCCGCCGCGACGTCACCGCGTACGGGAGCGGACCGCTCGGCGCCTGGAGCCGGCTGCTCGCGCCGTACCTCGGGGCGCCCGCGGTCGCCGGCCCGCTGGAGGGCGACCCGCTCGACGTGGCGCGGATCTGCGCCGACTACCCGTTTCCGGACCTGCCACCGGTGCGCGACCTGTACGGCCTGGCCGGTCCGCTCGCGCTGACCTCCGGCTTCCCGGGCCTGCACAACCGCGCGTACCGGGAACGCGGCATCTGCGCCCTGTACCTGCCGTTCCACCTTGCCGGGCTGGGCGACTTCCTGACCGGGTTCTGGCCGCAGGTGCCGGACGGGCTGCGCGCGCTCGGCCTGCCGTTGCGCGGCCTCACGGTCAGCGGCCCGTTGAAGGAGGTGGCCCTGCACGTCGCGGACGTGGTCAGCCCGGTCGCCCAGGCGGCCGGCGCGGCGAACGCGCTGACCCGGCGCGGCGGACGCTGGCGGGCGACGACCACCGACGTGTCCGCGGTCGCGGTGGCCCTGCGGTGGGCCGGGGTGCCGCTCGCCGGCCGCTCGGCCGCGGTCGTCGGCTGCGGCGGTGCCGGCCGGGCGGCGGCCGTGGCACTGCGCGACGCCGGCGCCGCCGTGACGATGGTCAACCGCGGCGGGACTCGCGGCCGCCTCGCCGCCGACCTGCTGGGGCTGCCGTACACGCCGCTGCGCGCGTTCCGGCCCAGCGGACCGATGGTCGTGGTGCACGCCACCTCCGTACACACCGGACTGCCGTTTCCGGTGGACGGGCTGACCGCCGGTGCGGCCGTGCTCGACATGGTGTGTCCGCCGGGCGGGTCGAGCGCGCTCGTCGAGGAGGTCCGGAGCCGGGGGCTGCGCGCGATCGACGGGCGGCGGGTGCTGGCGGTGGAGGCGGCGCACCAGTTCCGGCTGATGACCGGCCGGCCGATGCCGCCGGAGCCGACGATCCGGGAGGTGATGACGCATGCGGTCCTCGGTCCTCCATGATGGATGGTCGGTGCTCGACCACGCCGCGCTGCTCGGCGCCTGGCGCAACACCGACGGTGCCGCCGGGGGAGTGCGCCGACTGGTGCTGACCGAGAGCGCCGGCGGGCCGCGGCTGCGCCTGCTCGGCGCGGGGCGGCGGGAGCCGTACGACTGGGGCGAGATCCAGGCGTGGGCGTACGCGGCGACACCCAACTCACCGGTCGCCGTGGCGTTCACGGCGGTGCACGACACCGAGCTGCGCGGACTGCGGCTGGCCGCATACACCCGGGGCGGGCTGCTGGTCGTCAACACCTACCAGGCCTTCAGCGGGCCGGGCTGGCCGGCGCCGTACTGGACCCGGGAGTTCTTCCACCGCGACGGCCCGGCCGGTCCCGCCGTGGGCGAACCGGCCGGCCGGTACGGCCACCCGGCGCCCACGTCGGCGCCGCTCGGGCCGTGGCAGCTCGATCCCACCGCGCTGGTCGGGCTGTGGCGCAACGTCGACCCGGCCGCGACCCGGCTCGCCTGGGTGCGGATCCGGGAGCGCGACGGCTACCTGGCCGTGCGCCCGCACGGTGTGTGGACGCCGCGCCGCCACGACTGGCACGAGACCGTCGGCAGCGCCTACGCCGGCGACGTGCGCAGCGCCGCGGCGGTCGCGTTCACCGCCTTCTTCGAGCTCGCCGCCGGGCGGGTGGAGATGGTCGGCTACCTCGACCGGCGGCTGCTCACGATCGAGACCGCGAGCACGTTCGGGGACGGCGGCCACCGCTATCCCTTCTATGTCCGCGAACACTTCTATCCGAGCTGAGGGGACCATGAGCGTCGAAATCGAGACACGCGCGACCGGCGCCGCCGCCGTACGGCGCGTCGCCGACCTGGCCCGCGACCGGTTCGCCGCCCGGGCCGCCGGATACGACCGCGGGGCGGAGTTTCCCGCCGCCGACCTGGACGACCTATTCGCCGCCGGGCTGCTCGCGCCGACCGTGCCGACCGAGCACGGCGGGCTCGGCCTCGGGCCGCTGCGCCGCGACACCCACACGCTGTGGGAGATGACCCGCGAGCTGGCCCGGGTCGACCTGTCGCTGGCCCGCTGCTGGGAGGGGCACGCGAACGCGCTGGTGCTCCTCGACGCCTTCGCCACCGGCGACCAGCGCGAGCGGTGGTTCGAGGGCGTGGTGCGCCGGGGCGAGAAGTGGGTCGCCTGGAGCGGGGAGCCGCAGGCGCCCAAGCCCGGCGAGACGCGCCGCTTCGGGACCACGGTGACGCGTACCGCGGACGGCTGGACCGTCGACGGCACCAAGGCGTTCGCGACCAGCGCGACCGGCGCGGACTGGGCGATCCTGCTGGTGAGCCTCGCCGGGCCGGGCGGCGCGCGGCACGCGGCCGCGCCGGAGAGCGTGCTGCTGCTCGGCTGCGACCTGCGGCACCCGTCGATCACCGTGGACACCTCGTGGTGGGACCCGGTGGGCATGCGGGCCACCGCCAGCCACCTCGTCCACTTCGACCGGACGCCGGTGCGGGCGGCCTGGCAGCTCGGCGAGCCGGGCGACTACGTGCGCCAGGGGTGGCAGTCGACGTTCATCCCGCACTACGCGGCGAGCTTCCTCGGCGCGGCCGAGGGCGCCTACGACTACGCGATCACCTACATCGAGAAGCAGGACAAGGGCGGCGACCCGTACGTGCAGCAGCGGGTCGGCGGCATGGCGGTCGACCTGGACACCGCCCGGCTCTGGCTGGCGCACGTGGCCCGGCTGTGGGACGGCGGCCGCGTCGACGAGGCGCGGATCGCCGGCAGCCGCGCCCGGCACGTCGTCGAGCACCTCGCGTTGTCCACTGTGGACCACTGCATCCGGGCCTGCGGTGCGCGTTCGCTGGTGCGGCCCAGCCCGGTCGAGCGGATCCTGCGCGACCTGACCTTCTACGTGCGGCACGACAACGACGACCACCTCCTCGCCACCATCGGCCGCGCCGTCCTGGGACGCGAACATGACGCCTCGTTCTTCAAGCCCTGAGGTGGACGCCCCGCCGGCCGACAGGTTCCGGGACCTGATGGCCGGCTGGCCCACGGGCGTGGCGGTGGTGACCGGCGCGGACGGCGCGCGCCCGCTCGGCTGCACGGTCACCGCCCTCGCCTCCGTGTCGGCCGACCCGCCGCTGCTGCTGGTCTCGCTGGCCGCGCACAGCCGCACGCTGGCCGCGGCCGAGCGGGCCGGGCGGTTCGGGCTCTGCGTGCTGTCGGCGGCGCAGCGGCACCTGGCCCGCGCCTTCGCCGCCGGCGACCCGACCGCCCGGTTCGCCGGCGTGCCGTACCGGTGGACGCTCGGCGTGCCGCTCCTGCACGGCACGGCCGCGGGCGCGGTCTGCGTGGTGCGGGAGACGATCGCCGTCGCCGACCACGTGCTGGTCCTCGGGTCGCCGCGGTGGCACGCCGGTGACCCGGACATCGAGCCGGTGATCTGGTATCGCCGGGCGCCGCACGCACTCTCCGGGCAGGGCCCCGGGGGGTTCTCACCCGTCGGGTCGCCGCGCCCGTCCACATAGCATTGGCATCGAAACCAAACAATTTATCCGGGGGTGCCGCATGGCCACCATGCCCACGACCGCCCAGTATCTCCGCGAGATCGACCGCCTCCCCGACGGTGGGCCGGCGCGGGCCGCGCCGATCGACACCGGACCGCTGGTCGGGTTGTGGCGCAACGCCAACCACCAGACGTGGGGGATCACCGCCGTGGAGCTGACCGACCGCGACGGCCAGGTGTGGGCGCACGCCTGGGCCACCGACCCGCACGCCGACCGGCTGCGCGACTGGGGCGAGGTGCCGGTCGACGGCGTGTACGCGCTCTCGCCGGCGTCGGGCGACGTGTGCGCGTACCGGGCCACGTTCGAGCTGGGCCACGCCCGCACGCAGATCCAGGCGAACATGCTGCACAACGTGATGGTGTGCGGCGCGTTCACCACCTTCACCGACGGCAGCGGCCGCACGGACTACTTCTCGCGCGAGTTTCTGCACCGGTGCGGGCCGCAGGCCCTGACGGAGGCCGCCGACCCGCTGGGCGCCGTTCCGGAGCGGGGGTACGCCCGCGGTGAGGACCGGCTGCCGATGCTCCGCGCGCCGATCGTCCCGGACCGGCTGCACACCCGGTGGCGCAACACCGACGCGGGCACCAAAGGGGTATCGGAGGTGAGCCTGTCGGCGCGGGACGGGCGCACGTACCTGCGCGTCACCGCGGCCGGGCCGGACGGTCCGATCGACTGGGGCGACGTGCCGGTGAGCCTCTACACCGACATCAGCGTGACCGGCGGCGGGCGCGCCGCCGCCGAGCCGGTGGTCGACGGGCGGACCACGCCGCACTTCGCCGACGTGTCCGCCACCGACGGCGGGCCGGCGCTGTACGCCACGTTCGACCACGGGTTCATGCGGGTGCACATGCAGGCCCGGTTCAACATCGGGATCCTGCCTTTCGTGATGTTCAACGAGTTCCTCGACGACAGCGGCCGGCAGGACTACTTCCAGCGGGAGGTGTTCGTCCGGTAGCGATAAGCCCGTCCGACCATTGTGGACTGCCTGGCGAAATCGCCGGGCAGTCCACCATGTCTCCAGTTTGGACACAGCGCCTACCCCCAAGGGGAAGCAGTCCGTTTCGCCACGGCTGGATCTGTGAACTGGTGGGTCCAAGATGGACGAGAGGCTCCGCCTAGGGAGCCGAGAAAGGCGGGCGGAAGATGCAACCACCACAAAGGACGGTCGGGCAGAGACCCGCGGTCGGCGGCAGACGTGTGCTGCTGGTCGCACTCCTGCTGACCGGGGGTACGGTCGCCGCGTGGCTGGCCATGCCACCAACCGTGCTCGGAGGCGGTGACCCGTCGGGTCCACGGGAGATCGGCGCCGCCGCGCTCTTGGTCCTGCCGCTGGCGCTGCTGGCCGCGGGCGCGATGGCCTGGCTGGCCCGCCGGCGCGGCTGGCACGACCGCGGCCCGCGCGGGCTGCTGGTACAGGCCGGCGCCGCCGCCGGCGTATTCACGGCGCTCCTGCTGGCCACCGCGCCGCTCCAGTCGGTGGTCTCGGCACGGCTGGCGCCGCCGGCCATCGCGCCGAACCTCGCCGCCGTCGGGTACGACACCTCGTGCCCGGCGATGTTCACCGCCGCCGAGTGCCGCGAGTACGCGGCGGACTACGGCAACCTCGACGCGGCGGGCCTGGCCCGGGTGCACCACGCGATGATGCGGGAGACCGGCCACTCGCCCGCGGAGCACGCGGCCATGACCGCACCCTTCGACGGCACGGAGAAGGCCGGACTCGGCCCGGACACGGCCGCCTACGCCGTCCAGGACGCCTTCGTGGTGGCCCTGGCGGCACTGCCGCTCGCCGCCGGCGGGCTGCGCCTCACCGTCCGCATGGCACCCTCCGCCGTGGTGCCGGCGCGACGTCGTCGAACCGGCCTGTCGCGGGTGCGCTCGCGCTGGGCGGCCGCCGGCGCCACCGTCCTGATGGCAGTCGTCGGCAACTTCGTCCTCTCCTCCACCACCGCGCAGGCGGCCGTCGTGCCGTACAGCGTGCCGCTGCGCATCCCACCCGTCCTCCGGGGCTCCGAGGTCACCATCCAGATGCGCGAGGCCGACGTGCAGGTCATGCCGACCGGCCCACCAACGCGCATGTGGACGTACAACGGGATATTCCCCGGCCCGACGATCCGGCGGCCCAGCGGCCAGACCAGCCGGATCACCTTCCGCAACGACCTGCCGGCGAACTTCGGCCAGGCGACCATCCACCACCACGGCAGCCACTCGCGGCCCAGTGAGGACGGTCAGCCGAACGACTTCCTCATCCCCCGGGGGCGCCAGCGCACGTACGTGTACGAGCACATGGAGCGCGGCGAGCCCGAGTGGGCCGTCACGCAGTGGTACCACGACCACCGGATGGACGTGACCGGCCGCAACGTGTGGAACGGCCTGGCCGGCATGTTCATCCTCGACGACAGGTTCGACAGCGCCCTGCCGCTGCCCCGGGGCGAGTTCGACGTACCCCTGGTCATCACCGACCGCACCTTCGACGCCAACAACCAGATTCCCTACAACTTCAGCATCGTCGGCACGCTGGGCGACACGTGGCTGGTCAACGGCCGGCCGCAGCCGTACTTCGACGTCGGTGACCGCAAGTACCGGGTCCGCATCCTCAACGCGGCCAACCGGCGCCCGCTCGTGCTGGGACTCAGCAACGGTGCCCCGATGACGCAGATCGGCACCGACGCCGGCCTGCTGCCGGCCCCGGTCCAGCGCACGTCGATCATCCTGCAACCGGCGGAACGCGTGGAGATCGTGCTCGACTTCGCCGGCCTGCTGGGGCAGAACCTCGTACTGCTGGACACCAACACACCGGCGACGCCGGGCAACCCGCCGAGGGAGCTCATGCAGTTCCGGGTCAACCGCGACCTCACCGAGACGAGCTCGGTGCCGGCCGCGCTGCGCCCGGTGCCGGCCTTCCCCGAGCCGGTGGAGGACCGGTCGTTCGTGCTCCGGGCGACCCTCGACGCCGCCGGCGTCCCAACACAGTGGACGATCAACAACCAGCCGTTCCAGGCCGGCCGGATCGACGCCGACCCGGTGTTGAACACCACGGAGCGGTGGACGTTCTTCAACGACTCACCGCAGCCACACGCCATCCATCTCCACGACGTCGACTGGCGGCTGGTGCGCCGGTTCCAGCTCGCCTTCGACGCCGGCGGAAACCCGATACCGGGGGCGGACCTGCCGGTCGCGGCGCACGAGGCCGCGCTGAAGGAGACCTTCTTCGTCCCGGCCAACACGGGGTTCTCGGTCGTCACCACGTTCACCGACCACGTCGGTCCGTACATGCTCCACTGCCACATGCTGGAGCACGAGGACATGGCCATGATGGCGACCTTCAGCGTCAAGGCCGCCTGACCCAGCGCTCAGGGAGGGCACTCCGTGGCAGGGGTGCCCTCCCTGACCTGGCTTTCGCGGGACCCACGACAGACGCGGGTGGGAGTGACCCCTTCCACACGTTCGGTGCCGAATCTAGATTGCTGGATATCGGAGCTACCGTTCCGTGTTCGCGAAAGGGAGAACACACCGTGGTGTCTCGATCGCTCAGACGCCTGTGTGGTGCGGCCGCCGCCGCCGTGCTGCTGGGCGCCTTCACCGTCGCCGCACCGGCGCGGGCGCACTCCACCGACGATCCCGTCCGAAAGCTTACGAAGGACGTCACGCTTTCCGGCCTCCTGCGCCACCTCGTGGCGTTCCAGGGGATCGCGGCGGTCAGCGGCGGCAACCGGGCGTCCGGTATGCCAGGCTACGACCGCAGTGCCGACTATGTTGCGGCGCTCGCCGGGCACGCCGGCTACAAGGTGACGCGCCAGCCGTTCTCGTTCACGTTCTGCGAGGACACCGGCTCGTCGTTCGCGCAGCTCGCACCCACACCCACGACCTACGTCGCCGGGACCGACTACGACGTGCTGGACTGCTCGGGTGGTGGCAGCGCGAGCGGCGCGGTCGTACCCGTGGACGTCAACCTGACGCCGCCGCGGGCCAGCACCTCCGGCTGCGAGCCCGGCGACTTCGGCCCCGAGGTCGCCGGGAAGATCGCCATCATGCAGCGCGGCGCCGCGCCCGGCACCTCCTGCGGGTTCGGCCTCAAGGTGCGGAACGCGCAGGCCGCCGGCGCGATCGGCGCGATCATCTTCAACCAGGGCAACGGCACGCCGGAGGCCAACCCGGACCGGTTCGGGCTCTTCACCGGCACGCTCGGCGTCCCGGTCGGCATCCCCGCCGTCTCCATCTCGTACGACCTCGGCGCGGCCCTCGTCGCGGCGGCGCTGGCCGGCACGCTGAACGTGCGGATCTCGGTCGACGCCACCTCCGAGGTCCGGGAAACGGTCAACGTGTTCGCCGAGTCCCGGTGGGGCGACCCGGACGAGGTCGTGATGGTCGGCGCCCACCTCGACTCCGAGCCGGACACGGCCGGCATCAACGACAACGGCACCGGCAGCGCCGGCATCCTCGAGGTGGCACTGCGGATGGCGAAGTTCAAGACGAAGAACAAGGTGCGCTTCGCGTGGTGGGGCGCCGAGGAGTCGAACCTCGCCGGTTCCACGTTCTACGTCGCCAACCTGCCGCAGGCGGAGCGGGACAGGGTCGCGCTCTACCTCAACTTCGACATGATCGGGTCGCCCAACTACACGTTCGGCGTGTACGACGGCGACGACTCGGCCGCCGCCGGCTCACCCGCCGGCCCGCCCGGCTCCGCGCAGATCGAGGACGTCTTCGAGGCTTTCTTCGCGTCCCGCGGCGAACCCACGGCCGCGTCCGACTTCACCGGCCGCTCCGACTACGGCCCGTTCATCGCGGCCGGCGTCGGCATCCCGGCCGGCGGCCTGTTCACCGGTGCCGAGCTGTCGAAGACGGCGGCGGAGGTCGCGCTGTGGGGCGGTGTCGCGGGCGCGCCGTACGACCCGTGCTACCACGCGCCGTGCGACAGCCTCACCCCCGAGCGGAACGGCGCCGACGCCGAGCTCTACCGGCAGCTGCGCCGCGAGTACCGGCTGTTCGGCAACGTGAACCTGTTCGCATTCGACACCAACGCGGACGCGGTCGCGACGGCGGTGGCCACGTTCGCGTACGACACCTCCACCATCCCGCTGCGGGCCGCGGCCGCCCGCACGGCGGCAAGCCCCGCCCAGGACCGCGATGGCGCCTGGCTCGGCTGAGCCGCGGGACCGCGAGCGGCCGGCCGTGGAGCTGGCCGCTCGCGACCGCGCCGGCGCGTACCTCGGCGACGCGGACGAGCGCGCCCACCTCCAGCTCGCCGCCCGCCGGACCGGCGCGGACCAGCTCGCCGACCGGCTCGTGTACGAGGGCGGCCTGGCCTGGTCGGCCCGGTGGCTGCTGCCCGTGGAGGAGGTGCCGCACCGCACGGTCGCCGCGCTGCGCGGGCCGATCGTGGCACTGTGGACGGTGCGCGAGGTGGTGGGCGCGGTGGCCGGGTCCGGCGAGTACGGCGTGTGGTCCACCGGCGGCGGGCCGCTCGTCCGCGGGCGCGGCACCGGGCCGGTGGTGGGTGCCACGACCGCGGCGGGCCGGCACGTGCTGGCCGGCGCCGAAGGCGCGCTGCTGTGCCTGTGGGAGGCGGCCGGGGGAGCGCCGGTGGAGCTCGACCGGGTCACGCTGCCCATCCCGCTCCGCTCGCTGGCCGCGGTCCAGCCGCCCGACGGGGTCCCGGTGCTCGTCGGCGTCGAGGTGACCGTGCCGTCCGGCGACTGGAGCATGCTCGACACGGCGACGACCGGCGGCGCGGTGCGCGGCTGGGCGGTCGCCGGCGACCCACCCCGCCTGCGCCCGCATCCCTCGCCGCCGCCGGCCGACCCGGTGCCGGTCGACCCGCTGTACCCGAAGGTCTCGGTGGCGGTCCGGGGCCGCGAATGCCTGCTGACCGGCGGCCGCGACGGGATCGTCCGCGCGTGGCCGCTCGACGCCGGGGAGGGGGAGCCGCCCGTGCCGCTCGCGTCGCCGGCGGCGGTCGCCTGCGCCGCCCGCTCGGACGGGCGGTGGGTGGCGGTCACCGCCCACCACAATGGACGGATCGGCGCCTGGGACCTGGCCGAGGGGGCACCGCCCGAGTCGGTGCTGCACGACTCCCACGACGCGGCGGCGGTGGCGTGCGTGCGCGCACCGGGCGGGCCGCCGCTCGCGGTCACGGGTGGCCTCGACGGGCGGGTGTGCGTGTTCGACGTGGACTCCGGCGCCCTGCTGCGCACGATCGTCGTGCCGCCCGGCGGCGAGCTTGCCGGCGCGGGGCGCTACCGGCCGACCGGCGTACCCGACGAGCCACCCGGACCGGAGCCCGTGCGGGACGTGACCGCGGCGGTCCTGCCGGACGGGCGCCCGGTCGCCGTGTCGGTCGGCAACCTCGGTTGGTTGCGCTGGTGGTGCCTGTCCAGCGGGGAGGCGCTCGGCGCCGCGCGCCTGAGCCACTGGGGGCGGGCCGTCACCGGCGACCGCCGGGTCGTCGTCGCCACGACCGGCGACGACCTGCGGGTGTACGACCTGGCGTCCGCCCGTGCGGTGGCCGTCTTTCCCCGGGCCGGCCCGGATCCACTGTCGACGCTCGACGTCGCCGGCGACCTCGTCGTGGCACTCGACGACGCCGGGCGGCTGCACCGCTACCGGCTGGCCCACGGGGCGCCGGTGGGTGAGCCGCTGCCCGGTCACCACCGCGACGCCCGCACCGTCGCGTGTGGACGGCACCCGGACGGCCGGGCGATCGCGGTCTCCGGCGGCTGGGACGGCACCGTGCGGGTGTGGGACCTGGCGGCCGGGCGGGAGCTGCACCGGATCCCCGTCGAACACCCGGTCTACGCGGTCGCGCTGGCCGGCGACGGTTCCATTGTGGTCGGTGCGCACGGCGTCATGGGTGTGCTGCGCCTGCACGCCTAGGGTTTGAGCACGGAGAGCGGGTCGGCGCCCGCACCGGCCATCCGCGCGGCGTCTCGGGCGTGCTGCGCCCGCACGCCTAGGGTTTGAGCACGGAGAGCGGGTCGGCGCCCGCACCGGCCATGCGCGCGGCGAAGAGCCCCGCCAGATCGGCCGTCCACCGTGGACCCCGCCGCTCCGCCTCGACGGCGGCCCGCTGCCGCTCGTCCAGCTCGCCGGCCGGGCCGGGCGGGGAAGGCGCGGACGGCGCCGCGAGGGCGGTGGACAGCCGCCACCGGTCCCCGTCGCCGCGTGCCTCGGCGAGCATGCGCTCGAGCAGGCCGCGCAGCTCCGGCGCGAGGGCGAGCAGGTGCTTGTACGCCAGCAGGTTGCTCAGCACCCAGCCGTCCGGCTCGACAAGCACGCGCAATGCGATCGCGGCGGCCACCACCGGGTCCGCGACGCCGCGCAGCAGCTCGGCCGCCCTGCGCCGGACGGGCGGCGCGTCCTCGGCGAGGAAGCCGACGACGGCCCGCACGACGCCCGGCTCGCCGAGGCGGTAGGCGAAGCAGGACAGCAGCGCGGCCCGCGGTCCTGGGGCTGTCTCCACCTTCGCCGCCTCGACGAACGGCGCGGCGGGGACCGAGGTGTAGCTCAGCGTCTCGGCCGCCGCCGCCCGTACCCGCGGCTCGGGGTCGTGGCGCATGAGGCGCAGGCAGGCGTCCCGGTCGAGGACGTTCTTCGGCACGTTGAGCGCCTCGATCCGGACCGCCGGCGAGCTGTCGGCGAGGAAACGCGCGCTGAACTCCCGCGTGCGGTGCGTCGACAGCACGGCGTTGACCGCCCGCAGCCGCACGCGATCCTCCGGATGCGTCTCCAGCTCCCGCCGCAGCGGCTCGTAGCGGCGCCCGAGGTAGTAGAGGAGGGTGGCCACCCGCTCGTCGTCGTGGGCGAGGTCGACGGCGGCCGCGCGGATCCGCGGGTCGTGCTCCGACCGCCGCCCGAGTATGCCGCCCAGCGCCCCGGCGGCCGCGTCGCCCACGTGCTCGTACACCTCGGCGAGCCCGCCGACCGTGCGGACCTCGGCGCTGTCGTGCAAGGCCATGTCGAGCAGCGTGTCCACCAGCCCCAGGTCGCCGGAGGCGCCGGCCAGGTGGGCGGCGTCGAGGCGCACCTCGTCGTCCGGGTGCGTGAGCCGGTCACGCAGAGACATGCGGGCCGCCGTCCAGGTCGCCGGCCAGCTCCCGCGGCGCGCGCATCCGCCAGGCGTCGGTGACCAGCTCGGTGAGGCGGTCGACGCCGACCCGCTCCAGCCACAGCATGACCAGGGGCAGGCCGTCGTAGCCGGGCGTGGTGAAGAAGAGGTCCGGCTCGCCGAGCAGCAGGGCCTGCTTCTCCGCCTCGTCGCCCACGTACAGCACGGCGATGTCGGTGCGGATGACGCGCGGCTGGCCGGGCTTGCGCTCCGGGTAGGACCAGACGAACCCTTTGTCGCCTACCCGGAAGTCGAAGCCGTCGCTGTCGATCTCGACCACGTGCGGCAGCGCGAGCGCCAGCCGTCGCACGTCGTCCGCGTCACTCATGCCGATAGGTTAGGGCCTGTGACGGACACGCAGCTGGCACGGCAGGAGTGCGCCGCGGTGGTCCTGGGCGGACCGACCACGGTCGTAGACCTCGGCGGTCTGCGGATCGTCGCCGACCCGACCTTCGACGACGCCGGACCGCGCGGCTACCTGACCAAGACCGCCGGGCCGGTCGTGGCCGAGGGCGGGCTCGGACCGGTCGATCTCGTGCTGGTCAGCCACGACGTCCACCTCGACAACCTCGACGAGCGCGGCCGCGCCTTCGCGCTGGCCGCGCCGGCGCTGCTCACCGGTCCGGTGACCGCCGGCCGGCTGGGCCCGCCGGCGGTCGGTCTGGCCCCCTGGGCCACCCACGCCCTGCCCCGCCCGGACGGTGGCGGCGAGCTGACGGTGCTCGCGGTGCCCGCCGTCCACGGCCCGGAGGACGCCGAGCGAGACAGCGACGGCAACGTCATCTGCGAGGTCACCGGCTTCGTCCTGTCCGGACAGGACCTGCCCACGGTGTACGTCAGCGGCGACAACGCCTCGATCCGGACGGTGGCCGAGATCGCCCGCCGCGCGCCGCGGATCGACGTGGCCGTGCTCTTCGCCGGGGCGGCCAGAGTGCCGGCGAGGTTCGCCGGCCGCCCCCTCACGCTGGACAGCCGCCGAGCCGCCGCGGCGGCGGCGGTCCTCGACGCGGCAATCGTGGTTCCGGCGCACTACGACGGCTGGGCGCATTTTTCGGAGGGCCGCGCCGACCTGGAGCAAGCCTTCGAAGAGGCCGGCCTGTCATCGACCCTCCGGTCCGTCGAACACGGGACGTGGGTGCCCCTCTCGGCCTGAGACGTGGATGGAGGGCGCCGTCGTCACGCGCCACTTCGCCATGTGAAATTCCGACGGCCCCACGATCATTGATCTCTGTCGGGCTGCATTGTCTGAACACCGACAGATCGACAGCGGGAAATCGTGAGGTGCTTGATTGCGGTAACCCATTTGGCGGTGCGACCCGAACCGATATGGCATTCGTGTATTCCACCCGGCTGACGCGGCGTTGCGTTTCGTTATCGAGGTCCACGCACACAGATGTTCCGGGGGCGGAAATGGCGGAGAACCATGTTCGGCACGAGCCGAGACAGGCCCGAGACGTCCCGTCCGGAGGCCCATCATGACCACCCTCACCGCTCCGATCACGAGCGCTCGTGATTTCCGTTCCGCCGCCGGCTGTGGCGAAGAAGGCTGTGACGCCGAGCTGATCGACGACGTCGACGTCTACTGCCACAGCCACGACCGGTTCCTTCCCCTCGCCGGAGCGGAGCCG
This sequence comes from Phytohabitans sp. LJ34, assembly GCF_052068095.1. NCBI lineage: Bacteria > Bacillati > Actinomycetota > Actinomycetes > Micromonosporales > Micromonosporaceae > Phytohabitans > Phytohabitans sp. LJ34. The sequence continues at coordinate 104,047 of NZ_JBQHDG010000010.1, read as the reverse complement.
AGGCGGCTCAGGCCGGTGCTGGCCTTCGCGTGGCGGGCCGCCGTCTGCCTCGCCTTCCTGCTCACCGCCGCAGTCGACGACGCGTTGCCGGTGTTTCTCGCCGCGGTCGCGCTGGGCGGTGCGGTCGTGGCACTTCCGCTGCGCCGCTTCGGCGCCCTCGCCGCGTACGCCCTGGCCGGCTGGGTCCTCGCCGGCGGCGGCGCGCTGCTCCTTCAAGCGTCCGACCGCGGCCGGCTTCAGCTCATCTGGACCGCGCTCGTCGTGGCGACCGCCGTCGCCTGGCTGCTCCAGTTCGCGCAGGACGCGCTCGAACGCGCGGACGTCGGGTCCGCGGCCGCGCTCGTCGCCAGCGTCTTCGCCGTCGCGCCCGCCGCGCTCGCGGTGTCGGCCGCGGCCGTGGTACCCGGTGCTCGCCACCTGGTCGACCTGCCCACCGGGGTGTCGAACGCGGTGCTCGTCCTCGCCTGCGCCGCCGCCGCGCTGGCGCTGCTGATCGCCACCTGCGGTGCCATCGCGCGTACGGCCGACTGGACGCTGCCGTACCGTGAAGGGCCTTTCTCGCGCCCCGATCCGCCGAGAAGGATCGCGACGCCGCGGCGCCGCCCACCACGGCGACTGACCGGTGCCCAGCAGCTGCCTGATCGGATCGGTCGGGCGGTGTTGGCCCTCGCCGAGACGGTCGCGTTCGCGGCCCACGCCGCCACGGTCATGGCCGGCAACGCGCTGCTGCGCGCCTGGTACTGGTGCAAGGTGGGCTTCGTCTGGGCGGTGAACTGGACGTGGTGCTGGGCGCGTGCGATGACCGTCATCGTGGCCGGCGCCGCCCGCGCGACCCTGGCCGCGACCCTCCTCGCCACGCGCGTGGTGCTGGTGCCCGTGGCCGCGCTCGCGACGGCCGGCTGGGGCGCCCTGCAATTCGCGCGGAACACGACGACCTATCTGACCGAAGGATCCCTGCCGGGATTGTTCGCGCTCCTCGGCGCGGGGGCACTGACCGCCGCGGCCCTGCACGTCACATGGATTGCGCTATGTCGCCTTCCCGTCCTGCCGGCGGTCCGCTCGGCCGGGCGCACCGCCAGCATCTCGGGCGCGAACGGCCTGCTCATGGTCGCGGCCGGCGGCTGGGCGATCGGCCTGTTGGGCACGTTCCACCACGGACCGATCCGGGTCGGATGGGTCACCGTCACCACCACCCTGCTGCTGGTCGCGACATCGGTATGGACATACGTGCGGCAGCATCGGCGGCGACCCGTTCTTCAGTGACACCGCGCTTTTCGCCTATTCGTCGGGGGCTGGCGTCTTGTTCACGTACCGGAGGCCCTGAAACCCCTATATAAGACAGAGACTTGAGCTACCGCGATGTCCGTCGTGGTCCGGACCGCTGCTCCCGCGGCCGCACCCGTCCGCCGTTGGTCCCGGTCACCCCTGCGTTATCCGCTAACGGGTAACGCGCCGAGATCGCCGACCATTCGTGCGGAGTGGCCGTCGCGACCACCCACCTCTCACCTATTTCGAAATGGCTCTGGATGTGGGTCGCGGTGGCCGAGCCCGACGTCGAGTACCAGGCCCACCAGCCGCTCGACACGCGCCAGCCGCTCGACTACCCGCCGGCCGAGCCCGCCGCGCAGTACGTCTCGCCCGCCGACGCCGCCCGTATCGCCCGCACGACGGCCGACGTCCTGGTGATCGACGGCCGCCCGCGCTACCACCTGGCCGGCTGCGTCCACCTGCTCGGCCGCGAGAGCGAGCCACTCCCGGTCGGCGAAGCGGTCGAGCTTGGCTTCAGCCCCTGCGGCCGACAGCGCCCTCCTCGCCGACGCCCGCCGCGTCTAGACCGCGGACCGCCGCTCCCGCGGCGCCCGGCGGCTCGCCGAGATCCCCCGACCTCCGCGCGACAAGCCAGCCCGAGCGCGTCCGTGGCGAGAAATGGCCCCTATAGGGGCCAAAATTCGCCACGGAGCGCTTCGCTTGGGGTCACGATTTACGAGGCGGCCCGCCGGTCAAGGGTCATCCCCGCGAGCTCTTCCCCGTCTCTGAGGGGGTCTGGGGCCGGAGGCTCCAGGAGAGGATCTAGTTGGCCGGATAGGCGGCCCGCTACCGTGGCGGCGATGGATCTTCTCGTGGTCGGTGGCAGCGGGTTGCTCGGGCGGGAGGTCGTGCGGCAGGCGCTGGGTGCGGGTGCGCGGGTCGCGGCGACGTTTCACCGCCACCGACCGGACCTCGCGGGCGTCGGCTGGCGGGCGCTGGACATCAGGCGTCGCGACGACGTGACCGCTCTTGTCGAGCGGCTCCGGCCCGCCGCCGTCGTCAACGCGGCCTACCGGCAGGCCGACTGGGCGACCACGGCGGACGGTGCCACGCATGTCGCGGCGGCGGCCGTGGCGGTGGGGGCGCGGCTTGTGCACGTCTCCAGCGACGCGGTGTTTTCCGGGCTCGCGGACCGCTACGACGAGGCGTGCCCACCCGATCCGACCACACCCTACGGTGCCGCCAAGGCGGCGGCCGAGACCGCGGTCATGGGCCTCGATCCCGGCGCCGTCGTCGCCCGCACCTCGCTCATCGTCGGAAACGGCGACTCGCCGCACGAGGCGCACGTGCGGGCGCTGGCGTCGGGCGCCTCGGGCGGTGTGCTGTTCACCGACGACGTGCGGTGCCCGATCCACGTCGAGGATCTGGCGTCGGCGTTGCTGGAGCTGGCCGCCTCGCCGTACCCGGGAATCCACCACGTGGCCGGCGCCGACGCGGTCAGCCGGCACGAGCTGGGGGTGCTCATCGCCCGCCGCGACGGGCTCGACGAGGCCGCGCTGCCGACCGGGTTGCGGGCCGGGAGCGGCTTGGCGGGCGGCCTCGACGTGCGGCTGGACTGTGCCATGACTCAGTCGCGGCTGGCCGGCCGGCTCCGGGGGGCACGCGAGTTCCTGGCGCGCTGAGCCGCGGGCGGGGCCGAACCGTGAAGACTTTGTGGAGATCGACCGCGGCGCGGCGGGTGGCACCGGCGGTCGGGTTACGCTCCGCCCATGCGCACCCTGACCCGCGTCCGTGTGTGGCTCGTGGTGTTCGTGGTCGGCCTCGTCGTCAGCGGCGTCACCGCGTTTCCGCTCGAGACCGAGACCCGTCTGCTGGTGCGGCTGATCCACGCCGACTGGTCGCCCGCGCCCGACCACCTGCCCGGGCTCGTCGACTGGGTCGACCGCGCGCACGAGGGCATCGTCGCGACCAACCGGGACTACCCGTTCATGGCGTACGGCACGGACTGGCTGGCGTTCGCGCATCTCGTCATCGCGGTCGCGTTCTGGGGGCCGTTGCGGGATCCCGTGCGAAACATCTGGGTGGTGCACTTCGGGATGATCGCCTGCGTGGCGGTCGTGCCGCTCGCCCTGATCGCCGGTCCGATCCGCGGGATCCCGTGGGGATGGCAGATCGTCGACATATCGTTCGGCGTCTTCGGCCTGGTTCCCCTGATCTTCGCCGAACGCGGGATCCGGCGGCTCGCCGCCGAGGCGGCCCAGCCCGCCGGCGTGCCACCGCCGGCGGTCGCCGCATCCACCAGCGGCTGATGCGGTAGCCACACCAACGCCACCCGGGCCGGCGAAGCCGGTCGACGGCGACGCGCGCGCACCCGGCGACGGGCCCACCGCGGTGGATGGCGCGCGGGTACCGTGCCGTATGCGCGCGCGTCGGTCGTTGCCGGATGGGTTCGTGCTGGGCGGGACGCTGCGCCTGCACGGCAACCCGCGCCTGCGGCGCACGCTGTCGTGGCTGTCCCTGCCGTGGGGCCTGGCATCGGTCGTCGCGCTCGGGTTCGCCGCGGGGCTGGTGCGCCCGGAGGGGTGGACGGTCGACGCCCGTGACACCGCGCCCGCCGTGTTCCTCGCCGTTCTGGTCGGCGGCCTCGTCGCCACGCCCGTGCTCACCCTCGTCGCGCACGAGGCGATACATGGAGTGCTGCTGTGGGCCTTCACCGGGACGCGCCCGGTGTTCGGGTTCAAGGGCTGGTACGCCTACGCCGACGCGCCCGGTTGGTTCCTGCCGCGGGCGTCGATGGTGGTGGTGCTCGCGGCGCCGCTCGTGGCGCTGCCGGCGCTCGCCCTGCCGCTGGTCGCGTTCGGCTCGGTGGGGCTGTCGATGTTCGCCTTGCTGGGCCTGTTCGTCAACGCCGTCGCCGCGATTGGTGACGTCTACATGATCGCCGTCGCGGTGCGGATCCGCGGGCCGGTCTACTTCGGCGACGCGCCCGGCGCCCGGCCCGGCGAGGCCGGCAGCTGGTACGTGCCGGAGCGGTCGGTCAGACGGTGAAGGCGACTCTGCCGGCGGCTGGTCAGACGGTGAAGCGGAGCTTCGACGGCTCGCCCCGGGTGAGCCGCTCGAGGTGTGCCGCCACGTCGAGGCAGTCGGTGAGGGTGGCGCCGTCCGACAGCCGCGCCGCCACGCGGGCCTCGGTCTCCATGACGGCGGCCGCGGCGGTCAGTGACGCGACCGCGGTGGCCGGGTCGAGCACCACGATGCCGTCGTGGTCGGCGATCACGATGTCGCCAGCGCCGACGCGGACGCCGCCGCAGCTGACCGGGCCGCCGACGGTGGCCGGGCGGACGGTCGTGCCGGCGGCCGGCGTGACGTGCCGGCTGTAGACCGGCAGCGGGCACGCGGCGACGAAGCGGAGGTCGCGGTATCCGCCGTCCACGACGATGCCGGCCAGCCCCTTGGCGAGCGCGGCGCGGGCGAACAGCTCGCCGGCCAGGGCGGTCTCGTGGCCGCCGCCGTCGACCACGACGACGTCGCCGGGCGCGGCCCGCTCGATGGCCTGGATGACGCCGAGGAAGTCGTGGCGGCAGCGCACCGTGATCGCGGGCCCGCACAGCGCCGGGTTGGCCGAGCGGCAGCGCAGGGCGGGCGACATCACCCGGATGTCCGGGGTGACGTCGCACAACGCGGTGGTGTCGACCTGGGCGGCGAGCCGCCGGACGGTGTCCAGGTCAGCGGGTGTCTGCTGCACGACGCGACCTTACCGGTACCGCAATGTTCGCTTTGCGGACGACTCGGCGCGGTGGCGCCGTCGTATCGCGATTTGCTGATGTTTCTCTATGAGTGGACGCGACCCCCATCACTGCCACCACGATCACGCACCCCGCGAGGGCGTGCCGTACGGCCACGTCGACATCACGGCCCTGGGCCGCCGCGCGCTGCTGGCCGGCGCCGGCGGCGCGCTGATGCTGGCCGCCCTGCCGGGCGCGGCCCGCGCGAACACGAAGATGGCCGCCGCGGCGGCCGCCGGCGCCGCGCGGGCGTCGGCCATCACCCAAGGCACAACGCTGGTACACGCCGACATGCACAACCACACGGTCATGTCCGACGGCGACGGCAGCGCCGCCGCGGCCTTCGCCTCGATGCGGGAGGCGGGCCTCGACGTCGCCGCGCTGACCGACCACGCCACGCTTTTCGCCATCGAGGGGCTCAGCTCGGGCGAGTGGCGGACCACGGGCGAGCTGGCCAACGCCGCCAACGACCCGGGGCAGTTCACGGCGATCCGCGGCTTCGAGTGGTCGCACCCGTTGCAGGGGCACATCAACGTCTGGAACACCAGCGAGTTCGCGGACCTGCTGCGGGCGAGCAGTCCCGGCAACCTGTACAGCTGGCTGACCGGTCGCTCAGGCGGGCTGGCGAGCTTCAACCACCCGGGGCGCGAGGTGGGCCGGTTCGACAACTTCTCTTTGAATGCCTCGGCCCGCGCCCAGCTTGTGGGGCTGGAGATGTTCAACCGTGGCGACGATTACCTCTTCGAGGGCTGGTCGTCCGGGATGACCTCGCCGCTGGTCGCCTGCCTCAACGCGGGGTGGCGGCCGGGTTTGACCGGCGTCACCGACGAGCACGGCACCTCGTGGGGCTTCCACGAGGGCCTGGGCCGCAGCGGCATGTGGGTCACCGAGAACACCCGCGACGCGGTGTTCGCGGCGATGACCGCCCGGCGCGTGTTCGCCACCCGGGTCTCCGGCCTGCGGGTGGACGCCACCGCCAACGGGGTGCGGATGGGCGGCGTGCTCGGCACCGCGTCGGCCGACGTGCGCTTCCTGGTGGACGTGGACCGGGGCGCGGCGTGGGACGGCAAGCCGCTGCGGATCCAGGTGTTGCGGCCCGGCACGTCGGCGCCGACCGTGGTCGACGTCGTCGACACCGTCAACGGCACGGTCGCCGACTTCACCGTGCCGCTGAACGCCGCGGACGGCAACTGGGTCGTGCTGCGGGTCTCCGACCCGGCGGCGGCCAACGGCACGCCCGGTCCGGCCGGCCACCCGTGCAACGACTTCGGCGTGGCGTACACCAGCCCCTGGTGGCTACAGCCCTGACACGGGTACGGGGGCTGGAGCTTCCGCGTAGCGGTCGGCCAGCCGGCGGTACGGGCTGCTGCCCAACGCGACCGCCGTCGCCACGATGCCGATCGCGCCGGTCAGCATGAAGACGAGCGCCAGCCCCCGCTCAGGGCCCGTGCCGAACCAGCCGCCGATCGCGTCGGCGCCGGCACCGTCCGTCATGAACGGGATGAACACGAACTGGGCCACCGGCGAGATGAGGAAGGCGGTCAGTGGGGAGGCCGCCTGCTCGACGCTCTGCGCGAAGCCGAACACCCGGCCCTGCCGCTCGTACGGCACCACCTTCTGGAGGATCGTCTGCTCGGCCGCCTCGGCGTACGGAACGAACAGCATGTACAGGTACATGCCGGCGGAGAGCAGCACGATCGACGAGCGCACCGGGAAGAGGAGGGTGACCGTCCACAGCAGAAGGTTGACGCCCAGCAGCAGGCGCACCGGGTTGGCGCCCACGCCGGTGCGGGAGACGAGCAGGCCGCCCACGATGAAGCCGGTGCTCAGGACGCCCCAGAGCAGCCCCCACGCCTGCACGGAGACCAGCGACAGGCCGTACGCGTCCATCAGCGCCATGAAGACGCCACCGAGCAGGTTGTTGAACGCGGAGAAGATGATCAGCGCCATCAGCCCCGGTACGCCGCGCACCACCCCGACGGTGCCGCGCAGGTCGACCGTACGCCTGACCGAGGAGTCAGCGGGCGCCGGCTCCCGCACCGCCACGAGCGAGAGGTGGCCGACCGCGAGGGTGAGCACCGCGAGGGCGAGGACGAGCACCCAGAACATGTCGCCGACCGCCACGAGGACGCCGCTGATGACGGACGTGACCAGGAACGTCACGCCGGTGGTGGTGCCGACCAAGCCGTTCGCCCGGCCCCGGCTCTCCTCCTCGATGAGCACGGTGACCAGGGTCGGCAGCGCGATCGTGCGGATGTTGCCGGCGATCACGCCGAACATCAGCAGCAGCACCACCACCCACAGCGCGACGCTGGCCGGGTCGGTGAAGGACTGCTTCGGGGTGAGCTGGTAGACCGCGAACGCCACCGTGTACAGCGCCAGCGACGCGACCGTCGACACCTGCATCATCGTCTTCTTGCGGTGGTGGTCGACGAGGCTGCCGAACCAGATGCCGGTCGACGCGGTCAGCGCCAGGAAGATGCCGGAGATCAGGCCGGTGGCGAACACCGAGCGGGTCTGGAGGTACACGTAGAAGGTGATCGCGAACCAGACCGTGAAGTTGATCACCGAGACCAGCAGCGTGCTGACCAGCAGGTTGAAGAAGGTCTTACGGTCCCCGCGGATGTCGCCCATGACCATGACCTTATGACCTCAAGCATCCTTGAGGTCCAGTCGCGCCCCGAGCCGCCCGCGCGCGGCTAGAGTGCGGGGATGCGTGCGGCACGGGTGACGAGGCTCGACGGGCCGGGGTCGATCGAGGTCGGTGACGTCCCGGAGCCCTCCGGCGACGGCCGGGTGTTGGTGGACGTGGTCGCGGCGGGGGTCACCTTCCCCGACACGCTGCTCACCCGCGGGCAGTACCAGATCAAGCCGCCGCCCCCGTTCATCCTCGGCTGCGAGGTGGCCGGCGTGGTCCGCGCGGCGCCCGAGGGGTCGGGCCTGGCGGCGGGCGACCGGGTGGCCGCGTTCCCCGGCTTCGGCGGCTTCGCCGAGGTGGTGGCGGTCGAGCCCGACATGGTCTTCCCGCTGCCCGGCACCGTGCCGTTCGAGGTGGGCGCGGCGCTCCCGATGAACTACCTCACCGTCCACTTCGGACTGCTTCGCCGCGGTGCCCTCCGCGCCGGCGAGACGGTCCTCGTGCACGGCGCGGCGGGCGGCGTCGGCACGGCCGCGATCCAGCTCGCCAAGGCCTCGGGCGCCACGGTGATCGCCGTGGTGTCCACTGAGGACAAGGCGGCGGTGGCCCGCGCCGCGGGCGCCGACGACGCGGTGCTGGCGGACGGCTTCCGCGCCGCGGTGAAGGAACGCACCGGCGGCCGCGGCGTCGACCTCGTCGTCGACCCGGTCGGCGGCGACCGCTTCACCGACTCGATGCGCAGCCTCGCGCCCGAGGGCCGGCTGCTGGTCGTCGGCTTCACCGGCGGCGAGATCCCGACCGTGAAGGTCAACCGCCTGCTGCTCAACAACATCTCCGTCGTCGGCGTCGGCTGGGGCGCCTTCTGGCAGTCCCGGCCGGGCTACCTGCGTGAGCAGTGGGCCGACCTGCTGCCCCTGCTGGAGGCGGGTCGCCTCGACCCGCCGCTGGGCCGCACCTACCCCTTGGAGCGGGCCGCGGAGGCGGTGGCCGAGCTTGACGAACGCCGCGCCACCGGCAAGATCCTCGTCAAGCCCGCGCTCTAGCGCCGGAGTCGGGTGGCGTTCATCCAGAAAGAGATTTGAGCTACCGCGATGTCCGTCGTGGTCCGGACCGCTGCTCCCGCGGCCTCACCCGTCCAGAGGGGTGACCGAGACCAACAGCGAAGGGTGAGGCCGCGGGATCGGAGATGGAGAGCGCGCTAGAAGGTGCCGCGGACGCGGGCGGGCAGGACGAGTGTCGCGCAGAGGGCGGCGGTCAGCAGGCCGGCGCCGCCGCCGCGGGTGATGGCCAGGAAGGCGGCGTCGCGGTGGTCGGCGTCGCGTAGGGCGGGGAGTGCGGCGAAAAGGGCGCCGGTCGCGGTGGCCAGCGCGATGAGCGTCCAGCTCGCCGCGGCGACCGCGCGCGGTGCCGCCGGGCGGCGAGCGGTCGGGGAAGTCGCGCGCCACCAGCGGGCCAGCCAGAGCGCGATCGCGGCCGCGCCCGCGACGCCGCTGGCGTACTGGGCCCACCGGTAGCCGGGCAGGCCGGCGTGCGACTCGGCGAGCCAGTCGATGTGCGCCGGGCCCCACCGTCCTACGTGGGTGAACGAGTCCCACACCACGTGCGTGGCCGCGCCCAGCGTCAGCGCGACCACCACCAGCACGGCGCGGGCGGCGGGGCGCGGGCGGCCGGGTGCCGGTGGGTGGAGGCGGTCGCGCAGCGCCGCCGGGCCGATCGCTGCCGCGAACGGGGCGAGCAGGGCCTGCCACACGCCCAGCATGACGAGGCCGAGCACCAGGTCGGCGCCGAAGACGCCGGCGAGGCTGTGCGTGGTGGCGCCGTCCACCGGCGCCGGTAGGTAGTAGGGCAGGTCGGGCGCCATGCTGCCGATCACCAGGGCGGAGGGTGGCAGGCCCCACCGGATCAGGGGGAGTACGGCGGCGGGGTGGCTTCCGGTGAAGGGCACGCCGACGATTCCACAATATTGATGGTTGTCGTCGTCCTTGTGGGCTGGCACAGTTTGTATGGACGTCCAACTATATAGAAGGGTATCGGCATGAGACCACGTACCGGCATGGCCCTGGCGGCCGTGCTGACGTTGGCGACCGGGCTGGCGGTCGTGGCCGCCGCCCAGGCGAGCGCGGCCACCGGCTGCCGGGTCGCGTACACGGTGAACCAGTGGCCGGGCGGCTTCACCGCCAACGCCGCCGTCACCAACCTGGGCGACCCGCTGAACGGCTGGCGGCTGGAGTGGAACTTCGCCAACGGGCAGACCGTCACCCAGGGGTGGAACGGCGTGTTCAGCCAGAGCGGCGCGCACGTCACGGTCAGCAACCAGACCTACAACGCGAGCCTCGCCACCAACGCGACGGTCACGCCCGGCTTCAACGGCACCTGGAACGGCACGAACTCCACGCCCACGTCGTTCACGCTGAACGGGGTGACCTGCACGGGCGCGACCACGCCGGGCAGCCCCAACCCCACGACCGCCGCGCCGCCCACGACGCGGCCGCCGGGTGGGGTGGCGTGGACCTCGTCCGAGCAGTGGGGGACGTGGACCAACGGCGGTTACACGCTTTACAACAACATCTGGGGCAGCGGGGCGGGCACGCAGACGATCTGGGCCAACTCGTTCAGCAACTGGGGCGTGACGGCCAACCACCCGAACACGGGCGGCGTCAAGTCCTACCCCAACGCGACCCGCAACGTGAACCGCACGCTGAGCTCGCTGCGCACGCTCACCAGCAGCTTCAACGTCACGGTGCCCAACAGTGGCGCGTACGCCACGGCGTACGACATCTGGGACAACAACCACGCCTACGAGATCATGCTGTGGCTGAACAAGGTGGGCCCGGTCGGCCCGCTCGGCTCACTTCAGACCACCGCCACCGTCGGTGGCCACACGTGGCAGGTCTACTCGGGATCGAACGGTGCGAACCAGGTCTTCTCGTTCATCCGGAGCGGTAACACCAACGCGGGCAGCGTGGACGTTCTCGCCGTCATGAACTGGATCCGGAGCCGTGGCTGGTTCGGCGACATCACCGTCGGTGACGTGCAGCTGGGGTACGAGATCACCTCGTCCGCCGGTGGCCTCGACTTCACCACCAACAGCTACTCGGTCTCGTTCAGCTGAGGCGGCCGCGCGGGCGATCGCGTAGCGGCGCAGGAGTGCCGCTACGCCGCCCGCGGGGATGACGAGCCAGGTGGAGAGCAGGCGGTAGGCCAGGACCGCCGCGGTCGCGCTCACCGCCGTCGCCCCCGCGGCGGTGAGCCCGGCGATGAACGCGGTGTCGACGATGCCGGCGCCACCGGGCGTGAGCGGCACCTGCCGCACGATCTGCACGGCGAGGTAGATAGCGGCCAGCGTGCCGATGCTGATCCGCAGGTCGAACGCGCGGGCGGTGGCGGCGAAGCAGGCGATGTCGGCCAGCCAGTTGACGGTGGCGTAGGCCAGCCCGGCCGCCCAGTCGCGGGCGCGCAGGTCGGCGCCGGCCCGCCAGGCGTCCCGCGCGAGCACCATCAGCCGCCGCACCGCGCGGAACACGCGGCCCTCGACGTCGCGGCCGCGGCGGGCCCGGCCGGGGCGGGCCAGCCGGCGCCCGGCCGTGACGGCCACGGCGGTCAGCGCGGCGAGCACGGCCACGACCGCGAGCGGCCGCCAGTCTTCGAACGCCGTCGACTTCTGCGCCACGATCGCGGCCGCCCAGGTGACGTAGAGCAGGCCGAGGCCGCCGATCGCGGTGAGCCCGGACACGACCGCGGCGGCGGTGCTGAGCTGGCGGGTGGCGCCGGCCCGCTCGTACTCCCGGATGGTGTAGCCGGTGGAGGCGACGGCGCCCGCGGGCAGCGCGATGGAGATGGCGGTGCTGGCCAGGGTGATCCCCACCGCGTCGCGGCGGCCCAGCCGCACGCCCATGGCGGAGAGGATGCGCCGCTGTTGGTACGCGAACGCGACGAGCGACACCGCCTGGAGGAACGCGGCGAGCGCGAGCCAGCCGTAGTCGGCGCCGGCCATGTCGCGGAGGACCTCGCCCGGGTCGGGCAGGCGCCCGTGCAGCCCCACGACCGCGAGGGCCACCACGGCCACCGCCGCGACGAGTGGCAGCCGCCACCGGCGCCACCGTGATCGCGTTGCCGCCATGCCCCCCATGCTCCCCCGCGGGCTCTGAGAAGAGCCTGAGTACCTCACCTCACCCTACCGGCCCGCGCGTTGCGGAATTTGGCAACGGATCTCCTTAGTCGATCTTGTGATTAAAGACAACCCCGCCGCCCTGTGTTTGTATGCGTCCGTACCGCCATCCAACGGGGAGGGTGTAGGTGGCTGGCAGCAACACGGGGGTGCTGACGCTCGGCCAGGCCGTTCCGTCGCTGGTCCGCTGGGGTCTCAGCGCGGACGCCGACCTTGTGTACCGGTGCCTGGTCAGCTTCGGTGACCAGCGCGCGGCCGAGGTCGCGGCGGACCTGGGCCTGGCCGCGCGCCGGGTGCGGGTCGCGCTCGACGAGCTCGTCGACGCGGGCCTCGTCCAAGGCGGCGGTCCGGGGCCGTCGCACGGCGTCGACGCCGGCAGCTGGCGCGCGGTCGCCCCGGACGCGGCGGTCGAGGCGGTCCGGCGGCGCGCGCTGCGCCGGCTGGCCCCGATGGCCGGCGCCGAGCCGGGCGGACCGCGGCCCGGGCCGGCGAAGGGGCGGCTGCTGCCGGACCTTGGTGCGACCCGCCGGCGCATCGCCCAGCTCGTGGCGGTCGAGCGCGGCGAGCACCTCGCGATGAACCCGGAGCAGGTCTTCACCACCGACGCCCTGACGATCGGCTCGGCCATCGACGCCGACCTGCTGCGCCGGCGGGTGCGCGTGCGCTCGCTCGGCCGGCCACCCGCCGACGGCGACCGGTCGTCGGCGTACACGGCGGAGTTCGTCCGGCTCGGCGGCGAACACCGACTGGCCGAACGGCTGCCGTACAAGATGATGATCTTCGACCGGCGGGTGGCCCTCGTGGCCGTCGACCCGCTCGCCCTCGACCGCGGCACGTGGGAGTTCACCGACCCGGCCGCCGTCGAGTCCCTGCTCACCTTGTTTGTCCGCCAATGGAGTGGCGCGACAGATCCACGGCGAAACGGAGTACCAACGGTCGTGCTCACCCAACGGGAGAAGGCGGTGGTCGCGTTGCTTGCCGACGGGCACACGGACGCCACCGCGGCGAAGCATCTCGGGATGTCCACCCGCACGCTGACGTACACGCTGCGGGGGTTGATGGATCGGTTCGGTGTGGAAAACCGGTTCCAGCTGGGTCTGGCCCTCGGCGCGATGCGGGCGATCATGCCGCCCGGCCCGGCCGGCGGGGAGATGGCGGAAGGGAGTGAGCGTTGAGACGAGTAGTGGCATTCCTGGCCGCCGCCGTGGCGGTGGTGGCCACCGCCGGCCCGGCGCGGGCCGGCGGCCCCGCCGGTGGCGGAGGGCTCTTCGGCGGCTGGACGCCCATGACGTGTACGACCGGCGGCATCGACCGGGCGGAGCTGAGGGCGGGGGACCAGTTCCTCACGCTGGATTGGCACCTCGACTGCGCCGCCCCCGCGGACTCGCGGCCGACGTACGGGTACGGCCGCTACGTCGAGAAGCTCGGCGGCGAGGTACGGAGCCTCCAGGAGTACGCGCCGACCGCGCCGACGCTGTACGCCGGCGCGGCCTACCTGCCCACCGACGTCGCGGCCATCTGCGCGGTCACCGACTACAAGGTGCGGGTCGTCTGCGTGAAGGTGGAGCGCGACCCGGTGTCGAACGCGGCCGTCGCGGTGCGGCCCCTCCCCACCGACGACCCCCTGGTGGACGTCAGGTTGAGCTACAACCCGGGTGTGGAGAGCAGCCCGGCGTGCGGCGGGTGCTGGTAGGTATGCGCGCCGCAGTGAATGGTGCCCTGGAGGTCGGCCTGCTCGGCCCGGTGCGGGTGCTCGCGTACGGGCGGCCGGTCGCGCTCGCCGCCCCGCGCCGGCAGGTGATCCTCACCGCGCTCGCGCTCGCGCCCGGCCGCACGGTCGGCACCGCCGCGCTGGCCCGCTACCTCTGGGGCGAGGGCGTCCCGTCGCCGGCCCGCCGCGCACTGTCCACTGTGGTGACCCGGCTCCGGCAGGACCTCGGCATGGACGTGATCAGCGGCACCGCCGGCGGGTATGCCCTCGCCGTCCCGGCCGACGCGGTCGACGTGTACCGGTTCCGCGCTCTCCTGCGCGCCGCCCGCACCGCCGAGGGCGGGGCCGAGCTGGATCTGCTCGAACGCGCCCTGGACTGCTGGCGCGCGCACGGCGAGCCGCTTCAGGACGTCGGCTCGGACGCGCTCGTCGCCGAGCACGCGCCGGCGCTGGCCGAGGAGTGGTACGCCGCGACCGAGCGACGCATCGACCTGCTGCTGGCCGCCGGCGTGCACGCGGACCTCGTGCCGCAACTGCGCGACCTGACCGCCCGGCAGCCGCTGCGCGAGTCGCTGTGGTGCCGGCTGATGGTGGCGCTCTACCGGTCCGGGCGGCAGGCGGAGGCGCTGGACGCGTTCCGGTGCGTGCGCGAGCTGCTGGCCGAGCAGCTCGGCGTCATACCCGGACCGGAGCTGCGGGCCGCCCACCGCGCCGTGCTCGTACACGACCTGGCGGTGGCCGGGCCGGCGGCGGCCGCCCGGACCGCGCACCGCCTGCGGCTGCGCCACCGCCGCCGGCCCCGCACCCGGCCGTGATCAGGCGCGGCGCAGCACGAGCGTGACGAAACCCAGCACGTCGCGGTAGCCCCGCAACCACTGTTCGCGGTGCTCGCGGGCGAGGGCGAGGGCGGCCGCGGAGTCGGGGTGGCCGGGGTTGTCGAGCGCCCACTCGGTCAGCGACCCGATCCAGGACCACTCGTAGTCGTCCCACTCGGCGGCGTCGCTCACGTGCGCGTACAGCGCCGTCCAGCCGGCCTCCTCCGCCCGGTCGAGCAGGCCGGCCAGGTCGCTGTAGTCCTCCGGCTTGGCGGAGAGCGCGGCCAGCGCCGCGGCGGTCGGCGGCACCTGCCAGAAACCCTCGCCGACCAGCAGGATGCCGTCCGCGTTGACGTGCCGCCCGGCCTCCCGCAGCGTGCCGCCGAACCCGCCGAACACATGCGTCGCGCCCACGCACAGCACCAGGTCGTAGTCACCGTCCGGCACGTACGCGCGGGCGTCCCGCTCGTGCAGCGCCAGCCGCTCGGCCAGCCCCCGCGCGGCGGCGGCCTCGGCGGCCCGCTCCAGCGCGTAGGGGCTTGTGTCGACCCCGTCGGCGTGCCCGTCGGGGTAGTGGGCGAGCGCCTGCAACGCCCACGCGCCCGCACCGCACCCCAGGTCGAGGATCCGCGCGGCCGCCCGCCGGTCGGCCCGGCGCAGGAGCCGGTTCGCGTTCACCCCGGAGACCGGTGCCGCGATCGGGTGGTGCGCGTGCGCGATGCTGCTGAGTCGTTGTCGATCCACCCCCGAAGTCAAACACGATGTTGGCCAGTACCCGTTGGTGCTTGTCACTTCGGCCACTGCCCGGCGGCGCGCGGGCTTCGTAGATTCGCGGCATGACCGTGGTCGTCCCACTCTTCGTCGGTGTCCTGTACGTCACCCTGATGTCGCTGATCAGGGAGCCGCACCGCCGCACGTTCAACGCGCTGATGGTCGCCGGCGCCGGTGCCGCCTACCTCAGCGGCGGCGGCCTGGGCGTGGCCGAGATCGCCTTCACGGCGGTGATGGTCTACGTCGCCTTCCGCGGCCTCGGGTCGTGGACGTTCATCGGGATCGGCTGGCTGCTGCACACCGCCTGGGACGTGGTCCACCACCTGCGCGGCGAGCCCATCCTGCCGTTCGCCCACGACTCGTCGCTCGGCTGCGCGATCTGCGACCCGGTCATCGCCCTGTGGTGCCTGGCCGGCGGCCCCTCCGTGACGACGGCCGCCCGCGGCCTGCTCACCAGGACGTCCCCGACGCCGGGACCGTGACGTTCACAGGCCGGATTGCCCGGGCCCGCGTCACCTGCGGACCGCCGCGCGGGGCCCCCGGGGAAACGTGGAGCGCAGCGGAGCGTTTTTTGGGGTGCATTTCCGGCCGGAGACCGCGGCGGCCGGCGGCTCGCAGCGCTCGCCGAAACCCCCGGCCTCCGCTGCCAGCCCCGCGGTGCAAGCCCAAGGCCGGTGGTCGCGGCATCGGCGCGGGTGGGGCCGGGCGCGGCACGCATGATCGAACTCTATGCTCTGCGCGTGAGGTTTTCGCCGCGGATCCGGCGGCTCGCGCCGCTGGTGACACTCGTCGTGCCGGCCCTGGTCGTCGCCGCCATCGTCGCGGTGGACGCGGCCCGGGGTGACGGCGCGAGGTCACCCGTCTCGTGGAGCGGCAGCGGGGCGCTGCCCGGGGTTGGCACGGCCCCGCCGTCCGCGCCGCCGCCTTCGCCCACCCCGGCGGCCTGCCCGGAGTCCGGGCTCTCGGTGCGGCAGGGCGAGCAGGAAGCCGCGATGGGGCTGCGGGTGCTCCAGATCGTGGTGGTCAACTGCGGCGCCGCGACGCGTACCGTGCGCGGCCACCCGGCGGTGCGCCTCCTGGACGGCGACCGGCGCCCGCTCGACGTGCTGGTGAGCGAAGGCTCGTCGGGGATCGCCACGGTGCCCCGCTTCGACGCGGCGCCGGCCACGGTCACGCTCAAGCCGGGGGAACGCGCGACGACCGCGCTGCTGTGGCGCAACCTCGTCACCGACCCGTCGGTGCGGGCCACGCTCGGCGAGTTTCTGGAAGTCACCGTCTCCGGTGGCGACCGGCCCCAGGTGATCGCGCTGGACGGCGGCGTCGACCTGGGCAATACCGTCAAGGTGGGCGTCGCGCCCTGGGCCGCCTATCGGTGAAACGGCTATGCTTCGCGTGGTCGTTGGGGGTGCCGTGGAGGAGCGACAGGCAGCGCGAGCGATGGCCGACGCGGCAGCCGAGGTCCGCGCCGCGGTCGCCGTCTTCCACGAGCTCAAGGCCGCCGTCGAGCACCACCTGGGCGTCACGTCCACAAAGGAGCTCGTCAGCCGCGTGATCCGCGGAGCGGCCCCACGCCGCGGCACCCTGCCCGGCGGCGAGGAGTACTTCGTGCACGGCATCGGCTACACGGTCACCACACGCGCGGGCGCGCCGGTGCACCTCGACGGCTGTGGCGGCGACTCCTCGTGCTTCAAGACCTGGGACATCCGCTCCTACCTTGAGGACACCGACGTCTCCCTGGACGAGATCGCGGCCACCTGCGGCGACCTGGTCGCGGAGGGCACACTGCGCGAGATCGACGACGCCACCTTCGCCTTCGCGTCCTAGAGCGGTTCACGGTCAGGGACGCCGCGCCTGAACCGTGATCGCCAGTCCAGGGTGCGCCAACGCCTTCAAGCAGATTTGCCCCCGTCCGCGCCAGTCGCGGACCGTTTGCTCCCGCGGGCAGCGGCGGACGGGTGAGGCCGCGGGAGCAGCGGTCTGGACCACGGCGGACGTCGCGGTAGCTCAGGGGTAGATCGTCTAGGGGAGGGTGAGCGCCGCGGGGGCGCGGAGGCGGGCGGCGTCCTGGCTGGGTGGTACGCCGAACTGGCGGCGGTACTCGCGGCTGAACTGGGACGCGCTGTCGTAGCCGACGTGGTGGCCGACCCGGGCGACGTCGTTGGGGTTGGTGGCCAGCAGCAGCCGGGCCTCCTGGAGGCGGATCTGCTTCTGGAACTGGATCGGGCTCATCGCGGTCACCGCCTGGAAGTTGCGGTAGAAGGCGGACACGCTCATGCCGGACAGCTGCGCCACGTCCTCCACGCGGAACGGCTCGCGGTAGTTGTCGCGGATCCACCGCACCGCGCGGGCGACGTGGGTGAGGCTGCTGTCGGCGAGGCCGAGCTGGCGGACTACCGCGCCCTGCGGGCCGGTGACCAGGCGCCACAGGATCTCGCGGATGGCGAGCGGGGCGAGCACGGCGCGGTCGCGTGGCTGGTCGAGCAGGCGCACCAGCCGGATGACGGCGTCGAGCAGCTCGTCCGGCGCGTCGCTCACCGCGATGCCGGATGGGGGGCCGCCGGCGCGGGGGAGGTCTGCCGGGCCGGCTCGCAGCAGCAGCTCGGCGATGGTCTCCGGCCGCAGCGTCAGCCCGAAGCCGAGCGCCGGCGCCTCGGTGAAGTGGCCGGTGACCGGCAGGTCGACGGAGGCGACGAGGTACTGGCCGGCGCGGTACTCGTAGACGCGGTCGCCCAGGGCGAGGCGCTTGGCACCCTGGACGATGAGCGCGAACACCGTGCCGGTCATCGACGCCGAGGGCGGGGCGGGCCGCTCCACTTTGGAGATGAGCACGCCCTCGACGGCGGTGGTCGAGTCGGGCCGCACGTGCCGGGCCAGCAGGGTGCGGAGCGCGTCGAGGTACATGCTCCGACATTCCCACGCGCGGGAGGATCGTGCAAAGCGGCGGCCTCGTGGAGGGCCTAGCCGCGCCGCTCGTTCACCGGGAAGCCGAGCGCGACGAGCAGCCGCGCCATCCAGGTGAGCCCCTCGGCGCCCGCTGTGGGTGAGGCCGGCCCGGCCTGGCGTGGAAACCGCCCGGGCTCGCCCGCGCCGGGGCTACGGTCGGGCCACACGAGGGGGGACGATGACGTCAACGGAAGACCGGATGCTCGCCGCCGCACCCGGCACGCCGGCGCTGGGCCGCGGCCCGGCGCCGACCGGGCACCACTCGCGCCACGAGTACCATCATCCGGCCGCCGGCTGGGGCGCGGCGCGCAGCGTCGGGAGCGTGCTGGCCCGCGCGGGTGAGCCGGTCGAAGGGTTCCGCGCGCTGCTGGTGATGAACCACGAGGACGGCGGCTTCGACTGCCCGGGCTGCGCGTGGCCGGACGACCCGAACGGGCTGAAGCTGGACGTCTGCGAAAACGGCGTCAAGCACGCCGCCTGGGAGCTGGAGCCGGCCGGTGCCGACGCCGAGTTCTTCGGCTCGCACACGGTCGGCGAGCTGGCCGGATGGAACGACCACGACCTCGAGGCGGTGGGTCGGCTGTTCGAGCCGATGAGCTACGACCCGGCCACCGACTCGTACCGGCCGATCTCGTGGGACGACGCGTTCGCGCTGGTGGGGGAGACGCTGCGCGGGTTGGACAGCCCCAACCAGGCGGCGTTCTACACGTCCGGGCGGCTGAGCAACGAGGCCACCTTCCTGTACCAGCTGTGGGTCCGCGAGTTCGGCACGAACAACCTGCCGGACTGCTCGAACATGTGCCACGAGGCGAGCGGGCGGGCGCTGACGCCGGCGATCGGCACCGGTAAGGGCACGGTCGACCTCGACGACTGGGAGCAGGCCGACGCGATCTGGCTGATGGGCGACAATGCCGCCTCGAACGCGCCGCGGATGCTCACCTGGCTCGCCGAGGCCGACCGCCGCGGCGCGCGGCTGGTGCACATCAACCCGCTGATCGAGGCGGCGTCGCGGCGCACGATCGTGCCGCACGAGTACGCCGACATGGCAAGGTTCCGCACCACGCGGATCGGCACGATGAACGTGCAGGTGCGGATCGGCGGCGACCTCGCGCTGCTACGCGGCGTGGCGAAGGCGCTCCTGGAGACGCCGGAAGCGCTCGACCGGGACTTCATCGACCGCTACACGCACGGTTTCGACGGGTACCGCGAGCTCGTGGCGGCCACGCCCTGGTCGCGGCTCACGCACGACAGCGGGATCGACGAGGCCGGGATCCGCGCGCTCGCCGACTCGTACCGGCGGTCGGACCGCGTGATCATCGCGTGGTGCCTCGGGATCACCCAGCACGAGCACGGCATGGACACCGTGCGCGAGATCGTCAACGTGCTGCTGCTGCGCGGCAACATCGGCCGCGAGGGAGCCGGCCCCTGCCCGGTGCGCGGGCACAGCAACGTGCAGGGCAACCGCACCTGCGGGGTCAACCACCGCCCGGAGAAGGCGTTTCTCGACCGGCTCGCCGAGGTCTGCGGCATCGACCCGCCGCGCGAGCCCGGCTTCGGCGTGGTGGAGACGGTCGACGCGATGCGCCGCGGCGACGTCAAAGTCTTCGTCTCGCTGGGCGGCAACTTCGCGCTCGCCGCGCCCGACCTCGTCGCCACCGCCGAGGCGCTGCGCGGCTGCGACCTGACCGTGCAGGTGAGCACCAAGCTCAACCGCAGCCACCTGGTACACGGCAAGCGCGCGCTGATCCTGCCGTGCCTGGCCCGCAGCGACCGGGACGTCCAGGCCGGCGGCCCGCAGGGCGTCACGGTCGAGGACGCGATGTCGATGGTGCACATCTCGTACGGGATGAAGGAGCCCGGCTCGCCGCACCAGCGCTCGGAGTGCGCGATCCTCGCCGGCATGGCGCGGGCCACGCTGCCGGACAGCCGCACGCCGTGGCTGTCCTACGTGGACGACTACGACCGCGTCCGCGACACGATGGCGCGCGTGCTCGACGGCTTCGAGGACTTCAACCGGCGCGCCCGCCACCCGCACGGCTTCCGCATCCGCCAGCCCGCCCGCGAGCGCGTCTTCCTGACCCCGTCGGGGCGGGCCGAGTTCTCCCATGCGCCGCTGCCGGATGGCGTCGACCCCGGCGCGGG
Source organism: Phytohabitans sp. LJ34 (assembly GCF_052068095.1). Taxonomy (NCBI): domain Bacteria; kingdom Bacillati; phylum Actinomycetota; class Actinomycetes; order Micromonosporales; family Micromonosporaceae; genus Phytohabitans; species Phytohabitans sp. LJ34. The sequence goes on along the minus strand of NZ_JBQHDG010000010.1, from coordinate 83,826 downwards.
GCGGCTCGTGCTCGCGACCGTGCGGTCGCACGACCAGTTCAACACCAGCATCTACTCCAACGACGACCGGTACCGCGGCCTCAAGGGACTGCGCACGGTCGTCTTCATGAACGAGGAGGACATGCGCGAGCGGGGGATCGGCGAGTTCGACCTCGTCGACGTCACGAGCTTCTCCAAGGACGGCACCCGCCGCCACGCGTACGGGTACCGCGCCGTCCGGTACGAGATCGCGCGCGGCTGCGCCGCCGGCTACATGCCCGAGCTGAACGTCCTGTGTGGACTCGCCGACGTCAGCCCGGACAGCGGCCAGCCGGTGACCAAGCACCTCGTCGTCGAGGTGACGCCCGCATGAGCCGGATCCTCATCACCGGCGCGGGCAGCGGCCTCGGCCGGGGCGCCGCGCTCGGCCTGGCCCGCGCCGGCCACGACGTGGTCGCCGGCGCCGAGGTGTGGCCACAGGTACGCGACCTGCGCGCCGACGCGTGGCGGCGACGGGCCCGGCTCGAGGTCGTCAAGCTCGACGTCACCGACCCGACCGACCGCGCGCACGCCGCCCGCCGCGACGTCGACATCCTCGTGCTCAACGCCGGTGTACAGGAGGCGGGCGCGGTCGTCGAGATCCCGATGGCGCGGATCCGCCGCTCGTTCGAGGTGAACGTGTTCGGTCATCTGGAGCTGGTCCGGGCGGTCGCCCCGCGGATGGTCGAGCGGGGCAGCGGCAAGGTGGTGTGGGTGTCGTCGGTGGCGGGTATCCGCACCCGGCCGTGGATCGGCGTCTACGCCGCGACCAAGCACGCCATCGAGGCGCTGGCCTGGGCGATGCGGGGCGAGCTGGGCCCGCGCGGCATCCGCGTCGCGACCATCAACCCCGGCCCGTTCCACACCGGCTTCAACGACACCGGCGTGGAGGCGATGTACGAGTGGTGGCGGCCGGAGACCGCGCTGCTCGACAGCCCGGACTTCAGCTCCTATCTGGACAATCAGTACGATCCACAGGAGATGATCGACACGATGGTACGGGTCATACCGTCCGACGAGCATCCATATCGGACGGTCTTTCCCGAGGCGACCCGCCAACAGGGCAAGGAGTTCGAGGCGGAGGTCTGGGCCGCGAAGGCCTGAGGTGCGATCTTGCCCGGAGTGGCGCGCGGGCTCCACAATGCACGCCATGAGGACGCGCGCCCGGCTGCTGATCGCGGCCACCGTACTCGTGGCGGTGTCCTGGCTGGTCGCCGGCGGGTGGCGGTTCGACCGCGGCGGGACGGTGCGGACGTTCGTCGTCGGCGTGGCCCTGCCGATCGTGGTGCTGTTCGGGACGATCGCGGTGATGTTGTGGACGCGCCGGGCCACGTTCCCCGCGGTCTTCGACGTCCGCGACGGCGCGTTCGTCGCACCGCCCGCACACCTCCAGGTCGCCGCGCAGACCTCGGCGGGGATCGCCCTTCCGCTGTTCCTCCTCGGTTCGCAGCTGCGCGACTTCACGGACGGCGAGGACTCGGTCCTCACCGGGCTCGCCGTGCTGATAGTCGTGCTCGTGACCTTCTTGCTCCTGCTCTCCGTGCCGTGGGTGCTGGCGTCGTTCCTCGACCTTTCCCGCGTCGAGCTGCGGCCGGACGGGTTGGGACTGTTCGACGTCAACAGCGGGTACGTGGTGCCCTGGGAGGCGGTCGCGGTGGGGCCGACGCCACGGGTGTCACGCTGGACTCCCAACCGGATCCGCCTCTCCCGGCCCGGCCTGGTGCGCAGGCGCGGCGTGGCCCGCCTGTGGCGGAAGGTGGAGAGCGCGCCGGTGCCGCAGCTGGTGGCGGTCAACCCGGTGTTCCTCGCCGACGCGGTCAACCACTACCTGCTCCACCCGGAGCACCGCGCGGCGATCGGCACGCCGGCCGAGTACGAGCGGCTCCGGCAGGCACTTTTCGCCGCGTACGACCGATGAGTCGGCCGGCCTCGGGCAGTCTGACAACCATGACCGACATCGAGCCCACCGAGACCACCAACCTCGACCGCTACGGCAACGCCCCGCTGGAGTGGAGCCGCGCCCGCGACGCGCTCGCCGGCGACCCCACCGCCGATGTCACCCACTTCCTCGGCACGTGCCGCCCCGACGGCACCCCGCACGCCGCCGGCGTGGGCGCGCAGTGGCTCGACGGCGACCTCTACTTCACCAGTAGCCCGGCCGCCCGCAAGGCCCGCGACCTCGCCGTCAACCCGCTCTGCACGATCTCCGCCCGCCTGCCCGGGATCGACCTCGTCCTGGACGGCAGCGCCGCCCGGGTCACCGACCCGGAGACGCTCGAACGGGTCGCCGCCGGCTACCGCGCGGGCGGCTGGCCGTGCCAGGTCGAGGGCGACGCGCTGACCGCGCCGTTCAGCGCGCCCAGCGCCGGCCCGCCCCCGTGGCACGTCTACCGCTTCACCTTCCACACGGTCGTCGGCGTCGCCGGTGCCGAACCCCACGGCGCGACCCGCTGGCGCTTCGCGCGCTGATCCTCTGTCTGCCCGCGTCCGCGGTTGCTCGCGCGTCGCGGCGGCGCGTCGTCTCGCTAGGGGTTGATCGCCAGGAAGATGAAGGCGGCGAGCAGCACCAGGTGTACGCCGCCTTGGAGGCGGGTGGCGCGGCCGGGCACGACCGTGAGCACGCCGACCACCACCGTCAGGGCCAGCAGCACCATCTGGGTCGGGCCGAGGCCGAGCAGCAGCGGGCCGTCCAGCCAGATCGACGCCACCGCGATCGTCGGGATGGTCAGGCCGATGCTGGCCATCGCCGAGCCGAGCGCGAGGTTGATGCTGATCTGGACCTGGTTGCGCAGCGCGGCGCGTACCGCGGCGATGGTCTCCGGCAGCAGCACCAGCAGCGCGATCACCACGCCGACGAACGCGTGCGGCAGACCGATGGCCGCGAGCCCGTCCTCGATCGACTTGGACTCGACCTTGGCCAGGCCGACCACGCCGACCAGCGCGACGAGCAGCAGCGCCAGGCTCGCCCCGGCCTTGCGCGTGGACGGCGGCGCGGCGTGCGCGTCGGGTCGCGGCTCGTCGGTCTCCACCGGCAGGAAGAAGTCGCGGTGCCGCACGGTCTGTGTCACGACGAAGAGGCCGTACAGCAGCAGCGAGACCACCGCCGCGAAGGTCAGCTGCGCCGAGGAGAACTCCGGGCCCGGCTTGCTCGTCGTGAACGTCGGCAGCACCAGGCACATCGTGGCGAGCGTCGCCACGGTGGCCAGGGCCGCGCCGGTGCCCTCGGCGTTGAACACCGCGAGCCCGGTGCGTACCGCGCCGACGAAAAGGCAGAGGCCGAGGATGCCGTTCATCGTGATCATCGCGGCGGCGAACACGGTGTCGCGGGCCAGCGACGCGGTCTCCGGTCCGCCGGAGACCATCAGGGTCACGATCAGCCCGACCTCGATGACGGTGACCGCGACCGCGAGCACCAGCGAACCGAACGGCTCGCCGACCCGGTGCGCGACCACCTCCGCGTGGTGCACGGCCGCGAGCACCGCGCCGGCCAGCGCGATGGCGATCACCACGGCGAGGAACACGCCCGGGTGGCGCCCCCACACGGCGGCGAGCAGCACGGCGGCGGCCAGCGGCACCGAGGTCGTCCACGAGCGGAGCGCGGCCAGGACGCGGGTCACTGGATCACCTTCAGCTCGCGTCGCGGGTGTGCCGGCGGGTCGGCGGACGGCCCCAGCCGGTGCGGTCCCGGACCGCGCGCGCCGAGCTCGTCTTCGGGGTTGAGGAGCTGGCAGACGGTCATCGACAGGCAGCCGCAGCCGATGCAACCGGTCAGCTCCCGCTCCAGCTGCTCGATCTCGCGCTTGCGCTCCTCCAGCTGGGTGCGCCAGCGGCGGGAGACGCGCTGCCAGTCGCGGACGGTCGGGACCGTCTCCATCGGCAGGGTGGCGAAGACCTCGCGCACGTCGGCCAGGCCGATGCCGAGCCGCTTGGCGACCAGGATCAGTGAGATCCGCCGGATCATGTGGCGGGCGTAGCGGCGCTGGTTGCCGGACGTGCGGTGGGCGGCGATCAGGCCCATCTGCTCGTAGTAGTGCAGCGCGGAGGCGGCGACCCCGGTGCGCCGCACCACCTCGCCGATGGCGAGCGCGTCATCCGGCTCCTTCGACACGTGAACCGACGCTACCAGCTTGATCTCAAGGCGACTTGAGCTTGCGTGTAACAAATACTGGTCACAAAGCGTCGGTAATGACAGAGTATGCCGAGTGTTGGGGAGGTCTACACCCATGAGGACGGCAGTGCGCCGGCACGCCCGCACGCTTCCGTGGCAGGGTCGCGCCGCGCTGGTGGCCCTGGCGATGGTCGGGCTCGTCGTGTTGGGCGCCAGCATGACCAGCGGCGACGACCTCCCTCCGGCCGCGCTGGCGCAGACGCCGCCGGTATCGGAGGACGCCGGCTACTGGCCCACGGCACCCGCGCCGCTGACTCCCCGTCCGTCGCCGCCGACCGCGCCGTCCACGAGCCCGGACGGCGGGCGGACCGCGCCGGCCCGGCCGCCGGTGAGCGTGCCGGCGCGGGTGACGCCGGTGCCGCCCACCACCACCCCGAGCGCGCCGGCGCTGAGCCCGGGTACCCGGGTCGGGCTGGAGCCGGTCACCGCCCCCGGCTTCCGGGTGCGGCACCGCGACTTCGTCGGCCGGATCGACCGCATCGGCGCGGGCAGCCCGTCGCTGGACCGGGCCGACTCGACGTTCGCCGTGCGGGCCGGCCTGGCCGACGCGCGGTGCGTGTCGCTGGAGGCGGTCAACTATCCGGGGTTCTACCTGCGGCACCAGGACTTCGCGATCCACCTGCACCGGCGCGACAGCAGCGCGATCTTCGCCGCGGACGCGACCTTCTGCGCCGGGGCGGGGCTGGCCGGCCGGGACATGTCACTGCGGTCGTACAACTACCCGGACCGGTACCTGTACCACGAGCGCTCACGGCTCTACATCGCCAGGGCGAGCGGCGCGGCCCGGTCGGCGATGACGTTCGCGGTCAAGGGCGCGCTGTAGGGCTCATCTCCGGGCTGCCGAACCTCGCCACGTAGTGCCAGACGCGTTTCAGGGCCTGCTCGTCGTACCGGCCGGTGCGCGAGGCGTCGCCGACCGCGGCCGGGTCGAGGCGGCCGTCGCGGGCGATCCGCTCGCCCAGCCGCACGAATTCCGGACCTCGGTAGTCCGGATGCCTGCGCAGCTCGTCGACGGTGAGCGCGAATCCGCCGTGCCACTCGACCGGGCAGCCCAGCTTGCCGGCGAGCTCCTCGACCCGGGTGCCCCGGTAGCAGGGGTCGAGCACCAGCGCCTCCACGTCGCGGGCGAGGTCGAGCGGGCCGTGCACGTGCGCCTCGACGTAGTCGTCCAGCGGCTCCCGGTCGTCCGCCTCGGCCATGGCGACCAGCGTCGACACCCGCGACGCGACGCCGAAGTGCGCCGGCTGGAGGTGGCTGTCCGGGTAGCAGAAGGTGGTGCGGGCCAGCGTGGCGGCGGCCAGGCGCAGGTGCGCCGAGCCGAAGCGGGGTGAGCCGCCCACCGCGCGGCGGCGGAAGTTGAGCGAGCCGTACTTCGGGCGGTCGGCGGCCGGACCGGTGTTGTAGACCCGGGCGAAGATGCGGCTCTCCCACAGCCACCGGTCGCCGCCCTCGTACGCGGTCAGACCGCCGTTGCTGGTGCCGGTCTCGAACTGCGACCGGTAGCGCCCGTCACGCGCCATCGCCTCCAGGATCGGCACGCCGTCGGGGCCGCCCACGAGCCGGTCCGGGTGGAAGTGCAGGGTCACCCGGTGGGACGGGTCGGTCGCCGCACCGGTCGCGAGCGACGTGACGTGGGCGATCGCGAGCTCGTGGGGCAGGGGCATGCGGCAAGTATCAGCCGACGCCCAGCTTGGCGCGTACCGCGTTCGCGGCCGGCTCGCCCATGTCGTCGAGGATCGCGAGCGCGTCCCGCCACGAGGCGCGGGCGCCCGCGCGGTCGCCGATCGCGTCCTGGGTGTCGCCGATCCGGGCGAGCGTGTTGGCCTCGCCGCACCGGTGGCCGATCATGCGGCGCAGGTCGAGGGCGTGCCGGTACGCGGCCAGGGCCGGCCCGTGCTCGCCGAGCCGGTGCCGGATGTAGCCGAGGCTGTCCCAGGTGGCCGCCTCCGCCACCCAGTCGCCGGCCTCGCGGGCCAGCGCGGCCGCCCGCTCGCAGTGCGCCAGGGCCTGCCGCAGGTCGCCGACCTGGGCGTGGCACCAGCCGGCGGAGTTGAGCAGCCGGCCCAGCCCGGCCTTCGAACCGGCCGGCGCGTACAGCTCCATGGCCCGCTCGGCGTGCCGCAGGGCGGAGTGGTGGTCGCCCTGCCGTTCCAGCACGGTGGAGAGGCTCTGGTGGGTGCGCACCTGGCCGACCTGGTCGTTCAACCTGAGGTAGAGCTTGAGGGCTTGCCGGAGGTGGGCGTGCGCCTCGTCGTAGCGTTCCAGGCGGGTGTAGGTCAGCCCCAGGCAGCGGTGGGCCCGCGCCTCCTCGGCGTGGTCGCCCAGCCGGCCCGCCGCCGCGAGCGCGGTGCGCAGCGTGGCGACCCGGTCGTGCCAGCGGCCCTGCCAGTGCAGGAAGTCGGCCAGCGACCAGGCCAGCTGCCAGGCGTGCGCGTCGAAGCCGCCCTCGCCGGCCAGCCGCACCGCGCCGAGCAGCGCGGGCCGCTCGGCGTCCAGCCACGCGAGCGCGTCCTCGCGCTTGCCGAACGGCTCGGCCGTGACCCCGGGCGCCGGCGGCACGACCGCGATCGGGTCGCGCAGCGGTTCGATGAGCAGGGCGGCCGCGGCGGCGGTACCCAGGAAGTGGTCGAGGAGGCGGCGCAGCGCGGCCCGCCGGTCGGCCGCGGTGTCGTGGTCGTCGAGGAGCTCGGCCGCGTACGCGCGGAGCAGGTCGTGGAAGGAGTAGCGGCCGGGCGCGTGCTCGGTGAGCAGGTGGGCCCGGCACAGCTCGGCCAGGACCGGCCGCACGCTCGCGCCGGGGACGCCGGCGAGGCTGGCCGCGGCGAGCGCGCCGACCTCCCGCCCGGGATGGATGCTGAGCAGCCGGAAGAGCCGCTGCGCGGCGGGGCCGAGCCGGCAGTACGACCAGGAGAACACGGCCCGCGGGTCGGTGGCCGCGTCGGCGCTGGCCAGCGCGTCCAGGCAGGTGCGAAACTCGCCCAGCTCGGCGGCGAGCGCGGCGAGGCCGTGCCGCGGCGAGGTGGTGGCGCGGGCCGCCACGATCGCGAGGGCGAGCGGGAGGCCGGCGCAGATCGCGAGGATCCGCTCGGTCGCCTCCGGCTCGGCGGCCACCCGGTCCCGGCCCAGCCGGCCGGCGAGCAACTCGCGGGCCTCGCCGTCGGTGAGCACGTCGAGCGTTACCGGGTACGCCCCCTCGGCGACGAGGCCGGGCAGCTGGTGGCGGGTGGTGACTACGGCGACGCTGCCGGGCGCGCCGGGCAGCAGCGGGCGCACCTGCTCGGCGTCGGCGGCGTTGTCCAGCAGCACGAGCACCCGCTTGCCGGCGACCAGGCTGCGGTAGAGGCCGACCTGGGCCGGCAGGTCGGTGGGCACCGCGGTCGGCGGGGTGCCGAGCGCCTCCAGGAACCCGCGGACCGCCTCGACCGGCCGCAGCGCGTGCCCCGACGGCCCGAACCCGCACAGGTCGACGTACAGCTGCCCGTCCGGGAACTGGCCGGCCGTCCGATGTGCCCAGTGCACCGCGAGCGTGGTCTTGCCGACGCCACCGCCGCCGGAGATGACCGCGATCGCCGTCGCCTCGTCGGCGCGGCGCGCGACCGCGTCGAGGCCGGCGAGGCTGGTGGCGCGGCCGGAGAAGCCCCGGATCGCGGCGGGCAGCTGGCGCGGCACAGGTGCGCTCGCGACGCCCCGACCGGCCGGCCCGCGCAGCCCGGGGTCGCCGGCCAGGATCCGCCGGTGCAGGTCGCGCACGCCGGCGCCGGGCGCGACGCCCAGCTCGTCGGCGAGGGCGCGGTACAGCCGCCGGTACGCCTCCAGCGCGTCGGCCTGCCGCCCGGCGCGGTACAGGGCGGTCATGAGCTGCTCCCAGAACCGCTCGCGCAGCGGGTGCCGCGCGGTCAGCTCCCACAGCTGGCCGACCACCTCGCCCTCCGCGCCGGCGGCGAGGTCGAGGTCGATGCGGCGCTCCACGGCGGCCAGGTAGCGGTCGAGCAGCCGGGGCCCCTCCACCCGGTCGAGCCAGGCGGCGCGGATGCCGTCGAACGGCGCGCCCCGCCACAGCGCCAGCGCCGCCACCAGGCTGGCCCGCTCCCCGGCGTCGTCCGGCGCGGCGGCCGCGGCGTCCAGCAGTCCCTGGAACCGCAGGGCGTCCACCTGGTCGGCGACCAGCACGTAGCCGTCGGCGCGGGTGCGGATCGCGGCGGTGCCGAGCGTGCGGCGGAGCCGGGTGACGTACAGCTGCACGCTCCGGCGGGCGTGGTCGGGCTGCTCCTCACCCCACACCGCGGTGGCCAGCCGGTCCGGCGGGACCGCCCGCCCGGCCGACATCGCCAGCACCGCGAGCAGCGCCTGGAGGCGGCCGGTCGCCACCCGCACCAGCCGCCCGTCGAGTCGAACATCCAATGGGCCCAGCACACCGACGTGCAGCGTGACGCTCACGTCGGCGGGTCCCCGTACCCCCGTGGCACGCATGTCGTCCCCCTGGCTCCTCTGCCTGCGTTGGCTTTCCGGAGCGCCTGGCCACGACGTAACCAGGACGCGACTTCATCCCTGTTTCACGGGCGCTTCGCCGCTGGTCACGGCCTCAGCCGGAACCCGGCCTCCGCGACGGCGGCGCGGACAGCGTCGCGGTCCAGGGGCTGTTCGCTGGTCACCGTCGCGGTGCCGGCGGCCAGGTCGACGTGTACCTCCGTCACGCCCGGAACCCGCTCGAGCTCGGCGCCGACGGCGGCGGCGCAGTGAGGACAGACCATGCCCTCGACGGTGTATGTCGCGGTCGGCATCTCCCAGCACCTCCCTTGTCACTGTCAAGATACCGGTACGGGGTAGGGGTATGCAATGGGGACGGACGTGTGTCACAGGACACGAAGAGGCCGCAAACCGGACACGTGCCGTCCACCCCGCGCGGTTAGCTTCCGGGAACTGGGTTCCACAGGTGGGGGAGGGCCGCGGTATGGACGCGCTGGATCGCCGTCAGTTTCTGAAGATGGTCGGGGCACCCGCGGTCGACGCGGCGCTGCCGGCCGGCCTCGACAAGGCGCTCGCCATCCCGGCGCACAGCCGCACCGGCTCGATCGAGGACGTCGAGCACGTCAACGCGTCCAGGAGGCTTGGTCGTTTCCGTCCGCTGCCGCGGGGTACCAGAGCGCGGAGCGGAGGTGGTCGTGGTGGCGGCGGAGGACGAGCGGGACAGGTTTCCCGACGCGCCGGCGGATCGCGGGCAGGACACCGATCAGCCGGACGAGAGTGCCGACCGCGAGCCGATCGGGCCGCTGCCCGGAGTGGCCGGATCCGGCAACCCGAGCGGCGCGCGTGCCGGCGAGGACGGCAGCGTGATCCCCACCGGGCCGCCGGACCCCAGCGTCGGACCGGACTGATCGCGTCGGTCAGCGGCGGGCCTCGACCCAGCGGTCGAGGACGAGGCGGCTGGCGTCGGCGCCCTCGCCGGTGAAGAGCGGGGCGCCGCGGCCGAGGGCTAGGACGCGGTCGACGTACACGCCGCGGCCCTGGGAGTTGACGTCCGTCGTGTAGGTCCAGCGGACCGCGGTCGTGCCGTCGGGGATGGCGGCCGTCGCGCGCCACCAGGTGCGGCCGCCGTAGCCGGTGACCATGCCGTCGGCCGACCAGCGGTCACCGCCGCGGCGCAGGGTGAGCGGGAGCGGGGACCACTGTGTACCGTCCACTGTCGACTCGACGCGGACGGTGTCGACGCGGGGTTCCGTGTCGTACCACAGGTCGAAGGAGAGGGTGCCCGACGTGGCCGGCCGGCGCAGCGGCGCGGTCATCGTCGCGGTGGCCGCGTCGCCGGGGGTGGCGCGCCAGGCGGCGCGGGACGGGGGGCGCACCGGCGTCGCCTCGCCGAAGTCGCGGACGACCGCGCGCCGGGCCGGGTTGTTGCCGCCCCAGCCGCGGTCCGGGTGCACGCGGTTGCTGAGCAGGATCACGAACGAGTGCGAGAGCGGGTCGACCACGATGGACGTTCCGGTGAAGCCGGTGTGGCCGAAGGAGACCGGCGACGCGAGCGGGCCCATGTACCAGTGCTTGTTGAGCTCCAGGCCGAGGCCGCGGTCGCTCTCCGGGTAGGACGGCTCGAGGGCGGCGTTGTAGTTGACCAGCATGGCCCGCACAGTCGAGCCGCGCAGGACGCGCCGGCCCTTGTACTGGCCGCCGTTGAGCAGCATCTGGCAGAAGACGGCGAGGTCGGCCGCGGTGGAGAAGAGGCCGGCGTGGCCCGCGACGCCGCCGAGGCTCCAGGCGTTCTCGTCGTGCACCTCGCCCCACACCATGCCCCGGCCGGCGTACGGCTGGTACTCGGTCGCGGCGATGCGGGAGCGCAGCGACGCGGGCGGGTTGTAGGCGGTGTCGACCATGCTGAGCGGCCGGGTGATCTGGTCGCGGACCAGCACGTCGAGGGTGTGACCGGTCACCCGGTGCGCCAGCTCGCCGAGCGCGATGAGGCCGAGGTCGGAGTAGACGTACTGGCCGCCGGGCCGGGCGCCGGTGGCGAGCGGCGTGGCGACGGCGGCGGCCAGGCGGGCCTCGGGCGTGGGGTGGCTGCTCCACAGTGGAAGGAACGCGGGCAGCCCCGAGGTGTGGGTGAGCAGCATGCGAACGGTCACATCGGCCTTGCCGCCGGCCGCGAACTCCGGCAGGTAGCGGGCCACCGGCGCGTCGAGGTCGACCCGGCCGGCCTCGACCTGGCGCAGCACCACGACGGTCGTGAAGAGCTTGGAGATCGACGCGAGGTCGAAGATCGTGTCCTTGCGCATGGGGATGCGCTCCGCGGGCGGCAGCTCCTCGCCGACCCGGCCGGGCGGCGGGCCCACCGCCGTGTACCGCACCGCGTCGCCAACCGCGGCGTGCTGCACGATCACGCCGTCCTTCGCGGCGAGCACGACCGCCCCGGCGTACGTGGGCCAGTTCGGATGGTCGGGCGTCGGCACGAGGTAGGCGGCGGCGTCGGTGACCATCCGGGCGATCGGCGCCGCGTCGAGGCCGACCTGGGCCGGCGTGCCCCGGCGCAGCGTGTCGTGCGCGAAGTGGACGTCGCCGGGGGTCACGCTCGGAGCCAGGGTGGTGACGGACGCGAGCAGCAGCTCTTTCCACATGCGCCCCAGGATGGAACTAATTTTCGGACGATTCAAGTATTCAGGAGATTCTTGCCACCTATCGAGCGATGGGACTACGTTACGAGGATGCGACGCCGTCACGTTCTCGCGGGCTCGGTCGGCGCGGCCGGCGTGCTCGTCACCAGTTCACCCGCGGCGGCCGGTGATCGCCACCCGGTGCGCACCGGGCTCGACCGCCTCGTCGAGAGCCGCTGGGCCACGCTCGCCGGGCAGCGGGTCGGCGTGATCTCCAATCCCACCGGCGTCGACCGGCGCTACCGGCACCTCGTCGACCTCATGCACGCCAGCGGGCGGGTCGACATCGCCGGCGTGTTCGGGCCGGAGCACGGCTTTCGCGGCTCGGCGCAGGCCGGCGGCAGCGAGGGCACCGGCGTCGACGCGCGCACCGGCCTGACCGTCTACGACGCGTACGGGGCGAGCCAGGCCAAGTGGGAGCAGCTCTACGCCACCGCCGGCGTCGACACCGTGGTCTTCGACATCCAGGACGTGGGCGCCCGCTTCTACACGTACATCTGGACCCTCTACGACGCCATGGTCGCCGCCGCCCGCGCCGGGCTCCGCTTCGTGGTGCTCGACCGGCCCAACCCCGCCGGGGGTACGGCGTACGGGCCGATGATGACCGCCGGGTACACGTCGGGAGTCGGCAAGAAGGAGATCGTCCAGCAGCACGGCATGACGGTGGGTGAGCTGGCCCGCTTCTACAACGGCGAGTTCCTGCCCGCGGAGGCCGGCGCCCGGGTCGAGCTGGAGGTGGTCGCCTGCCGGGGCTGGCACGGCCGCCTCATGGCCGCCGACACCGACCTGCCGTGGGTGCTGCCCAGCCCCAACATGCCCACCCCGGACACCGCGCTGGTCTACCCGGGCACGTGCATGTTCGAGGGGGTGGCGTCCATTTCGGAGGGTCGCGGCACCACCCGCCCGTTCGAGCTGGTCGGCGGCCCCGAGCTCGACCACCACTGGGGCGACCGGCTCAACGCGCTGCGGCTGCCCGGCGTGGAGTTCCGCGAGGCGTACTTCACGCCCACGTTCAACAAGTTCACCGGTGTGCTCTGCGCCGGCGTCGAGGTGAAGGTCACCGACCGGCGCGCGTACGACCCGGTCCGCACCGGCGTGGCGATGCTCGCCGAGGCGAGGCGATACCCGTCGTTCGCGTGGCGGGCGGACGCGTGGGATCCGCAGCGGCCGTACTGGATCGACAAGCTCACCGGCTCGCCCCGGCTCCGCACGATGCTCGACGCCGGAGCGAGCGTCGACGAGGCGGTCGGCGCGTGGCGCGCGGAGCTGTCCGCGTTCACCGCGCGCCGCCGCCCCTACCTGCTCTACCCGCGCTGACGGGACACCCGGTCCACCGCGTCCCGGTACTCGGGGACCGGTGACATCGCGGCGGCCAGGCGCAGGTGCGGCAGCGCCTCGGCCGGCCGGCCCAGCCGCTCCAGGGTGCGCCCGAGCACGTGGTGGCTGTAGTGGTCGCTGGGGTCGCGCTCGACCAGCACGCTCAGCTCGTCGCGGGCCCGGTTGAGCTGGGCGGTGGCGAAGTAGGCGAGCGCGAGCTGGAGGCGCGCCTCGGCGTTCGCGGGCTCGGCCGACACGATGGGTGCGAGGATGCGCGCGGCGCTGGCCGGCTCTCCCATCCGCATGAACAGCAGGCCCCGCCGATACTCGTCGAACATGTTCACGAAGTGGGACAACGCCCCGGCGGCGGCGCCGTATTCCGCCGCCGCCACCTACCCGGGCGGCTCCCAGTAGGCCTCCACGCGGTGGCCGTCCGGGTCGAGGACCTTGACGGCCACGTACGCCGGCTCGTCGTAGCGCTCGAGGATCTCGACGCCGCCGGCCTCGAGGTGGACGAGCAGGGCGCGCACCCCGTCCGGAGCGGGCCAGCGGAATCCAAAGTGGAGGAACGCGGGCGAGGGCTCGACCTCGTCGACGGTGTGCAGCGCGAGGTCGAAGCCGGCGGCGTCGCGGACGATGACGGTGCCGTCGTCGTACACCTGGGCGGTCGCGGGATCGAACCCGAAGTAGGCCGCGTAGAAGCGCACGCTGCGCTCGGCGTCGCGGACCGGCAGCCCGAGATGGTTCAACCGCACCGCGCCAGGCTACTCCGGTGCCCGGCACGCGGGCACCGGAATAACCAAGGACCATTTAGGACAGGAAGCTGCCGTACGGGCCGTTCAGGATGTTGTTCTTCTGCGCCTGGCTGAAATGGGTGTTGGGGTAGTTGTAGAACGACGCGGACATCGGCGTGCCGTCGGTCGACGTGGAGTCGGGCAGGCCGAACGCGTGGCCCAGCTCGTGCACCATGCCGCCGTACCAGCGGTTCATGTTGCCGCCGATGCCGGCCGCGCCGTCGGCGTCGTGACCGCTGAGGATCACCCAGCCGCTGCCGCCACCGCCGCCGGAGCACGAGGCCTCGGCGCTGATCTCGCCGACGTTGATCCAGCGGCTGTCCGGCGCGCGCAGGTTGAGCTTGCGCATCAGCTCCTGCTGCATGTTGAAGACCACCCACCAGTAGCACTCGTTGCCGTTGGGGGTGTTCTCGTACCAGGAGCGCGGGTGGTCGCCGTCGACGACCTCGACGACCGGGTTGTTGAGCGTGAACGTCTTGCCCAGCTCCTGCCGGTAGTAGCGCTGCGCCTCGCGCATCACGTTGGCGATGCCGTCCGGGTAGCGCTGGTCGTACGCGACGTCGGTGGGCTTGAGCCAGTACACCCGGATCGTCTTCTCCGGCGGTGTGCTGCCCGGCGGCCGGGTCGTGGGCGCGGTGGTCGGCGGCCTCGTCGTCGGCCCGCCGGTGGTGGGGCCGGTGGTCGGCGTGGTGCTGCCGGTGCAGGTGGTGCCGTTCAGCGTGAAGCTGGTGGGCACCGGGTTGGTCGAGTTGTTCCACCCGCCGTTGAAACCGAACGAGGTGCTGCCGTTGGTGGCCAGGCTCCCGTTGTAGCTGGCGTTGACGGCGGTGACCGCGCTGCCGCTCTGCGTCACGGTGGCGTTCCAGGCCTGGGTCACGGTCTGACCGGCCGCGTACGACCACCGCAGCGTCCAGCCGGAGAGCGGGTCGCCGAGGTTCGTGACGCTGACGTTGGCGGTGAAGCCGCCCGCCCACTGCGAGGCGACCGTGTAGGCGACCCGGCAGCCGGTGGCGGCGAACGCGGTGGTCGCGGTGGCGACCGCGGCGCCGGCCGATCCGACGACGAGGGCGGCGAGGGCGGCGGTGAACAGCCTGGTGCGGGCTGGTCGTCGGTGCATGTGTCCTCCGGGGGGAATGGCCGGCGGATGCCCGCCGGCACGGCAGAGTGCCGTCACGTCCCGCCCGGTGACGCGAGGCGACCAGGGCCGATCTTCCCTCGGGATTAGATGGCTGTCAATCCGTAGGGCTTGAGTACGCGCACTCTGTGCCGAGTGGGGGCGGGTTGGCAGGATGCGGCTATGACGACGTACCCATGTCCGGTGTGCGGAGCGCCCGCGGACCTCACCGCGGGGTGCGGTGGCTGCGGCCGCGCGCCCGACCCGCGGGCCGCCGAGGTGGTGCGGCTCAACGCGGAGCTCGCCGCGCTCGCGCCCCGGGTCCAGGAGGCGCTGGACGCGTACACGGCGCTCGCGGGGGAGTTCCGCGCGCTCCGGGAGCGCCGGGACGGCCTGGCGATCGGGGTACGGCAGTCGAGGGTCGACGTGCGGGCCGGGACGGCGGCGCCGGCCGCGGTCCTCTCTCCCGCGCCGGCCGCGGTCTCCGCTACGGCGCCGACTCCGGTCCACGCTCCCGCGCCGGCCGTGCGGCCCGAGACGCGGCCGGTCACCGTGCAGAACCTGCTCTTCGTGCTCGGCGGCCTGCTCGTCGGCGCGGCGGCCGTGGTGTTCACCGGCGTGGCGTGGGCGACGTACGGGGCGGTCGGCCGCTCGGTCGCGCTCGGCGTGGTCACGCTCCTGGCGCTCGCCGTGCCGCCGCTCGCCGCGCGGCGCGGGCTGCGCGGCACGGGGGAGACGTTCGCGGCGATCGCGATGCTGCTGGTCGTGCTCGACGGGTACGGCGCCTGGTACGTCGACCTGTTCGGGCTCGGCGGGGTGCCCGGCGCCGGCTACGCGGCCGGCGTGTGCGCGGTCACCGCCGCGGTCGGCGTCGGGTACGGGCTGGCGACCTGCCTGGCCGCGCCCCGGTTCGCCGCGCTCGCGGCGATCCAGCCGGTGGCGCCGCTGCTCGCCGCCGAGTGGGAGGCGGGTGTGCGCGGCTGGTCCCTCGCCTTCACCGTGACGGCGGTCGCGAGCCTCGCGGTAGCCCGCCTGGCCGGCCGCGAGCTGCGGGTGGTGGCATGGGCGCTGTACGGGTGCGGACAGGTGCTCTCAGGGGTGTCCGCCCTCGTCGCGCTCCTCCAGCCGGGCCCGGTAGCCGTGCCGGCACTGGTCGGCGGGGCGGCGCTGCTGTCCGCCGCCGCGCTGGTCGCCGCCGGCCGGCTGGCCCGCTCCGCTCCACTGCGGACGGTCGCGGCGGCGGTGGCCGTGCTCGCGCTGGGCGGCGCGGTCGTCCGGCCGCTCGCGCAGCTGGCCCCGTCGGTGCTCCTGGTGGCCGCCGCGGCGACGGTGCTGGGGCTCGCGCTGGCCGCCCATCTCGCGCGGCGCCCGCTGACCTACCCGGACGCGCTCGGTGCCCGGATCGGTGCGGTGGTCGCGGTCGCCCTGCTGGCGCCGGTGGCCGCCGGCATGGCCGCGGCCAACGCGCTCGGCACCGTGGCGGCGTCGCTGCCGGCCTGGGAGGGCGGCTCCGGCACGGGCCCGCCGTTCGACTGGCAGGTGCCGGCCGCGGTCGCGCTCGCCACGGCGGCGCTCGCGCTCGCCGCGCCGGCCGGCTGGCGCCGGGGGATCGCGGTGGCGGGTGCGGCCGTGGCGCTGCTCGCGCTGCCGGTGCCGTGGTGGGCCCTGGTGCCATTGGAGCTGGCAGCCGCCGCGGTGCTCGCGCTCGGGCTGCTGCCGGCGAGGCCCGCCTCCCCGGCGGCGACCCCCGAGGCGGCGCTGGCGGCAAGGCCCGACGTGGCCCCCGCGGGGCGGCCTGATGTGGTCCCGGCGGCGCGGCCTGATGTGGCGCCGGCGGCCCGGCCCGACGTGGCCCCAGTGGGGCGGCCCGATGTGGCGCCGGCGGCGAGAGCCGCGGCGCGGCGCACGGACTGGCGGGTGGCCGCCGTCGCCGGTCCGGTGGCCGCGGTCCTTGCCGGCCACGCGATCCTGGTCAGCCTCATCCGGCCGTGGTCGGCCACCGCCGCGCTGGGCACACTCGTCGCGATCGGCGTCGCCGCGCTGGCGCTCGCCGAACGGACCGGCGCGCGCGTGCCGTCGCTCGGCAACCCGACCGGCGTGATCCCGCCGGCGTTCGGCGACCGGGCCGGCGTGATCCCGCCGGCGCCCGGCGCGCGCGGCCGGGCGAACGGGGTGGACATCGTGCGGCGGGTGGCCTTCGGGGTCGGGCTCGTGGCGTGGCCGGCGGCCGCGGCGTGCGGCGTCTTCGCGGGCGGTGCGGCGGAGCCCTGGCCCGCGCGGGCCGGTCTTGTCGCCGCCACGCTCCTGCTGCTGCCGGTCGCGGTGCTGGGTGGCCGGGCGGCCCGGCCCTACGCGGTCGCCGCCCTGGCGGTCGCCGTCACGGGAGCCGCGCTCTGGCCGGACCTGGCCGGCGCGGGCGACCCGACCGGGCTCTACCCGGCGCTCGGGCTGCTGGTGCTGGCCACCGCTTACCGTGCGGTCCGGCCCGCGGACGGCGGGTCCCGGGCCGGCGGCCGTGGCGCGGGTCGCGGCCCGACGAACGGCCGGGAGTCGCTGGTCGCCGCGGCCGTCCCGCATGGCCTCGTGCTGCTGGCCGTCCTCGTTCCACTGTCCTATGTGCTCTTCCTGGAGCCGTTCCGGTGGCTCGGCGACATCTGGAACGGTGCGCCGGCCGATGCCGATCCAGGGCTGCCGTCGGGCGGGCCGGCCGCCGTGCTGCTCCTCGCCGCCGCGCTGGCGCTGGTCGGGTGGCGTGCGGCGGCCGTGCTCGCCGGACTGGTCGGGGTCGTCGCGGTCGTCGCCGCCGCCGAAGCACCGTGGCCCGTGGTGCCTGGCGCGTCGCTCGCGCTGGGCACGGCCGTCGTCCTGGCGTTCACGCTCCGGCGTGGCGGCCGGTCGTACGGCGTACCCATCGGATGCCTGATGGCCGCGCCCGGACTGGCTGGCCTGCTGCCGACGGAGGCCGCGACGCTCTCCGGCCTGGGCTTCGTGGTGGTGGCCGCGGCGGTCGTGGGAGCGGCCGGCGCGACCGAGGCGGTGCGGACCGGGGGCTGGCTCGCGGCCGTGACCGCGGGTGGCGCGTTCGCGATCGCGGCGACGCTGGCGGGCGGGCAGCCCTTGGCGCGCGGCGCGTACCCGTTGCTCGGGGTGGCCGCGCTGGCGCTGGGCCTCGTCGTGCTGCCGCGGTTGCGGGGCCGAAGGATGGAACGTGTCGCGCTGGACGCTGCGGCGCACGCGTCGGCCGCCGTGGCGCTGGTGTTGACGATCGGGGAGGCGCGGCACGCGGCCGCCGTCTGCACGCTGTGGGCGGCCGCCGTCGCGGCGCGGGCCGTCGCGCCCGGGGAGACCGCCCGCCGCGCGCTGGCCCTGGTCTCCGGCGGGAGCGTGCTGCTGGCATGGTGGCTGCTGCTGACCGCGGAGTCGGTCGCGCTCACCGAGGCGTACACGCTGCCGGCCGCCGCCTTCGCGCTCGTCGCCGGGCACGTCGCGCTCCGCGCCCGGCCGGCGATCGGCAGCTGGGTCGGCTACGCGCCGGGGCTCGCCGTGGCGCTGCTGCCCAGCCTCGCCTCGATCCTCGTCGCGGACGGCCAGGGCGTGCGCCGCCTGCTGCTGGGGCTCGGCGCGCTGCTCGCCGTGCTGGCCGGCGCTTACGAGAAGCGGCAGGCGCCGCTCGTGGTCGGCGGGGGCACGCTTGTCGCGGTCGCGCTGCACGAGGTCCTCGTGTGGGACCTGCTGCCCCGCTGGGCCTACCTGGCGGTCGGCGGCCTCGTGCTGATCGCGGTCGCGATGACCTACGAGCGGCGCCTGCGCGACCTCCGCCGCCTGCGCGGCGCCATCGCCCGCATGACCTAGCAAGATCTATAAAACCAGCTTGACGTATCGTCTGGCCCATGGGTGAGCCGCCGATCTTCCTCGCGTTGGCGGGGCACCCGGTGCGGTGGCGGCTGCTGTCCGCCCTGGCCCGCGGCGACCGGCGGGTCGACGAGCTGACCGTGCTGGTGGGCGAGCCGCAGAGCCTCGTCTCCTACCATCTGGGGCGCCTGCGGGCCGCGGGCCTGGTGTCCGCGCGGCGCAGCGCCGCCGACGCCCGCGTCGCGTTCTACACCGCCGACCTGGCCCGGTGCGGCGCGTTGCTCTCCGCGGCGGGCGCCGCGCTGCACCCGGCGCTCGCGCTGGTCCCGCCGCCACCCGGCCACGGCGCGCCGCCGGGGGCGGTCCTTTTCCTGTGTACCGGCAACAGCGCGCGCTCGCAGATGGCCGAGGCGCTGCTCCAGCGGGCCCGGCCGGGGGTGCCCGTGTTCAGCGCCGGCAGCCACCCCAAGCCGGTCCACCCGGACGCGGTACGGGTGATGGCCGAGCGGGGGATCGACATGTCGGGGCGGCGGAGCAAGCATCTGGACGAGTTCGCCGGCAAGCGCTTCGGGCACGTGGTCACGCTGTGCGACAAGGTCCGTCTGGTGGCGCCCGACTTCCCGGGCGAGCCGGAGGTCGTGCACTGGAGCATCCCCGACCCGGCCCGCGAGGGCCTCCCGGGCTTCGCCCGCACGGCGGACGAGCTGACCGTCCGCATCCACTACCTGCTGCACCGCGTGGAGGCACGTTGAGCAAGGCCGTGGGGCTGGCCACCGTCCTCAAGGAGTGGGGGCGGATCGGGTGCATCGGGTTCGGCGGGCCGCCGGCGCACATCGCGCTCCTGCGGCAGCTCTGCGTCGAGCGGCGGAAGTGGCTGGACGACAAGGCGTTCGAGGACGCGGTGGCCGCCTGCAACCTGCTGCCCGGCCCGGCCTCGACCCAGCTGGCCATCTTCTGCGCCTGGCACGTGCGCGGCCGGCTCGGCGCGGTGGTGGGCGGGATCGCGTTCATCGGGCCGGGCCTGGCGGCGATCCTCGCCCTGTCGGCGCTGTTCCTGGCCGGCAAGCCACCACTGTGGGTGGCCGGCGCTGGAGCCGGCGCGGGTGCGGCGGTCGCGGCCGTGGCCGTCCACGCGGGCATCGGCCTGATCCCACCGAGCTGGCGACGCGCCGACGGCCGCGCGCGCTGGGTCGCCTACGCGGCGCTCGGGCTGGCCGGCGCGGCCCTGCTCGGCCCGTGGCTGGTGCTCCTGCTGCTGGCCTGCGGCGCGGCCGAGGTCGGCGTGCGGCAGGCCAGCCGGCGCACCGGCACGACCGCCGGCGCACACCTGACCCCGCTGCTGGCCGCGGCCGTGATCGGCGGCGGGGCGCTGCTGCCGCTGGCCTGGGTGGCGCTCAAGGTCGGCGCCCTGTCGTACGGCGGCGGCTTCGTCATCATCCCGCTCATGCAGTCGGACGCCGTGCACCGCTACGGCTGGATGACCGACGGCCAGTTTCTCAACGCCGTCGCGCTCGGCCAGATCACGCCCGGCCCGGTCGTGCACACGGTCGCCGCGGTCGGCTACGCCGCCGCCGGCGTCGGCGGCGGCCTGCTCGCGGCGGCGGTCGCGTTCAGCCCGTCGTTCGCGTTCATCCTGCTGGGCGCGCACCGCTTCGACCGGCTGCGCGGCAACCCGGGGGTACGCGCCTTCCTGGACGGTGCCGGCCCGGCCGCGATCGGCTCGATCCTCGGCTCGGCGATCCCGCTCACCCTGGCCCTCACCGAGCCCTGGCAGTACGCGGTCACGGTTGGCGCCGCCGTCCTGCTCCTCGCCGCCCGCCGCGGCGTGGTGACCACCCTGCTCTGCGCGGCGGCGGTCGGTGTCGTGGTCGCCCTCGCCGGCGGCCCACTCCCGACGTGACCGGGAACGCTTCGGACCAGGGTCGCCGCCGCGTCGAAGCCGCGGTTTCAAAATCGCACCGCGCGCGGCCGGCGACGACGGCCGCGGCAAGCGGGCCAAGCTCGCGCACAGCCTGTCACGCCAGCAGATCGTGGTACGTATCCGTCGCTGGAGGGACAGTTAGATACCACGATCGGTTGGCAGATGGGTGATGTCTAGGCGGCGGGCTTTACCGCCTTCGTCGCGAAGTAGCCGGACAGCCAGCCGGCCGTCGCGTCCGAGTGGTGCGGGGCTTCGGCGAAGCCGGTGATGGTGAAGCCGGCGGCGATCTGGCCGCCGATCTGCTCGGTGAGCGTGTGGCTGTACTCCAGCGGAGCCTCCGCGCCCCACAGCCGCTCGCGCTCGCCGGGCTCCAGGTGGGTGAGGTCGCTGTACGGCAGGCGGTGGCGGACGACGAGCTCGCCGCGGGTGTCCAGCGCGTGCGCGTCGAATAGGTAGACGTCCGGGTTGAGGAAGCCGGACAGCAGCGTGCCGCCGGGGCGCAGCACGCGGTGGCACTCGCGCCACACCGGCGCCAGCTCGGGGATGAAGAGGTTGGAGACCGGGTGGACGACAAGGTCGAACGAGGCGTCCGGGAACGCGCCGAGGTCGCGGGCGTCGCCGACCACCGTGCGCAGGTCGAGCCCCTCGCGCTCGGCGACCATCTCGTCCTGGGCGAGCTGGCGGGGCGAGTTGTCGAAGACGGTCACCCGGGCGCCGGCCGCGGCGAGCACCGGGCCCTGCTGCCCGCCGCCCGAAGCGAGGCAGAGCACGTCACACACGGCGATGTCCGGTGGGAACCAGGTGGGGTCCACCGGCTCGTACCCGATGATGACGATGGACCACTGGCCGGCCCGCGCCTTCGCGACGACCTCGGGTGACACGGGCCGCGACCATTCGTTGTCCTGCTCCACCTCGCGATCCCAGGCGCGGCGGTTGTGGGCGACGGGATCGGTGGGCGTGTCGGTCATGAGCGTGATCGTATCCGCACGGCATCCGGCTGCGCGACCGCTCCGATCCGGACCATGCGGTGCCACCGCAGGCGGTCGCCGACCAGTGCC
The DNA here is from genome assembly GCF_052068095.1 of Phytohabitans sp. LJ34. Classification (NCBI taxonomy): domain Bacteria; kingdom Bacillati; phylum Actinomycetota; class Actinomycetes; order Micromonosporales; family Micromonosporaceae; genus Phytohabitans; species Phytohabitans sp. LJ34. The sequence continues at coordinate 62,442 of NZ_JBQHDG010000010.1, read as the reverse complement.
ATGACCGTCGACTGGATGACGACCAGGTACATCAGCTGGCGGTACACCACCTGCTGGAACGGCAGCGTCCACAGTGGTCCGTAGCGTTCCCGGTCCAGGCGCAGCGCGTACGCGGCGGTGGCCACCTGGAGCAGCGTGAACCCGGCCCACACGGCGGCCACCTTGGCCGGGGGGAGGAAGAGCAGGCCGTAGACGCCGTACACGTCGACCATGCAGGCGCACAGCGGCAGCGCGACCTGGAAGAGCAGCAGGTAGCCCAGGCCGCGCCGGCCCAGCCGCCCGGCCGCGCCCCGCTCGACGAGCGCCCGGCGGTGCTTCCACATCGCCTGCATCGTGCCGTAGCACCAGCGGTACCGCTGGCGCCACAGCTGCTTGAGGGAGGCGGGCGCCTCGGTCCAGGCGATCGCGTCCGGGGCGTACACCACGCGCCAGCCGGCCCGGATGAGCGCCATCGTGAAGTCGGTGTCCTCGGCGAGGGTCTGCCCGGACACGCCGCCGACGTCCACCACGGCCGCGCGGCGGAACGCCCCGATCGCGCCGGGCACGGTCGGCATGCAGCGCAGCACCTCGAACATCCGGCGGTCGAGGTTGAAGCCGATCACGTACTCCAGGTGCTGCCACCGGCCGAGCAGGCCGCGGCGGTTGGCCACCTTGGTGTTGCCGGAGACGGCGCCGACGTCCGGGTGGGACAGCGGCCGCACGAGGCGGCCGACGGCGTCCGGCGCGAAGACCGTGTCGCCGTCGACGAGCACCAGGATGTCGCCGCGCGCGTGCGCGATGCCGGTGTTGAGCGCGGCCGGCTTGCCGGCGTTGGCCTGGCGGACCACCCGGACGCCGCGCAGGCGCAGCCGCTCGACGATGTCCGCGGTGCCGTCGGTCGAGCCGTCGTCGACGACGATCACCTCCACCCACGGGTAGTCGCTGGCCACGAGCGACTTGACGGTGGCGGCGATGTTGGCCGACTCGTTGTACGCCGGGACGACCACCGACACCGGACCCAGGTAGCGCAGCGGCTCGCGGGCCCGGCGGCGTACCCGGCGCACGTGGACGCGGGCGCAGACCAACTGGACGGCGAGGCGTACCGCCGCGAGCACCACCGCGGCGACCATCAGCACGGTCAGCGCGCGGCTCAGCCACGCGCCGCCGGTCTGCGCCCAGCCCAGGGCGTGCCCGCGCATCCGCTGCCCGGTGGAGGCCTCGGCGGCCGGCGGGAGGGCGAGCGCTTCCGAGACGGTGGTGAAGCGGTACCCGCGCGCCTGGAGCTTCGGGATCAGCGCGTCGAGCGCGGCGACGGTCTGCGTGCGGTCGCCGCCGGAGTCGTGCATCATCACCACCGCGCCGCGGTCCTTGGCCGGCTGGGCCTTCGCCACGATCTCCGCGACGCCGGGGCGGCGCCAGTCCTCGGTGTCCAGGTCGGTGAGCACGGTGAGGTAGCCGGCGCCGCCGGCCTGCCGCATCGCGGCGAAGTCGGCCGCCGTCACCGCGGCCGGTTCGGACGAGTACGGCGGCCGGACCAGCACCGGCGCGCGGCCGGTCGCGGCGGCGATGGCGTTGCGGGTGAGGGTCAGCTCCAGCCCCCGGCGCCACGCCGGGGTGTCCGCGAGCCACGGGTGGCTGAACGTGTGCGCCCCGATCTCGTGCCCCTCGGCGACCACCCGGCGGGCCAGCTCGGGGTGGGCGTTGACCTGGGAGCCGATCTGGAAGAACGTGGCGTGCGCGCGGTGCTCGGCGAGCACGTCCAGGATCTTCGGCGTCCACTGTGGATCGGGGCCGTCGTCGAAGGTCAGCGCGATCGTCCGGCGCGGCATCGTGCGGCTGGTGACGGTGCCGTCCGGTGCGACGCGCAGGACCGGGCCGGCTCCGGTCACCTCCGCCGGTGCCGGGCCGCTGGCGTCGCCGGTCAGGTCGGGGCCGCTGCCCTCGGCGCCGGCGTGCGAGACGTACCCGTTGAAGGACAGGCCGGCCAGCAGCACCACCATGAAGAGCGCCAGCAGCACCCAGTGGGCGCGCGGCTCGCGCCGCCGTACGTGCCGGGACATCTCAGCTCGGCTTCGACGGTCTGTTGTTGCCGGGCGTGTGCGTCGGCACCCGGCGGTGGTTGGTCCGGCTCGGCGTCGGCGTGGGCGTGACCCGCGCGGTGGCGGTCGGCGGTGGCACGGTGGACGGCCGGTCGGCCGGCGCCGGGACGGTGGCCCGCGCGGGCGCGGGTGCCGGCCTCGTCGCGGCGGGGGAGCGCGGGGCCGTCGGCGCGCCACCCGCCGGCTGCGGCAACAGCGGCAGGTGGCCCGGCCCGGCGCCGGTGAAGCCCGCGACCAGCAACAGCGAGGCGAGCGCCAGCAGCAGACCGGCGGCCGCCCCGGCGACCCGGACGAGGCGGCGGCGCTGTCCGGTGCGGTCCACGAAGACCGGCTTCACCGGCCTACCCCTTCTTGGCCGGGCTCGGTGTCGGCTTGCCCGGTGCCTTCCCGCCGGGGTGGCTCGGCGTCGGCGGGTGCGTGCCCGGCCTCGCGAGCACCGTGGCGCAGAACGCCGGGATCCGGTTCTCGCCGCCGGCCGCCGCGGCCAGGTCGCGCATCGCCTCGGCCGCCATCGGCGCGCCGTTCGGGTTGCGGCGCTGGGCTTCCCACGCCTGGCAGAGCCCGTGGACGGTCGGCGCCGGCCGGGTCGGACTGACCGTCCTGCCGCGCTCGGCCGGCGGCGACGGGGCGGTGGGGGTGCCGCTCGGGCCGCGCTCGGGTGCCGGGCGGGTGCTCTCCGGCGGCGCGCCGGTCGCCGGGGTGCTGCGTTCCGTGACGGGACCTCCCGGCAGGTTTCCCGTCTCGGCGGCCACGGCGACGCCACCGGCGAGCATCGCGGCCAGCGCGGCCGCGGCCGCGAGCGGGCGCACCGCGCGGCGCCGGCGGGGCACGACCGTCGGCCGGGCCGCCGGACCGGCCTGCTCGAACGCGGCGACGGCGGCGCGGAGCCCGGCCAGCTCGCCCGGCCGCGGCGCGGCGGCAGCGGCCGTGAGCAGCCGGCTCAGGCCCGGGTGCGCCGCATCGCGCCCGGTGGTGAGCAGGCGCTCGGCGTCGTCCGGCCCGATCCGGGGCCCGCGTGGTGTACCCATGGCGTTGGAAAATGCGTCCCGGCCTCGCATCGCGTTACACCCCGTCCGTGTGACCCGGATCGCCCCGGCGCCGGCGTACCTCGTCGTGCTGGGCGAGGCGGCGCAGCCCGCGCATCGCGGCGATCCGCACCGCGCCCGGCCGCTTGCCCAGCACCTGCGCGGTCTGCGCCACGTCGAGCCCGGCCACGACCCGCAGCATCACGGCCTCGGCCTGGTCCTTGGGCAGCGTGGCGATCACCCGCAGCGCCCAGTCGACATCGGACCGTTCGAGCACCTCGTCGGCGACGTCCGGCCGGCTGCCGGGCAGGTCCCGCTCGGCCAGGTCGCGGGGTTCCTCCGGACGCCGGCGGGCGCGCCGGCGCTCGTCGATCGCGCGGTTGCGCGCGACCGTGAAAAGCCACACCCGGAACCCGGCCGGCGAGCCGGTGAAGCCGCGCAGGCCGCGGGCGGCCTGTAGCCAGGTCTCCGAGGCCACGTCCTCCGCGCTCTCGCCGACGATCACGCGCAGGTACCGCAGCAGGGGCGGCTGGTGCGCCCGCCACAGGACGGCGAACGCGGCGGGGTCTCCGCGCAGCGCGGCGTCGAGCGCCACGGCGAGTTCGTCGTCCTGGTCTTGCAAAAGCCCGGTCCCGTCGCATCATCGGAAGTGCCGACGGAGCAGGCTACAACGTCCCTGAGCAGGGCAGACACGGCCGTACTTGAGCCTGGTCGACGCAAGAACGGCGGAGCCGCGTTACCGGAAATCGGGCGTTCCCGCGAAGTCTGTCCGGACGTCGGCGGCGGGCGTCCCATCGCGCCGCGGTGTCGGTCCGATCGCGGGTCGCGCCGGCTGTCGCCGGTCTGCTGACATCGTCGCGACATTCATGCTCGGAGGGGATCTCGCGATGGGTACACGTTGGTGGGGGCGGCTGGCTGCGGTGGCCGGGACGGCGGCGGTGGTCGGACTGGCGGCGGCGTCACCCGCCTGGGCCGACACGACGGTCGACATCAACCCGGGCAACGTGCCCGCCACCGCCGAGGACCACGAAGACCACGGCTGTGACTTCGGCGGCGGCCCGTTCGCGGACAAGGACGTGTGGGTCTTCGTCCTGCCCGGAAACAAGGGCGAGTTCGTCTCGGTGACGGCCGTGTTCGGCGCGAACGGCTCGCTGACGATCCCGACCGACGGCGGCGCGATCGTGGACGACAAGGGCACCAGCAAGGCGTGGATCACCACGCCCGCCGGCTGGACGCTGACCGGTGCGACGGCCGTCATCAGCGGCACCGCGGACAAGTTCAACCTCACCCACACCTGCCCGGCCGGCGGCGGCAACGGCGGCGAAACGCCGACGCCCACGCCGTCCCAGTCGGAGTCGCCGAGCACGACGTCGCCGGCGACGCCGGGCGGCTCGGTGTCCGGCACGCCCGGCGCCGGTGCCGGCGGCGGCAGCCTCCCGGTCACCGGCGGCGCGGTGCTGGCGACGGCGGTGCTGGGTGTCGCGCTGGTGGCCGGTGGCGCGGCACTGCTCGCGCTGCGCCGGCGCAAGGAGGCGCACGTCTTCGACTCCGAGGTGTAGGGCTCGGGCGCCACCGGCCTTCCGCACCCGCGAAGGCCGGTGGCGCTGTCGGGTGACCTTCCACATGCGACACGCCGCCCGCTGACCTGGGACTCCGGCCCCGTAGACGTAAGCTCTGTCGAGCTTGTCCGTATACGGGGGTATTATTGTGTTTCGCTTCTGGGTGGCGCGGTTGGCCGTACTGGCTGCCGCCGGACTCCTGGCCCTCGGGCCGTCGACCGCCGCGTGGGCCGCCACCATCAGCATCAACCCGGGCAACGTGCCCACCACCGCCGAGGACCACGAAGACCACGGCTGTGACTTCGGCGGCGGCCCGTTCCCGGACAAGGACGTGTGGGTCTTCGTCCTGCCCGGAAACAAGGGCGAGTTCGTCTCGGTGACGGCCACGTTCGGCGCGAACGGCTCGCTGACGATCCCGACCGACGGCGGCGCGATCGTGGACGACAAGGGCACCAGCAAGGCGTGGATCACCACGCCCGCCGGCTGGACGCTGACCGCCGCGACGGCGGAGATCACCGGCGAAGGCAAGTCCTTCAACCTGACGCACACCTGCCCGGCGTCCAGCAGCCCCAGCCCGTCGCCGAGCAAGTCGCCCAGCCCGTCGCCGAGCGAGTCCGAGTCACCCGGGCCGACGCCGACCACGCCCGGCCCGGTGCCGAGCGCGGACACGACGACCGGCCCGGTGGTCGTACCGAGCGGCGCGCCGGAGACCGGCGGCGGTGGCGGCGTCGCGACCACCGGCGGCATGGCCCTCGGCATCGGTGCCCTGACCCTCGCCGGGGCGGGCGCTCTCGGCCTCGTCTTGGCCCGCCGGCGCCGCCGTGGCGCCTGACCGGCCCGCACCGCACCCCGCCCACCGGATCGCCTGGTGGGCGGGGTGCGCCGCCACCGTCCTGGTGGCCGCCGCCGGCATCTGGCAGATCCGGTCCGCGAGCCTCGTGCCCGACGGCCCGCCGCCACTCGTCGTCGCGCCGCCGTCGCCGTCGCCGACCGGCCAGCCGCTGCGCGCGGTGCTGGCACGGCGGTCACCCGCCCTCGACCGGTCGGCCCCCACGAAGATCGTCATCCCGTCGATCAACCTGCGCGCCGCGCTGGACACCGTCGGCCTGCGGCCGGACGGCACGATCGAGACACCGCCGTACGAGCGCGCCCACCGCGCCGCCTGGTACCGCCTCGGTCCCGCGCCGGGCGAACGGGGCGCGTCCGTCCTCGTCGGCCACGTCGACTCCAAGAAGGCTGTCGCCGTCTTCTGGTACCTGACCAGGATCGCGCCCGGCGACGAGATCCAGGTGACGCGGGAGGACCGGCGCACCGCGCTGTTCACGGTCACGTCGATCGAGGAGTTCGCCAAGACCGCGTTTCCGACCGCCCGGGTCTACGCCGACCCGGACACTCCGCAGCTGCGGCTGGTCACCTGCGGCGGGCGCTGGGACCCGGTCCGCGGCGAGTACCCCGACAACGTCATCGTCTTCGCCACCCTGACCGGCATCGCCTGAGTCACCGACTCTTCAGGGTGCGGGCGAGCCAGGCGATGCCGATCGCGCCGAGCAGACCGGTGGGTGGGAAGGGGCCGAGCAGGGCGGCGAGGCCGGCCAGGACCAGCACGACGCTCGCGCCCCGGGAGAACGCGCCGCGGCGCCAGCCGACGATCGCCAGCGCGGTGTAACCGGCCAGGCAGAGCACGCCCATGGGGTAGATGAAGAGGCCGAACAGGAACGTGTCCTGGCCGACCGCGTCCAGCTGGGCTTCGGGCAGTTCGGTCGCGAGCCAGGCGAAGACGGTGCCGACGGTCCAGGCTTGGATGGCGACGAACGCGCACGCCGCCGCCGACAGCGCCAGCGGCCAGCGGGGCAGGCGGCTGCCGGCGGCCAGGCCCGTCAGGGTGATGGCGAGCACCACGTACGCGCCGCCGGTCAGCAGGGACTCCACCACGGTCAGCGGGGCACGTTGGGCCTCCGCGTCACTCATGCCGCTGGAGAACACGACACCGGAGACGTACCCGGCGGACGCGACCGCGCCCACGAGGGCGGCGGCGATGACGGCGGTGCGGTTGGTGGCACCGGCGGTCCCGGTGTCGGGTGCCAGGGTGGATGTGGACATCGGTTCCTCCATAGGGTGCGGACGGCCAACCCGGACGTTGGCGCCTCGAACCCTCGCCCACACACCCGCCCCGGCGCAGCCGCCACCGGGCGGGCCGGCCGGCTCCGCTCGCGGTCGGATCGGCGCCCGCGGTTCCCCCTCAGGGCGGAACGCGGGGGGCGCCGCACGGTGGAACCGGTGCCGCCGCGGCACGCCTACGCTGCCGGGTATGGACGCCGCGCGAGGCTTGAGCCGTCGCGAGCAGCTGCTCGACGCGGCCTTCGGCCTGGCCGTCACCGCGGTGGCCGTGGCGAGCGTGGTGACCGACGACCCGGCGGTGGCGTACGAGTTCCGCGATCCCGGCGCCGTCAGCGTGCTGCTCGCGGTAGCGGCCGGGCTGCCACTCGTGGTGCGGCGCCGGTGGCCGCTGGCCGTCTCGCTGACCGTCACCGTCGCCATAACGGCGCTCGGCGCACTGTCGTACCGGGTCGGCGAGGCGGCCTTCTGCCTGATGCTCGGCCTGTACGCGGTCGCCGCGCACCGCGGCCGGCGGCCGGCGTCGGTCGCGCTCGCCGCCGCGTACACCGGGTTCGGCCTGCTGGTCGTGCTGCGCGTCCCGTACTTCGAGCATCCGCTGGCCGTCTTCGACTTCCTCGCGGTGACGACGGCGTGGACGATCGGGCGGTTCACCCGCCGGTGGCGGGCCGACCGCGACGCGGCCCGGGCCCGGGCGCTGGCGGCGGAGCGGTCGCGGGCCGTCGCCGCGGAGCGGGCGGTCTTCGCCGACCGCCTGCGCATCGCACGGGAGCTGCACGACGTCGTGTCGCACACGCTGACCGTGATCGCGGTACAGGCCGGTTCGGCGCGGTACCTGCTGCGCGCCGGCGACGGGCCGCTGTCCACGATCGAGCGGGCGAGCCGGGCGGCCCTGGACGACCTGCGCCGGATGCTGGGCCTGCTGCGCGCGGACGCCGCGGTGGCCGAGCCGGTCACACCGCCGCCGGAGCCGGCCCGCAAGCAGGTCGACGATCGGGTCGTCGACGCGGCGCTCGCGGCCGCGCTGGCCGTCCTGGGGCTGACGAACGTGTTCGTGGCCGATCCGTCCGTCGCGCACGACTACGCCGATCCGTCGGTCGCGGTGGTGGGGCTGGTGCTGCTCGGCTGCCTGTCGGTGGCCTTGCGCCGCACCGCGCCGGTGCGGGTCTTCGCCGTCTCGGCCGGCGCCGCCCTGCTGCTGACGCTCGTCGACGCCCGTACCGACATACCCGGTCTGGCTATGTTCGTCGCCCTCTACACCGTCGCCGCGTGGCGCCCGTTCGCGGTCTCGGCCGCCTGCCTGGGCGTGATAGCCGCCCTCGACCTCCTGGTCGTCCTGCTCGACCTGCCCGCCACCGGCGGCGGTTTGCAGGACTCGACCGCCCCGGCCGCGCTGGTCCCGTGGGGCCTTGGCCTGATCGTGCGGCGCTGGCGGCGGGACCGTGACGCCGCCGCCGCGCGGGCCGCCGAGGCGCTGCGCCGGGCCGCCGTCGACGCCGAACGCGCGGTCCTGGCCGAGCGGCTCCGGCTGGCCGCCGAACTCCAGGACGTTGTCGCGCACACCCTTTCCGGGATCGCCGTGCAGTCGGCGGTCGCCCGGCACCAGACCGGCGACGGCGACCCGGCCGCGCCCGCGCTGGCCGCGATCGAACAGGCAAGCCGTAGCGCCCTGGACGACCTGCGCCGGATGCTCGGCGTCCTGCACGCCGACGCGCCGCTGTCGCCGAGTCCGGGCATCGACGAGCTGCCGCTGCTCGCCTCCGCCCACCGTGCCGCGCACGGGCCGGTGTCGCTGACCGTGGCCGACGCCGTGCGCGGCACGCCGGCGAGCGTCCAGATCACCGCGTACCGGCTGGTGCAGGAGGCGTTGACCAACATCCGCAAGCACGCGCCCCGCGCGACCGCCACCGTGGTGCTGGACCTCGCCGGCGACGAGGTGGTCGTCCGCGTCGACGACGACGGCCCCGGCCCGGCCGCGTCGCCGGGCGCCGGCTACGGCCTGACCGGCATGCGCGAGCGGGTCGCGCTCTTCGACGGCCGCCTGGAGACCGGCCCCTTGCCCGGCGGGGGATTTCGGGTGGAGGCGGCACTGCGCCTGAACGCCGACCGTAGGGTGGCGACGTGACCGGGTTGCGCGTCGTGGTGGTCGACGACCAGGAGCTGGTCCGCGCCGGCTTTGTCGCCCTGCTGTCCGGCGCGCCGGGGATCACCGTCACCGGCCAGGCCGGCCAGGGCGAAGAAGGGGTCCGGCTGGCCCGCGCCACCCGCCCCGACGTCATCCTGATGGACGTGCGCATGCCGGTCCTCGACGGCATCGAGGCCACCCGCCGCATCACCACCGACCCGGCCTGCGCCGGCACCAGCGTCGTCATGCTCACTACCTTCGGCCTCGACGAGTACGTCTTCGGCGCCCTCCGCGCCGGCGCGGTCGGCTTCCTCCTCAAGGACACGCCGCCGGAAGAGCTGCTGCGCGCGGTACGGGTCGCCGCGGCCGGCGAGTCGCTGCTGTCCCCGTCCATCACCCGCAAGCTCGTCGAGGTCTTCGCCACCACGCCGCACACCCCGGCACCCGCCGACCGCGCCGCCGCGGCCGAGCTCACCGACCGCGAAAGCGATGTGCTCACCCTCGTCGCCCAGGGACTGTCCAATGCGGACATCTCCGCCCGGCTGGGTATCGGCCCGGCGACCGTGAAGACCTACATCAGCCGGCTGCTGACGAAGCTCGACGCGACCACCCGCGTCCACCTCGTCATCTACGCCTACGAGACCGGCCACGCCCCGCGGCGGACGGCCACCTGAGCGGCGCGCTACTCCCGGGTCCGGGTGGCGCCGGGGAGCATCAGGCCGGCGCGGTAGGCGAGCACCACCGCCTGGGCGCGGTCGCGGGCGTCGATCTTCGCGAGGATGCGTTTGACGTGGGTCTTGGCGGTGGACTCGGCGATGACCAGCAGGTCGGCGATCTCCGCGTTGGACAGCCCTTCGGCGACCAGGCGCAGCACCTGGATCTCCCGCTGGGTGAGCATCGCGACCCGGCGCGCGTCGTCACCGCTGGGCACACCCGAGGCTCCTGACGAGAGCACGAAGTGCTCGACGAGCTCGCGGGTGACCGCCGGGTCGAGGAGCGTGTCGCCCTCCGCCACGGTCCGCACCGCGTCGACGAGGCGCTCCGGCGAGGCCCGCTTGAGCAGGAAGCCGCTGGCGCCGGCCCGGAGCGCTCCCCACACGTACTCGTCGTGGCGGAACGTGGTCAGGACCAGCACCCGGCACGGCAGCCCGGCCGCGACGACGCGCCGGGTGGCCTCGATGCCGTCGATGCCGGGCATGCGCACGTCCATGAGCACCACGTCGGGCGTCCGGGCGCGGCACACCTCGACGGCCTGGAGCCCGTCGCCGGCCTCGCCGACCACCTCGACGCCGGTCGCGTTGTCGAGCACGACCGTGAGGCCGGCACGCATGAGCGCGTCGTCGTCGGCCAGCACCACCCGGATGGTCACGCCGCCTCCCGGTTCGCTCGCTCGTGCGGCACTGGCGGCGACGTCTTCCTCCGCCGCCCCGAAACCCCGACTTCGTCGGCGGGGCGCCAACTCGCCCCGCTCACGCCACCTCCGCGGTCGCGGTGGGCACCGGGAGCACCGCCCGCACCCGGAAGCCGCCCGCCTCGCCGCGGCCATGCTCGACGGTGCCGCCGAAGACCGCCACCCGTTCCCCGATGCCGAGCAACCCGCGGCCCGGCTCGTAGCCGGGGCGCGGGCCGCGCCCGTCGTCTTCGACCTCCACCTCGACGCGCCGCCCGTCGCACCGCACCGTGACGGTGGCCGAGGCGGCGCGGCCGTGGCGGAACGCGTTGGTCAGCGCCTCCTGCACGATCCGGTACGCCGACAGGTCGAGGCTGCCGGGCAGCTCGGGCCGCTCCGGCTCGACCCGGACACGCACCCGCATGCCCGCCTCCTCGGTGCGCCGCACCAGCCGGGGCAGCGCGTCGAGGCCGGGGCGCAGGTCGGCGCCCTCGTCGCGGCGCAGCACGCCGAGCACGCGGTCGAGCTCGTCGAGCGCCTCCCGCCCGGTGCGCTCGACGCCGGCGAGGATCTCGCGGGCCTTCGCCGGGTCGCCGTCGAGGACCACGCGGGCGGCGCCGGTCCGGACCAGCATCACGCTCATCGTGTGGCCGAGCAGGTCGTGCAGCTCGCGGGCGATGCGGGCGCGCTCGTCGGTGACCGCCGCCCGGCGCATCAGCCGCCGGTCGCTCTCCTGGCGCTCCCGGCGGCGGGCCCCGGCGTAGCCGGCCGCCCAGACGAGCAGCCACACGAACACCGTGGTGGGCGGCACGATCGCCTGCGATGCGGGCTCGCTGTAGAAGTACGCCGCGATGCCGGGCAGCATGATCACCGGCCCCCACGGCGACCGGCGCGGGCTGGCCTCGCGGCCGACGGAGTAGAGGCCCACCAGGTTGACCGCCGGGGAGAGCGCCGCCGGCTCCAGCCAGAGGGCGTCGCCGGCGAGCGCGGCCGTGCCGACCGCGAACGACGCCACCGGCGCCACCCGCCGGAAGGCGAGGCTGCCGCCCATCACCAGCGCGAGCGCGAGCGCCGCCGGCAGCCGCGCGCCCAGCGGCGGCGTGCTGGTGAGCCGCTCGCCGGCCAGCAGCGCCACCGCGAGGGCGGCCAGGGCGGTGTCGACGGCCCGCGGGGGCAGGCCGTTGATCCACGAGACGAGCGCGGCCAGCCGGTGCACGCCTTACCTCACCACGCCGGCCGGCCGCCGCCCAAGCACCGGCAGCAGGCGTCGCGCCGCGAACGCGTACACCGCCGCCACCGCGGCCGCGCCGGCCAGCCCGAGCAGCGCCATCGCCGCCGTGGGCGAGGTCCAGGGCCGCCCGGCGTAGGCGGTGAGGGCCACCGAGGCGAAGACGCCCGCGTAGCCGGCGGAGGCCACGACCATCAACCACACCTGGGTACGCCCGGGAAGTGGACGCAGCCCGAAAACGACCGCCAGCACACCGAGGGTCTGTAGCCCGTGCAGCCCGAGCGCGTGCGCGAGCTTGGCGCTGCCCTCCGCGCCGAACCGCACCGACTCCGGCACCCGCCCGGTGGCGTCGACGACCGCCTCGCCGGTGGCCGCCATGTCGAAGCCGATGTACCCGGCCACCTGGATGCCGGCCAGGCCGACGATCACCGCGACGCGGGCGGCCGGCGTGCCCTCGAAGCGCAGCAGCGCCCAGCCGAGCAGGATCGCGAGGGCGACCGCCACGAGGATCACCACCTGAGCCATCGCGGACCAGATCGCCGAGTCGAGGCCGGGCTCCGGGTTGAAGTGCGACGGCTCGCCCCGCCACCGCTGCGTCGTGATCATCGCGATCTCCGCGACCGCGCCGCCGCCGAGCAGGCCGGCTGGCACCCAGCCGAAGCGGCTCGCCGGGAGCTGGCGCAGCACCCACACCGCCGACCAGGCCAGGATGCCGAACGAGAGCGCGAACACCACCGGCTTGCGCCACGTCACCGGGCCCCACCACGGCGACCAGTCCACAATGGCCACCGCCACGTGCAGCACGCCGGAGGCCAGCAGCAGCGTGCCACACCGGGCCAGAAACCGTTGCTGCGCCGTCAGTGGACGGACCGCCAGCCATGCCTGCCGGAGAAGCGCGTTCATGCTCCGGGACGTTAGGTCCGCCCGGCGCCGCGATCGTCACCCCGCCGGGGACGGTCCGGGTACCTCCGCTGGGGTATCCCGCGCTGACCCGGCGCTGACGCCACGCTGACCCCCGGGTGCGACGGTCGCCGGGTGCCGCAGACCGCGGCACGGGGGAGAGGGAGTAGGACGTCATGGGTGTATGGGCAAAACGCAAACTGTTCGTGATCCCGGCGGTGGCCGCGGTGGTGTTCGGCGCCATCGCCACGGGCCACGCGACCGCCGCCGCCGAGCCGGTGGCGACCGCGGTCAACCAGGCACAGCTCGATCCCGTGCCGCCCCTGGTGTGCGAGGGCAAGGCGCAGCTGAGCGCCGTCGTCCTGACCGAGACCGGGGTCACCACCATCGGCGAGACCGGCGTCATGTGGAACCCGCTGACGTTCGCGACCGTCGACGTCGACGGCCCGGCGGGGGCGGCCGACACCGACCAGCTGGTCGTGACGTTCACCGGCGAGGCCGACCTGACCGGCCAGCCCAACCTCCTGGCCGCCGCGGTCGACGCCATGCAGGTGCGCGTCCTGGTCGACGGTGCGGTGCAGCCACCGGGCGCCGTCAACTTCACCACCGACGCCGGCCAGTCCGACGCCCTCGAGGTGTGCGCGATCGTGACCGGACCGGGTCCGCACACCGTGGAGGTGGAGTGGCGGCTGGTCGACGTCGGGGCCAACAACATGCTGACCGGCACGCTGGACAGCTGGTCGTTGCACGTCGAGCGCAACGACTGAGGTCAACCCTCGACGAGGTTTTCGAGCGGCTCGCCCGGGTTGGCGAGCCGCTCGACGTCGACCGGCTTTCCGGACCGGATGAGGGCCTGGATGGGCTCGGTGACGTCCCAGACGTTGACGTTCATGCCGGCCAGCACCCGCCCGCCGGACAGCCAGAAGGCGATGAACTCGCGGCGCTCCAGGTCGCCCCGGAAGACCACCTGGTCGTAGCCGCCCGGCTCGGCGTAGCCGGTGTACTCCATCCCGAGGTCGTACTGGTCGGTGTAGAAGTACGGCAGCCGGTCGTACGCCACGTCCTGGCCGAGCATGGCCCGGGCGGCGGTCCGCGGCTGGTGCCGCGCGTTGGCCCAGTGCTCGACGCGGATGTGCTTGCCCAGGTGGGGATGCATGGCGTTGGCGACGTCGCCGGCCGCGTACACGTCCGGGTCCGAGGTCCGCAGCCGCGCGTCGACCCGCACGCCGTTGTCGACGGTGAGGCCGGCCTCCTCGGCGAGCTGGGTGTTGGGGGTGATGCCCACGCCGACGACCACCGCGTCGACGTCGATCTGGTCGCCGCCGGTGAGGCGGACGCCGGACCCGGTCACCTCGGCGACCTGGACGCCGCAGCGCAGCTCCACGCCGTTGCCGCGGTGGAGGCCGGCGAAGACCGCGGCGGCCTCGGGGCCGAGCACCTGGAGCAGCGGCAGGTCGGCCGCCTCCAGCAGGGTAACCGCCACGCCGGCGGTGCGGGCGGCCGCCGCGACCTCCAGTCCGATCCATCCGCCGCCGACGACCGCGACGTGCGACGCGGACCGAAGCGTCTCCTTGACGCGGTCGCTGTCGCCGACGCGGCGCAGGTAGAGGACCCCGTCGCGGTTGGCGCCGGGCACCGGCAGGCGGCGCGGCGTGGAGCCGGTGGTCAGCAGCAGCTTGGTGTACCCGATGGCCTCGCCGGTGGCGAGCGTGACCCGGTGCGTGGCGGGATGGATCTCCGTCACGGTCGTGGCGAGGCGCAGGTCGACGTCGTGCTCGGCGTACCAGCTCTCGGGGTGTACGTAGATCTTCTCCCGCTCGGCCTTGTCCATCAGGTAGTCCTTGGACAGCGGCGGCCGTTCGTACGGCCGGTCGTGCTCCTGCCCGATCAGCACGACGCGGCCGTCGAACCCCTCCTCGCGCAGGGTCTGCGCGGCCATCGCGCCGGCCTGGCCGGCACCCACGATCACGAACGTCTCGTCGGCGGTCATGCCCGACTCCCTTCCCGGCGGTCCTCGTGGTCGCTCAGGACGGCGGCGAGCCGCTCGCCCACCTTGTCCCAACTGGCCTGGAACGTCGCGACCCCCTCGCGCTCCAGGTGCTCCATCACGTCGTCGTAGTCGACGCCGGCGCGGGCCAGGTCCTCGATGACCCGCCGCGCCTCGGTGTAGTGCGCGCGGACCGAGTCGGCCGGCACCCGCCCGTGGTCGGCGACGGCCCGCAGCGTGTTCTCCGGCATGGTGTTGACGACGCCGGAGGTGACCAGCTCGACCACGTACCGGGTGTCCGGGTACGCCGGGTCCTTCGTGGACGTCGACGCCCACAGTGGACGCTGCGGGCGGGCGCCGGCCGCGGCGAGCGTGGCCCACCGGGCCGAGGAGAGCAACGCCTCGTGGTGCTGGAAGGCGAGGCGGGCGTTCGCCACGGCGGCCCGGCCCCGCAGCGCGGCCGCCTCGGGTGTCGCCATCTTGTCGAGCCTGGCGTCGACCTCGGTGTCCACTCTGGACACGAAGAACGAGGCCACCGACGCGATCCGGGACAGGTCGAGGCCGGCCAGCTGGGCCCGCCGCATGCCGTCGAGGAACGCCTCCACCACCTCGGCGTAGCGCGACCGGGAGAAGATCAGCGTGACGTTGACGCTGATCCCCTCGGCGAGGCAGGTGGAGATCGCCGCCAGCCCCGGCCGGGTCGCGGGGATCTTGATGAACAGGTTGGGCCGGTCGACCGCCCACCACAGCGAACGCGCCTCGGCGACGGTGGCCTCGGTGTCGCCGGACAGGCGCGGGTCGACCTCGATCGACACCCGGCCGTCGACGCCGCCGGTGGCCTCGTGCACCGGCCGGAGCACGTCGCACGCCCACCGCACGTCGAGGGTGGTCAGCTCGCGCAACGCCTCCTCGACGCCGGCGCCGCGCGCGGCCAGGTCGCGCAGCTGCGGCTCGTACGCCGCACCGTCGCCGATCGCCTTCGCGAAGATGGTGGGGTTGGTGGTCACGCCCACCACGTGGTGGCTGGCGACCAGGCCGGCCAGGCTGCCCGACGTCAGCCGCTCGCGGCTCAGGTCGTCGAGCCAGATCGACACACCGGCGCCGGTGAGCGCGTCCAGTGGACTCGTCATGGCGATCCTCGTTTCCCGCCGCGTCGCCGCGGCGCTCGATCAGCCGGAGACGCCGGCCAGCGCGAAGAACTCGGCGCGCGAGCGCGGGTCCGTGCGAAGCGTGCCCAGCAGGGTGGAGGTCACCGTGGTGGCACCGGCGGCCCGGACGCCGCGCAGCGTCATGCAGGCGTGCTCGGCCTGGAGCACCACGCCCACGCCGCGCGGCTGGAGTTCGGCGGCGAGGTGGTCGGCGACCTGCTTGGTCAGCCGCTCCTGCACCTGCGGCCGGGCCGCGAAGTGCTCCACCACGCGGGCCAGCTTGGACAGCCCGACGATCCGCTCGCCGGGCAGGTATCCGACGTGGGCCACGCCCGCGAAGGGCAGCAGGTGGTGCTCGCAGACGGTGCGAAACGGGATCTCCCGCGCCACCACGAGCTCGTCGTAGCCCTCGTCGTTGGGAAATGTCGTCATCCGGAACGGCCGGGGCTCGAACAGCTCGGCGTAGGCGCGGGCCATCCGGGCCGGTGTCTCACCGAGCCCGTCGCCGTCGAGGTCGACGCCCAGCGCGGCGAGGAACCGCTCGGCCGCCAGCTCCGCCGCCACGAGGTCGACGGACGGCCTCCGATCCTCGCGCGCGATGGTCACGTCGACGGTCATGCGACAGGCCCCTCCTGTAACGGACATCAAAGTTGACGTTAGAACGCCGGAATCTCTTTCGTCAAGGAGAGTGTCCGTTAGAATATGGAACGTGCCGGATGACTTCGACGCCAGCGTGACCAAGCTCGCGGCCCTCGCCGAGCCGGTCCGCCGCGCGCTCTACCAGTACGTCGCCGGCCAGCCCGAGCCGGTCGGCCGCGAGCAGGCCGCGGCCGGCGTCGGAGTGGCCCACCACCTGGCCAAGTTCCACCTCGACAAGCTCGTCGACGACGGCCTGCTGGAGGCGGAGTACAGCCGGCCGCCGGGCCGTGGCGGGCCGGGCGCCGGACGCCCCGCCAAGCTCTACCGCCGGGCCGCCGGCAGCATCGCGGTCAGCGTGCCCGAGCGGCGGTACGACCTGGCCGGCCACGTCATGGCGCGGGCGATCACCACCGCGCAGGAGACCGGCGTCCCGCTCGACGAGGCACTGGCCGACGCGGCCCGGGCCACCGGCGCGGAGCTGGCGCGGCGGGCCAGGGACGGCGCGCCGCCGGGCGACCACCTCGCCGCGGTCAGCCAGGTGCTGGCCGGCACCGGCTACGAGCCGCGCGTCGAAGGCGACGGCGTGACGCTGAGCAACTGCCCGTTCCACCAGCTCGCGGAGAGCTACACCGCGCTTGTCTGCGGCATCAACCTGCACCTGATCGCCGGCGTGCTCGACGCCCTGCCCGCCGCCGACCTCCGCGCCAGGCTCGCGCCCGCGCCCGGCAGGTGCTGCGTCACCGTCACCCCTGTGCCGCGGTAGGTACGGTCTGAGGCGTGGCGACACAGTGGACGCCCGAGCCGCGGCCGGACGAGATGGCGTTGCGGGACTGGCTGCGGCCCTGGATGGACGCGGCGATCGTGTGCGAGATCGCCAAGATGGACTACGGCATGCGGGTCGAGGAGTACCGGCGGGAGATCGAGGAGCTGCTCGTCGTCCGCCACCTGCCGGCCGAGCTGGACTGGAACCCCCGCGAGGTCCTCGCGTTGACCAGCTCCTGGCGCCCGGACGAGCCGCGCGGGCACATCGCGCGGCTGTTCGCCTGCATGGTGCTGGTCCGGGCCGACGACACGCCCGCGCCGGCCGACCAGCTGGCCGCGCTCGTGGAGTCGGCACTGGCGCTGGGTCCGGACGCGACCGACGCCGCCGTCCGCTTCCTCGCCTGGTGCCGGCAGCAGGTGCCGGGCACCTGGCGCTACGACGCCGAGGCGCGGCCCTTCCTCTCGTTGGGGCTGCTTCTCGTGTACGCCGCGGGGCGCCCGGATCCGGCGGTCGTGGCCGAGCTTGCCCGCGAGGTGGGCGTGACGGACCGGGCCTCGCTGCGGAAGTCGGTCGGCGGCGACGAATGGCGGACCTGGCGGGCGCTGGTCGGCCGCTACCCGTCTCTCGACCTGCCGCACGACTGGTTCACGACTCAGGGACGGTGATGGTCACCCGGGTGCCGTGGCGGCTGAGGTTGACCACCACGCGGCGGGCCATCTGGTTGATCAGGTCGAGCCCGCGGCCGCGTTCGCCATCCGTGGAGCTGGGCCGCCACCGGCCGCGGTCGTCGACCTCAACGCGGATCTCCCGCCGCTCGCCCCGCGCCGCGGTCAGCGTCACCGGGCCGACCGGGCGCCCGTGGTAGGCGTGCTCCAGCGAGTTGATCAGCGCCTCGTTGGCGGTCATGAGCAGCGCGTCGGTCTGGTCGGCGGAGAGGTCGTGCGCCGCCGACCAGGTCCGCAGCGCGCGGCGGGTCGTCGGCAGGTCCCGGACCGAGTGCAGCGTGAGTCGCAGGACGCCGGCCACGTCCGCCGGCGCGGTGATCCCGCCCAGCAGCAGGCACATCACGACCACGTCGTCGGTGGTCGCCGACCCCTCGGTCATCGCGGTCACCACGCGGTCGCACCAGGCCTGCGGGTCGGCGTCGCGCAGCGTCTCGGCGGTCCTGGCGAGCCGGTCGAGGCCCACGTCGATGATCTCGTGGCGGCGTTCGAGGAGCCCGTCCGAGTACCAGACGAGCATCGCGCCCTCCGGCACCGCGATCGTCGCCTCGGCGCGCGGCCGGTTGGCGAGCTGGAGCGGCTGCGAGCGGCCGCCGTCGAGGTAGCGCGCGCCGTCGCCGGTGGCCAGCAGCGGCGGCAGGTGGCCGGCCGTGGCGTACGTGAGGGTCTGGTCGATCGGGTCGTACTCGGCGTAGCCGACGGTGGTGTACGCGGCGCCGTCGATCGCGAGCGAGGCGGCGTCGAGGCTCTCCAGCACCTCGGCGGGCGACGCGCCGGCGAGCGCGGTCGAGCGCAGCACCTGCTGGAGCCGGCCCATCGCGGCCGCGGCGCCCAGCCCGTGGCCGACGACGTCGCCGACCGCGATCGCCACCTTGCTGCCCGGCAGCTCGAAGACGTCGTACCAGTCGCCGCCGACGTCGTTGCCTCGCTCGGCCGGGTGGTACGCGGCCCACGCCCGCACCCCCGGCAGGTGGCCGGAGATCCGCGGCAGCAGCGAGCGCTGGAGCTCGTGGGCGGCGCTGTACTCGGCCTCGTACCGCTCGGCCCGGTCGACCGCCTGCCCGGCCAGGTCGGCGATGCTCTGCGCGAGCGCGGCGACCTCCGGGCCCACCGCGGCGTCCCGGTGGAACGCGAACGCCAGCGCGCCGAGCGTGCGCTCGGCCACCCGGACCGGCACCACGAGCAGGCTGCGGGTGGCGACCTCCGCGTTCACCTCCATGATCGCCGGGTACCGCTCGGCGATCTCGGCCTGCGAGGCGAGCACCACCGGCCGCCCCTCCCGCACGACGTCGACCACCGGCAGGCGGCGGATGTCACCGAGCCGCACCTCGGCGAACCGCGCCACGACCGTGCGCGGCACCGTGCTGGTCGGCCAGATCCGCAGGTGGACGCCGTCGCGGTCGAGCAGCGTCACGTAGCCGTGGTCGGCGACCACCGCCACGCCCTTCTCGACGAGCACGCGGACCACCTGCTCGCCGGTCGCCGCGCCGGCCAGCCCCGCGGTCACCGCCTGGAGCGTCTCCAGCCGGCGGCGGGCCTGCTCCTCGCGGCGCGACTGGGCCCGCGCCCGGTCGCGCTCGGCCACCGCGATGGCGAGGACCCACGCGCCCACCACCACGAACGCCAGGTACACCTGGAGCGTGGCCGCCTCGAGGTCGGGCTGGTCGGCGAGCACAGCCCACGGCCCGCGCCCGGCCGCGCTCTGTAGGTTGGCCACGAACGCCATCACGAAGCCGGCCGCGCCGACCGTCGCGACCCGCCCGCCGAACGCTGCCGCCAGCAGCAGCGGCACCGGCAGGTAGATCAGCGGCACGTCCCGCGGCCAGAACCCGATCGCGGTGAGCGCCGCGGTGGCGGCCAGCATCAGCGCGGCCCGCCACAGCCGGCGCAGCCGCGGCCGCGCGCGCAGCGTGGCCAGCCCGACGACCGCCGACCCCAGCGTGAGCACCGCGAGCCCGTCGCCGGCCCAGAACTGGCCCAGCGCCGTCCACCACCCCGCACCGGACGTCCACGCGCTGGTGGTCGCCCCGACGAGCGCGCCGGCCAGCGGCCCCAAACCCACCGCGCAGACCAGGAACACCGCGGCGTCGCGCACCCGGGTGAGGTCGATCGGTCCGGGCCGGAAGCGCCGCACGAGCGCCGCGCCGACCAGCGGTTCGAGGGTGTTGGTGAGCACGAAACCGCAGGCCGCTCCGGGCGGCAGCCTCTGCCAGAGGTTGACCGCCAGCTCGACCGCGCCGGCCGCGCCGAGCACCCACACCCAGTGCCGCCGCCGCGCGAGCAGCAACGCGCCGAGCGTCACGCCCGCCGGCGGGAAGAACACCGCGCCCACGTCGGACGCGCGGAACAGCAGCCACGCGCATCCCGAGCCCAACCCGTAACCCGCGGCCACCACCGTGACGATCCACACCGGCGCCCATCGGGCCCGGGCGTCGGCGGCGGGTCTCATGGGGGACAGCCTCGCATCTCGTACCCGCGTCGTGGCGCCCAGGACGGTCAGCAATCCGACGATCGCGCGGGCGGCGGCGCCGGTGTCCCACGGGGCACGCCACCTCCCGGTCGCGGGCCTGAATCGGATACGGAAGTCAGCGGCCGGTCTGGCCGTCGATCTGCTCGCGGATGATGTCGGCGTGGCCGGCGTGCCGGGCCGTCTCCTCGATGACGGCGAGCAGCACCCACCGAAGATCGCGGGTCTTCCCGTTGCGGACCACCGGCGCGTCACCCTCGCCCACCGCGGCGATGATCTCGTTGCTCGCCGCGCACGCGGCGCGGTACTCGGCCCGCAGCGTCCGGAGCGGAACCGAAGGGTCGACCCGCATCGACCGATCGCCTCTGGTGGGCTTCCGGCCGGCGACGATCTCCTCGAACCACATCGACTCGACGAACGTCAGGTGCTGCACCAGGCCGGCGATGTTTGTGCCCGAGCCGACCGTGCTGCGCCGCGCGTCGTCGTCGCTCAGGCCGGCCAGCTTCTTGAGGACGCCGGCACGCAGCCCGTCGAGCGTGGCCCGAAGCTGCTCCACCTCGGGAGTCATGCCAGGAACGGTGGTACCTGGTCGAACACGCCATCGAGTGGGCCACCGGTCCGGTCCGAAGGCGTCCAGGGCCGGCCTGGCTTGTCTGGTCCGTTCATGACGTCAGGATGGGCCATGCCCGGGCAGCACGTGCGGTAGACCCGCCCCGCTTCGTCGCGACCTGGGTCTTCGCGGCGTGGCGGCGGCGAGCGGGCCGTGGCGCGAAGGGACCACGGCTGTGTGACTGGGCCTGGTTCGCTCTACCGGTGCCACTGTCAATCGGGCGCCGCTCCCTTCGTTTTTAGCCGTCGCGAATTCACGTCATATCTGGGCGGCATTCCGCAGGGCGTCCACCGCAAGCAGATGACCGGCTGACCGACGTCGTGGTTGATGTTGTGCGCGGTCCCCGGGTGTTTCCCATTGGCGCGGGTCGGCGTGGGCCGCGAGCCACATCGCCGCGTTTGTTCGACCGTTACCAGCGGCGGACGCGCTGTCGGGAGGGTGGGGAAGATCCGGTCCTCGCCGATCGCGGCGGTGATGCCCCACGCGTCCAGCTCGTCGCGGAGGCGGGGCGGCGGGTCAGGCGTTGAGGAACCGCAGCACGGCGAGCACCCGCCGGTGGTCGGTGTCCGAAGGGGACAGGTCGAGCTTGAGGAAGATGGCGGTCACGTACTTCTCGACCGAGGCCGTGCTGAGAAACAGCGCCTCGGCGATCGCGCTGTTGGTGCGCCCCTCGGCCATCAGCGCGAGGACCTCACGTTCCCGGGCGGAGAGCGTGTCGAGCGTCGCGGTGCGGCGGCTGGCCGCCATGATCTGGCTGACCACCTCGGGGTCCAGGACGGTGCCGCCACCGGCGATCCGGTGCACCGCCTCGAGAAAGTCGCCGACGTCCGCGACCCGGTCCTTGAGCAGGTAGCCGAGCCCGTCGCAGCGGCCGGCGAGCAGCTCGGCCGCGTACCGCGTCTCCACGTACTGGGAGAGCACGAGCACGCCGACCGACGGGTGGGTGGCGCGCAGGGCGAGCGCGGCGCGCAGCCCCTCGGTGGTGAACGTCGGTGGCATGCGCACGTCGACGACCACCACGTCGGGTGGCTCCGCGGCGACGGCGGCGAGCAGGCCGGTGGCGTCACCGACCGCGGCGGTGACCTGGTGCCCCCGGCGGTGCAGCAGGTGCAGCAGGCCGTCCCGCAGGAGCGCGGAGTCTTCGGCGATGGCGACCCGCACGACAATGTCACCTCCTCACGCGCGCAGCGGCAGCTCGACGGTCACCACCGTAGGCCCGGCCAGCGGGCTGGCCAGGTCGAGGCGGCCGCCGACCGCCTTGAGCCGCTCGCCGAGCCCGGTGAGGCCGCCGGTGCCGTCCGGGTGCGGCCGGGCTCCGCCCACGCCGTCGTCGGTCACGGTCAGCCGCAGCCAGCCCGGCCCGGCGGGCGCCACCCCGAGCGTCACGCGCTGCGCGCCGCTGTGCTTGCCGGCGTTGGTGAGCAGCTCCGCCGCGGTGAAGTAGACGATCGCCTCGACCGCCGGCGAGGGCCGCTCCGGCAGCTCCACGATCACGTCGACCGGGATCACGCTGCGGGTGCGCAGGCTCTGGAACGCGGCCGGCAGCCCGCCGTCGAGCACCGGCGGGTGGATGCCGCGGGCAAGGTCGCGCAGGTCGACGATGGCCTGCTTGGCGCGGGCGTGCGCCGTGTCGACGAGCGCGAGCGCGGCGGTGACCTCGCCGTCGCGCAGCTCCTCCCGGGCCAGCCCGAGCTGCATGGCCAGGGCCACCAGCTGGGCCTGGGCGCCGTCGTGCAGGTCGCGCTCGATCCGCCGCAGCCGGGCCGCGGACTGGTCGACGGCGGCCGCCCGCCCCTCCCGGAGCAGGCTCTTCTCGGTCGGGCCGAGCAGGGCGCGGGCGAGCGCGGCGTCCACCCCGACCAGACCGCGGGTGACCCACGGCGCGGCCGCCAGCAGCGCGGCGCCGCCCGCGGCCAGCGCCAGCGCCCGCGGCCAGGTGTCGAACCCGGTGAGGGCGCCGCCCGGAGCCATCCACCACCACAGTGGATAGAGCAGGGAGAAGGCGCCGGTCGCCCACACGCCGAGCACGATGCCCAGCTGGACCATGCCGAGCGGCAGCTTGAGCCCGAGGAAGAGCAGCGCCCGCCAGGCGGTCGTGTCGGTGAGGCTGCTCCGCACCCAGTCGAACACGCCCGTCGGCCAGGACCGTGGCGGCGGCTCCGGTATCCGCGTGTCCAGGAGGCGGGCGATCAGCGCGCGGTGCAGCCGGCCCCACGCCCGCGCGCCACGCAGGCCGGCGGCGAGCAGCAGCACCCCGATGACCGAGAACGCCTCGCCGAGCACGAACAGCGCGTACACACCGCCGGGCACCGCCAGCAGCGCCGAGATCGTCGCGTACAGCAGGCGCCGCCAGGTCTCGGGGCCGAAGGTGGCCCGCCACGCACGCCGCAACATGCACCACAGCGTGCCTCCCGGCCGGCGGCCGCACTACCCGGCCAGCCCTACTCCAGGACTCGGGACCGCCGGCTACCGGGTGGGGGCGCGCCGCGCACACCCTGAGCCCCATGACCCATCAGACCCCTTTCCTGGTACCCGGCGTGATCGTGCTCGCCGCGGCCGTCGCCGCCTGGATCGCGGTGACCGATCAGGTGAGCTCGCCGGCGAGGAGGTCCATCAGGAGTCCGTCGTGGAAGGTGCCGTCCTGGCCCTGCTCGTACCGCCGCATCACACCGACCGGCTTGAAGCCCGCCTTCTCGTACGCCCGGATGGCCGCGACGTTGTCCGCCGCCGGGTCGATGACGAGCCGGTGGTGGCCGAGGTCGTCGACGAGGTGCCGGGCGAGCGTGCGCACCGCGTCGGTGCCGAGCCCCCGCCCGGACCGGCCCGGGTCCAGGTAGATGTCCAGGCCCGCGTGGCGGTACTGCGGATCCTCCTCCTCGTACCACTGGATGGCGCCGACGATCTCGCCCTCGGCGAGGATCGCGTAGGTGTGGTCCAGCTCCTCCACGACGGCGGCCGCGTAGTCCTCCTCGGCCGCCATGTCCCACCACCGGCGCACCTCGGGCGTCGCGCGGATCGCGACGAGCGCGTCCACGTCGCCCTCCGCGGCCGGCCGGAGCGTCACCCGCTCGCCGTGCAAGGTCGTCATGCCGCGACGCTAGCCTTCACCGCCGCGAGGTCGTCGGCGGCGCGCTGTGCCGTAACGGCGAGGCGGTCGCGGAGCTCGCCGAGCTCGGTGGTGGCGCGTTCGGCCCGCTGCCGCGCGTTCGCGAGGTCGGTGGCGTGCCGCTCGTGGCGGTCGGCGCGCCGCCGCCGCTCCTGCCGCCACCGGACGCCGGCGGCGACCAGCAGGACCGCGCCGGCGAGCGTGCCGAACACGGCCAGGCCGTCGGGCCAGGCGACGAGCGACAGGCAGAGCAGCGCGCCGCCGGCGAGCGTGGCGATGGTCGCCTTGGTGGGCACGGCTTCCTCGGGGTACCGGGAGTCGATCTTCGCCCGCACCGCGTCGAGCCCGTCCGGCGGCGCGCCGGTGCGCACGCGTACCGGCAGGTGCTCGACCGCGGTGGTCGCCTCGCGCGGCGGGTCGGTGGCGGCGTCGGCGGCCAGCCGCTCCGCGTCCGCCAGCAGCCACCGGGCACCGGCCGCGCGGGCGGCGCGGGCCAGCGGCGTGCCGTCCGGCGCGAACGCGTCGGCGAGCAACAGCTCCAGGGCGGTGCCGGCCGGGGCGTTCCACGGCTCGTCCGGCGCGTGCTCCTCGCCCTCGATGACCGCGCGCAGCTCGGCCGACCGGCGCAGCAGCGGCACCTCCTCGGCCGAACCCTCGTCGACGAGCGCACGCAGCACGCCGGGCAGCGAGGTCGGCGCGTCCGTCCCGCCGGCGGTGCTCGTACACAGCTCGCGCAGCGCGGCGAGCCGGGCGCCGGCGGCCAACGCCTCCTCGGCGTCCGCGACGGGTTCCACGATGGACTGTGGCCGGTGGACGATCGCCGGCAGCGCGTCGACCCGCGCGCGCCACGCCCGCGCCGCCACCTGCTCCGGCTCCGGGTCGAGCCCCTCGACGAGCGCGACCAGCCGCTCGCCCAGCAGCGCCCGCCCCTCCGGGCCGAACCGCCCCGCCGCCGCCTCGGTCCACAGTGTCCGGACGGCGCGGCTGACCGGCCCGGTGGCGGGCAGCGGGCCGAACGCCTCGGGCAGCCACTTCGCGTACAGCTCGGCGCGGCCGGTGACGGCGCCGGTCAGCGTGACGAGCAGCGCGGTCCGCTCCGCGTCCCGCTCGGCGGCGAGGGCGAGTGGCGCGGCGGCGTCCTCCCCGCGCAGCAGCGCCACCAGCGCGACCGTCGCCGGCGCGAGCCAGTAGCCGGGCACGTCCGCGACGTCCGCGGCCGGCGGCGCCTGGCCCTGGCTCGCCGCGGCGACAACCTGGCGGGCCCGGTGCCGCACCAGCGCCGGCGGGTCGAACATGGCCAGCGTCATCCGCAGGTCGCTCAGCTCCACGAACGCGTCGAACGCCCGCGTCAGCCGGTCGAGCCGCATCTCCACCGAGCCCTGGAGCTTGCTCAGCTCGGAGCGGAGGCGGCTGCTCTCCCGCTGCTGCGTGTAGAGCGAGGAGCTCAGCGAGGTGACCTCGTCGCCCAGCTCGCGGATGGCCCGCTGCTGCCGGTAGTCCTGCCAGTTGTCGGACATCAACCAGTCCGAGAACGCGCTCCCGTCCGTCACGGCGAACACGTTAGGCGGTCGTGTCTACCTCGGCGGGCCGTCGGTGACCTGGAGGCCGGCCGCGGCGGCGCCCCGCATGGTCACGTACCCGGCGATCCGTTCGTGGATCCGGGCGTAGTCGCCCGCGCGGGCACCGCCGCCGCTCTTGGCCGCGGCGAGGTCGACCAGCCGGGCCTTCGGGTGGTACTCCATGAAGACCGGCCGTACCTCGACCCCGGTGACCTCCCACCTGCGGGGCGCCACCTCGGTGAACGTGAAGGTGGGCAGGACCGAGTCGGCGGTGTTCTCCGGCGAGCCGTCCTGGAAGCGGACGAGCAGGTTGCCCAGGCCGTAGGCCACCCACTTGTCGCCGATCTTCTCGAACGGCTGCACCACGTGCGCGTGCATCCCGACGATCAAGTCGACGTCCGGGCTGGCGAGCAGCTGGTTGGCGAGCCCGACCTGGCCCGCGTCGGCCTCGTTCTGGTACTCGGTGCCCCAGTGCATCGACAGGATGACGATCTCGGCGCCCGCCTTCCGGGCGCGGTGGGCCTCGGCCAGGATGGCGTCCGGGTCGATCAGGTTGGCGATCCAGGGCCGGCCGGGTGGGCGGTCGATGCCGTTGAAACTGAACGTGTACGACAGCTGGGCGACCGCGACCCCGTGCACGTCGAAGACGTTCGGCGTGGCCGCCTCCCGCGCCGACCGGGCCGACCCGGTGTGCCGCAGCCCCACCCTGTCGAGGTGATCCAGGGTGCGGTCGACCCCCTCGGGCCCGTAGTCCAGCGTGTGGTTGGAGGCCGTGGAGCAGGTGTCGAACCCGGCCGCGGCCGCGTCGTCGGCGAGCTCCACCGGCGCGTTGAAGATCGGAAACCCGGTGAACGGCCCGCCCTCCGGCCCGAGCGGCTGCTCGACGTGGCACACCGCGATGTCGGCCGCCCGTACGGTGGGCACGATCGCCGCCATGATCTGGCCGAAGTCGTACCCGCCCTCGCCCGCCGCCTCCGCGTCGGCCTTGGCCTGGGCGACCAGCGCCGGCTGCACGAAGAGGTCACCCGCGGCCGCCACGGTCAGCGTCATCGGCCGGGGCGGCGTGGGGGAGGGCGCCGGGGCGGCGGCCTCCGGATCGCCCTCGCGGCATCCCGGTACCACCAGGACCAGCGCCAAGCCGACTACCAACGGCTTACCTCGCATATGCCGCATTCTCGGCGCGGCCCGGCCACCCACGGACCAGATCGCCGAAAGCACTCCCTAGCATGGCCGTGTGCTGTACCGCCCCGCGCGCGCCGCGGTCACCGCCGTCCGCGCGCGCACGGCGCGGCTCGTCGACGCCGGCGCGGTCCTGCTGCTGCTGGCCCTCGTGCCGGCCGTGCACAGTCTCGGCCCGATGCTGCGCGCGCCGTTCTGGCTGGACGAGTCGTGGGTGGCGATGTCCGCGCGGGCGTCGTTGCGGCAGGCGCTCGACCTGACCGGCCCCACCCCCGTGGGGTGGACGCTGCTGATGCGGGCGATCCCCGGCGACGACCCGGAACGCCTGCGCCTGCTCCCGTTCCTCTTCCTGGCCGCCTCGGTCCCCGCCGGCTACGCGCTGGGCCGCCTGCTCGGCTGGGAGCGGCGCGCGTACGCGGTGCTGGCCGGCCTGACCGGCGCCGCCGGCGCCCTTCTGCTCCCGGCGCAGCAGGTGCGGCACGACCTCAAGCAGTACACGGCCGACGGCGCCGTCGCGGTCGCGCTGCTGGCGCTGGCCGCGTGGGCCGAGTCCCGGTGGAGCTACCGCCGGCTGGGCGTCTTCGCCGGCTGCGCGGCGCTGGCCATGTTCGTCAGCCATCCGGCCCTGCTGGTGGGCGGCGCCGCGCTGGGCGCCTTCGTGCTCGTGGCGTTCCTCCGCCGCGACCGCGCCGGCCTGCGCCGGGCCGCCGTGGTGGCGGTCGCCGGCTGGCTGGCCATGGCCGCCGTCTACCTCACCGTCTCCCGGCGCGGGCAGATCGACAGCCTGGAGACCTACTGGAACGGCTACTTCCTCAGCCTCACCGAGGGCCCCAGCCTGCCCGGCTACCTGTCGTCGCGGCTGGACGGCCTGGGCGACTTGCTCGGCCTGCCGTGGCCGGTGTTCGCGCTGCTGGCGCTGGCCGGCGTGGTCACGATGGCGAAGACCGGACGTCCGGTGGCGGCGGCGTCGACGGTCGCCCTGCCGGCCGGCATGATCGTGGCCGGCTACCTGCACGCCTACCCGGTGCTCGACCTGCGCACCTCGCACTTCCTCCTGGTGTCGACGGCGGTCAGCGCCGGCATCGGGGTGGTCGGGATCGCGAGCCTCGCCCGCCGGTGGCGGCTGCCGCTCACCGCCGTGGTGGCCACGGCCGCGGTGGCGGCGTTCGCGCTGGCCAACGCCGGCTGGCTGCGCTACTACGCCCCGCCCGGCATCTACCCGCGCCAGCCCGAGCACTTCGCCGCCGGCTACGTGCGCTACGACATCCGCGACCAGATCCGCTACGTGGAAGCCAACCGCCGCCCCGGCGACGTCGTCCTGGTCAACTCCTGGGGCAACTTCGGCTTCGCCTACTACTGGCGCCCGGACCCGCCGACCTTCGTCCCCGACCCCGACTTCGGCAACGGCTGGGCCGCCGACTACGCCCCGCGGACCCACGTCGTCGTGGCCGCCGCCCGCGAACAGCCCGCGCTGGAGGACGCGGTGGCCCGCGCCGAACGCCTGCTCACCCCCGGCGCCCGGATCTGGCTGATCCGCACCCACCTGGAGTTCTTCGAAGTGGCCGGCTGGCAGCAGGCCCTGCGCGGCCGCCACGTCAACTGGATCCCGGTGGGCCCCGAACCCCTCGGCGTCGTCACCCAACCCCGCCCCGACCCCCTCGCCCCCGCGGGCTAGCTCCCGGGGGCACCGCTCCGGTCGGCGGCGAGCTGGCGCGCGCCGAAATCCCCGACGCTTTTGGAAGGCGTGGTGATCGTTAGCCCGGAAACCGGACAACACGCCGGAGAGACTCCGGGTGTTGGGCTAAGGATCATGGAGCGCGGGGGACACCGGGGCTTGCGGAGCCTTGCTTGGTCGGGCCTCAAGCCCGGCCAAACCGCGAAGGTCGAGGGTATGGCGGCCTAACTCTCCTAGATCCGGAGTCTTTGCGCTGCGGAGGGCGACATTGTGGACAAACGGCGACCGTCGCGCGACCCGACGGGGTTAGCGCGACCAGCGGCGGACGGGTGAGGCCGCGGGAGCGGCGGTCTGGACCACGACGGACGTCGCGGTAGCCCAATTCTCCTGGAAAATCGGCTTCGGCGGCCGACCCATACTCCGGAAGCTCCGGACCACCTATGGCGCCTGGATCGCGGAACGCGGGTCAGTAGGGGACCGGGTCGCGGATGATGGGGCAGGTCATGCAGTGACCGCCGCCGCGGCCGCGGCCCAGTTCCGCGCCGACGATGGTGATCACCTCGATGCCGGCGGCGCGGAGGAGCTTGTTGGTCTGGGTGTTGCGGTCGTAGGTGAAGACGACGCCGGGCTCCAAGGCGACCGCGTTGTTGCCGCTGTCCCACTGCTGGCGTTCCGAGGCGTAGACGTCGCCGCCGGTCTCGATCACCTGAAGGCCGGGCAGGCCCAGCGCCTCCGCCACCACGTCCACGAAGGACCGTCCACCGTGGTCGGTGACCGCGATGCCGGGCGCGCGCTCGGTGGGGTGGATGGAGAAGGCGTGCACGGTGTCCATGATGGACGGGTAGAGCGTCACCACGTCGCGGTCGGCGAACGTGAAGACCGTGTCCAGGTGCATCGCGGAGCGGAGCTTGGGCATGCCGGCGACGACCACGTGCTCGGCCGCGCCGTTTTCGAAGAGGGCCTGCGCGACCTGCCCGATCGCCTGGCGGGAGGTGCGTTCGCTCATGCCCATCAGCACGACGCCGTTGCCGACCGGCATGATGTCGCCGCCCTCGAACGTGGCCTGCCCCCAGTCCCGGTCCGGGTCACCCCACCACACCGTGGCACCCACGAAGTCGGGGTGGAACTGGTAGATGGCCTTCATCAGCGTGGTCTCGTCGTGGCGGGCCGGCCAGTAGAGCGGGTTGAGCGTGACCCCGCCGTACAGCCAGCAGGTGGTGTCCCGGGTGTAGAGCGTGTTCGGCAGCGGCGGCATCAGGTACTGGCGGACGCCGGTCGACTCGCGGGCCAGCGCGACGTAGTCCGGGCGGAACTCGTCCGGTAGGTCCGTGGTGGCGAGCCCGCCGATGAGGTACTCGGCGAGCTGGCGCGGCGCGAGCTCGTCGAGGAAGGCGCGGGTGTCGTCGACGAGCCCGACGCCCACCTCGTTCGGGACGATCTTGCGGTCGAGCAGCCACGAGCGGGCCTCCGGCAGCGTGACCGTCTCGGTGAGCAGGTCGTGCAGCTCGACCACCTCGACGCCGCGCCGCCGCAGCTCGTCGACGAAGCCGGCGTGGTCCCGCTGGGCGTTCTCGACCCACATCACGTCGTCGAAGAGCAGGTCGTCGGCGTTGGTCGGGGTAAGGCGGCGGTGGGCCAGGCCGGGCGCGCAGACCAGCACCTTGCGCAGCCGGCCGACCTCGGAGTGGACGCCGTAGCCGGAACCCGTCATCGGAAACCCCCTGTGCCTAGAGGCTGATCCAGCCAGCGGCCAGCGCGACGACACCCAGCACCGCGCCGGCGATCGAGACGGCGAGCAGCACGGCCTCGCCGGGGGAGAAGAGGCGGCGGCCCTGCTCGCGCCGGGCCATCACGAACAGGACGGTCGCCGGCGCGTACACGATGAACGACACGAGCACGTACTTGAGGCCGGCCGCGAACAGCAGGAACGCCGTGTAGGCGGTGGCGAGCACCGCGACGGCAAGGTCGCGGCGGTGGCCCCGGGCGACCTTCACCGCGTAGCCGGCCGCGAGCAGGAACGGGATCAGGGTGAGCGCGCTGGTCATGTCGAGCGCGAAGTTGAACGCGTCGTCGGAGAAGAGCGTCACGACGAGGAAGACCTGCACGAGCACCGTGGTGAGGACCAGCGCGGCGATCGGCACGTCCGTGGCGGTCTGCCGGCGCAGGAAGCGCGGCATGTCCTCGTCCTTGGCCGCGACGAAGAGCACCTCGGCGGCCATCAGCGTCCACGCCAGGTACGCGCCGAGCACGGACACGATCAGCCCGATGCTCACGAACACCTTGCCCCAGGTGCCCACCGCCTCCTCGAGCACGCCGGCCATCGACGGCTGCCGCAGCTCCGCGATCTCCGACATCGGCATGATGCCGTAGGACACGATCGTCACCGACGCGAAGACGGCGAAGACGCTGAGGAACCCCAGCACCGTCGCGCGCCCGACGTCCGCGCGGCGCCGGGCGTGCCGGGAGTACACGCTGGCGCCTTCCACGCCGAGGAACACGAAGACGGTGGCGAGCATCGTGCCGCGCACCTGGTCGAAGAGCGAGCCGGCGTAGTCGGCGCCGGCGAAGTTGTCGGCGAACACGCCCGGGTCGAGGTAAAAGGCCGCGATCAGGACGAAGACGACGATCGGCACGAGCTTGGCCACGGTGACGATCCGGTTGATCGCCGTGGCCTCCTTGATGCCGCGGCTGATGAGGACGAAGAACGCCCACAAACCGACCGAGGAGAGCACCACCGCGAGCACCGTGTCACCTTCGCCCAGCGCCGGCGCGATCGCGCCGATGGTCGACATGATGAGCACCCAGTACGTCACGTTGCCCACGCAGGCGCTGGCCCAGTAGCCGAAGGCGGAGAAGAAGCCGGGGTACTCGCCGAAGCCGGCCTTGGCGTACGCGTACACGCCGGCGTCGAGGTGCGGGCGGCGCAGCGCGAGCATCTGGAAGACGAACGCGAGCATCAGCATGCCGGTCCCGGCCACCACCCACGCGATCAGGGCGCCGGCCACGCCGGTCTCCTGCGCGAACCGTCGCGGCAGCGAGAACACGCCCGCGCCGACCATCGAGCCGACGACCATCGCGGTCATCGTCCAGAACGTCAGCTTCGCGGTCGGTGGAGCGGCGGCCTTGGTGTCGAGGTCGGTCATGCGCTTCCCCCACGCTGTCCCGACCACCGTAGCCCGATTTCAGGACTAATCCGGGCGAACCGGCAACAGCCTTGACCTCAACCCCGCTTGAGGTCAGACGCTTGCCGGGTGGCAGGACGGCGTTCGGGGGCGCTCGCGGTACTGCTGCTCGGCTCCACCCTCACCGTGATGGCGGGGGCGGTGCTGTCGCCGGTCGTCGAGCTGCTCCGCGCCGAGCGGGGGATCAGCGCCACCGCCGCGGGCCTCGTCGTCACCGTCCACGGCGCGTCGCTGGCGGTCGCCGGGCCCTTCGTGGGCCGGGTCGTCGACCGGTGGGGTACGCGCCGCCCGCTCGCCGCCGGACTGCTGCTCTACGGCCTCTCCGGCGGCGCTGGCCTGGTCGTCGAGGCGTACCCGGTGCTGATCGCGACCCGGCTGTTGTTCGGCGTCGGTGCCGCATTCGTATTCACCGGGACGACCGTCGCGCTGCTCGACCGCTACGACGGCGCCCGCCGCGACCGGGTGATGGGCTGGCGCTCCACGGCGATCAGCCTCGGCGGCGTGGCGTGGCCGCTCGCCGGCGGCGCGCTCGGCGCGCTCTCCTGGCACGCGCCCTTCGCCGTCTACCTCCTCGCCCTCCCGCTGGCCGCCCTCACCTGGCACCTCCCCGAAAACCCAAAGCCGCCCGCGAACCCAAAGCCGCCCGCGAACGCGGAGCCGCCCGCGAACGCGGAGCCGCCGGCGCGGGCGCTGCTGAGGAACCCCGCGCTGGTGGGCACCTACGCCCTCCAGTGCGTGGCCACCGCGCTGCTCTACGCCGTCCTGGTCTTCCTGCCGGTGCGGCTCGCCGAGCTCGGCGTCACCAGCACGGTCGCTGTCGCGTGCTACACCGCCGGCCTGTCGGTGGCGATGAGCGGGGCCGGCCTCGCGTACCCGCGCCTGCGGGCCCGGTTGGGCCACAGTGGACTGTTGCGGCTCGCGTTCGCGGCCTGGGCCCTCGCGTCGCTCGCGCTCGCCGCCGGTGCCGGCCCGCTGCTGCCGCTCGCCGCGGCGGCCCTCTTCGGCGCCGGCATGGGCGTGGCCGTGCCCGCGCTCACCGTGCTGACCGGGGACCACGCCCCACCCGGCCGGCGCGGGCAGGCGACCGCGCTGCTGGCGACCGCCGGGTTCGCCGGGCAGTTCGCCGCCCCGCTCGCGTTCGGTCCCTTGGCCGCGGCCACCTCCACGCCCGCCACGTTCCTCGCCGCGGCCGCCCTGGCCGCCACGACCGGTCTCGCCGCAGCCGTCCTGGCCGCCGCCACCGGGGCGGGCCCGGTCAGGAGCGGACGCGGGCCGCGCACTGGGCGGCCAGCCACGGCAGGTACGCCTGGCGGTCGCGGGCCTCGCCGATCAGCGTGAGCACGACGGTGGTCTCGCCGACCCGGAGCGCCGCCCGCTCGCCCGCCGCGAACGCGCCGTCACCGATGCCGGGCAGCGCCTGGCCGCGCGAGTTGGCCCGCCAGGCCCACCGGGCCGGGGTGCCGCCGAGGGTCTGCACGAGCAGCAGCGGCCGGCCCCGGTCGACGGAGAGGAACTGCGCGCCGCTGTGTACCCCGCCCAGTGCCGTCGTGTCGCCGGCCCGCACCGGCCGGCCCAGCGCCCGTTCGACCTCCTCGACGGTCAGCAGGTCGCCGGCGTCCGCGCGCGGCGCGGCGGCCGGTGTGGGGGTGGCGATGTCACCGGTGGGCGGCTCGTAGAGCTCCCGGGAACGGCCGTGCCCGACGACGTCGAGGTCGAGGACGCGGCGGCTCCACGGCCGTACCCGGATGGTGACGGTGTCGCCGTCGTGGCAGCGGCCGGCCCACTCGCTGGGCAGGCCCCACGCGGTGGTGCGGTCGTCGGTGCCGTCGTCCACGGCCAGGTAGTGCAGCCAGGGCCGGGACGGCCGGTCCTCGCCCTGCGACTCGGAGAGCCACACCTCCGTCCAGAGCACCTCGCCGGTGATCGTGCGCTCGGTCGCGAGGTCGACGAGGGCGCGGGCGAGCCGGTAGGCGCCGTAGAGCAGGATCAGGAAGCAGGCTACGACGACCCCGTCGGCGACGCGCTCCGGCAGCCGCTCCAGCACGTTGGCGGCGAACACCAGCGGGCCGAGGCCGGCGACGACCGCGAATACCGCGCGGGTGATCAGCTTCCCCGAGGTGCGGCCGTAGCGGGTCGACAGGCGCGGGTAGCGGACCCGTACTCGGTGCCACGTGCCGCCGAACGACGACCACACCAGCTCGCGGTTGCCCATGCCCAGGTCGAGGACGGCGCTGGCCAGGTGGGTGGCGCCGACCGCCGCGCCGTAGCCGAGGTAGCGGTCCCAGACCGTCACCGCGGCCGGCGGCAGGTCGGCGAACTGCTCGTGCCCGCGCAGCCAGTCGCGTACCCCGAGCCAGCGCGCGGCGGCCTGCCGGCCGAGCGGGGTGTCCCGCTCGCCGGGTGAGATGGTGACGATGCCGGCGAGCACGAGGAACGTGACGAACCCGGTCGCGAACCCGCCGTTGTCCTCGGAGCCGCTCCACACTCCATAGTGGAACGACGCGGCGCCGGTGACGATCGCGGCCAGCACGGCGAGGCCCATCAGCGCGGCGACCAGGCCGGACCCGAAGCGGCGCTGGGACAGGCCGGCCGCGCGGGCGTCGGCGACGACCTCGGCGCGCAGCCGCTTGTTCCACGTCTTGGCCTGTGACTCGTCGCGGAAGGTGAGCGCGGTCAGCGGCACGACGCCGCCCACCGCGAGGCCGCGGACTCGGCTGAGCACGCGCCGCTCGTACGGCCGCAACCCGCTCTCGTCCGGCACCGTGGCGGGCAGGTGCGCGGTGGTCTGCATCGGGTCGCCGCCCGGCTGGCGCAGCTCGACGAAGCGCCGCGCGGCCAGGTCGAGCAGCGTCGACTCGGCCGCGTCCTCGGTGACCGCCCACCGGTTGACCAGCAGGCTCACCACGGCGGGAGGCTCGGGGCCGAGGTCCGGCGTGGCCGGCTCGGGCGGCGGGCTGGCCGGCCGGGTGAAGAGCCGGGCCAGCCCGTACGCGGTGAACCACCCGACGACGGCGACGCCGCCGACCACCAGGTCCAGTGCCGCTCGGTCGTCCATCGGCGGCCTAGAAGCGGACCTGGACCGGGCCGCGCTCGCCGCCCTCGGCCTCGAAGTACTCCCACACGCGGAAGCCCCCGACGCCGGCGACGATGTTGGTCGGCACCGACTGCACGCTCGTGTTGTAGGTCTGCACGGCGCTGTTGAAGAACTGCCGCGCGTACGCGATCTTGTCCTCGGTGTTGGCCAGCTCGCCTTGCAGCGCGGCGAAGTTCTGGTTGGCCTTGAGGTCCGGGTAGGCCTCGGCGAGCGCGAACAGCCGGCCGAGGGTCTGGGTCAGCATGTTCTCCGCCGCCGCCCGTCCGCCCACGCCCGGGTCGTGCGCCGCCACCGCGACCGCGTTGTTGCGGGCCGCGACCACCGCGTCGAGCGTGCTCCGCTCGTGCGCGGCGTAACCCTTCACCGTCTCGACAAGGTTGGGTACCAGGTCGTAGCGGCGCTTGAGCTGCACGTCGATCTGCGCCCACGACGCCTGTACCTGGTTGCGCTGCCGGATCAGCCGGTTGTACGCGGCCAGCGCCCAACCGATGACGACCACGCCCAGCAGGCAGACGAGTCCACCCGCGACGCCCAGTACGAGGCCACCGTTCATATGCACTCCAGGTGAAAAAATCTTGGTGTCGGCCCGATGGTGCGCCCCGGCGGCGGTGAAGTCGCGGGAATGTCGGGCATCGGACCGAAGCGACGGTCGATTTCCGGAAGCTTTTCGACACTCATGTATATTTACCTCCATCGATTCGATCAGGATTAGGGGGCGGTGTGAGATCTGTTATCGGTAGGGCGGTGGCCGCGTCCGCGGTGGCCGTGGTGTCCGCGGCGGTGGCTCTCGCGGTGGTGGTCGCCACACCCGCGGACGCGGCGGACGATCCACAGTGGGCGATGGGCGGGCACGACATCAGCAACACCCGCTCGAACCCGACGGAGACCATCCTGAGCCCGTCGACGGTGGGCGGTCTGCGGCAGGCCTGGACGTACACCACGCGCGGGCCGGTCTCGGCGACGCCCGCGGTGGTCGACGGCGCGGTCTACATCCCGGACTGGGGCGGCTGGTTCCACAAGGTCGACGCGAACACCGGCGCGGTGATCTGGTCCCGCTCGGTCGGGTCGTACGTGGGCTCCACCGACACGATCGTCTCCCGCACCCACCCCGTGGTCGTCGGGAACACCGTCTACATCGGCACCCAGACCGGCGCGCGGCTGCTGGCCGTCGACACGGCCAACGGCGACCTCCGCTGGAACGTGGCGACCGACCCGCACCCCGACGCGGTGCTCACCGGCGGTGCCCTCTACTACGACGGCGTGCTGTACCAGGGCGTCTCCTCCCTGGAGTTCACCCACGCGGGCGAGGCCGGCTACGACTGCTGCACGTTCCGGGGCAGCCTCGTGGCGTTCGACGCGAGCACCGGCGAGCGGCGGTGGAAGTCGTACATGCTGCCGGACCAGGGGCCGGGCGCGGACATCTTCAGCGGCGCCTCGGTGTGGGGCAGCACGCCGACGATCGACCCGGCCAGCAACACGATCTTCGTGGGTACCGGGCAGAACTACTCGGTGCCGCAGAGCGCCGCGCAGTGCCAGGCCAACGGCGGCACGCCGCAGCAGTGCCTGCCGTCGTGGAACGCCATGGACTCGATCGTCGCGCTCGACGCGACCACCGGCGCCATCAAGTGGAACACCGGGCCGGCCCGCTTCGACGAGTGGAACTTCGGCTGCCTGCCCGGCTTCCCGCCGAACAACTGCCCGAACCCCGGCCCGGACCACGACACCGGCGACGGCACCCACCTGTTCGATCTGCCCGCCCCGAACGGCACCACCCGCCGCGCGGTGATGGCGGGGCAGAAGAGCGGCGAGGTCTGGATGCTCGACGCGGCCACCGGCGCGATCATCTGGAGCGCCTCGATCGGGCCCGGCTCGACCCAGGGCGGCATCGAGTGGGGCACCGCCAACGACGGGCGGCGGATCTTCTTCACCTCCAGCAACATGGGCGGGGCGCAGCACACGCTGCCGGACGGCCAGACGATCAACTACAGCTCGTTCGGCGCGCTGGACGCGGCGACCGGGCGCATCCTCTGGCAGATCCCGGAACCCAACGGCGGGCGCGCGATCGGCCCGGTCACGTACGCCAACGGCGTCGTCTACGTCGGCTCGATGAACAACTGGATGTACGCGCTGAACGCGGACACCGGCCAGGTGCTGTGGCGGTTCCAGGGCGCCGGCTCGTCCAACGCCGGCCCGGCGATCGTCGGCGGCCGGTTGTACTGGGGCAACGGCTACTCGCGGGGCGGCACGACGAGCACGACGTTCTACTCGTTCGGGCTGCCCGGCACGCCGACGACCCCGCCGACCACGCCACCCACCACGCCCCCGACGACGCCGCCCACGAGCGCGCCGCCCACGACGGTGCCGCCGGGCGCGTGCGGCGTCACGTACCGGATCGTCAGCCAGTGGCCGGGCGGCTTCCAGGGTGAGGTCACCGTCCGCGCCACCCGGGCGATCACCGGCTGGACGGTCGGCTGGTCGTTCGCCAACGGCCAGCGGGTCAACCAGGCCTGGAACGGCACGGCCACCACCAGCGGCGCCAACGTGACCGTCCGGAACGTCGCGTACAACGGCAACCTGCCCGCGAACGGCAGCACGACGTTCGGCTTCCTGGCCAGCTGGACCGGCGCGAACGCGGTACCCGCGTCATTCACCTGCACCAGCCCTTAGCCCCATCCGCGCCGGGAGGGCCCTGAGCCCTCCCGGCGCCCACCAGTTCGCGTCACCGGCCAGCCGCATGAACGCCGGCACGAGCAGCCCGCGGATCACCGTCGCGTCCATCAGCACGGCGAGGGCGAGGCCGATCCCCATCAGCTTGAGGAAGCTCATCCCGCTGGCACCGAACGCCGCGAACGAGATCGCCAGGAGCAGCGCGGCGGCCGTGACGAGCCCGCCGGTACGGGCGAGCCCGGTCGCGACCGCGTGCGTGTTGTCGCCGGTGCGGTCGTACTCCTCCTTGATCCGGGAGAGCAGGAAGACCTCGTAGTCCATCGACAGCCCGAACGCCACGCAGAACATGAGGATCGGCATCGTCACGTCCAGCTGCCCGGTGGCCGTGAAGCCGAGCAACCCGGACAGGTGCCCCTCCTGGAAGATCCACACCATCGCGCCGAACGTGGCGGTGAGCGACAGCAGGTTGAGCAGGATCGCCTTGACCGGCACGAGCACGCTGCCGAACGCGGCGAACAGCAGCACCGCCGTGGTGAGCGCGATGACCGAGAGCGCGAGCGGCAGCCGGCCCGCGATGGCCGCCTTGGCGTCGACGAGCGCGGCCGCGTCGCCGCCGACCGCGTACCCGAACGGCGCGCCGAGCGCCCGGATGTCCCGGACCAGCCGTTCCCCGTCCGGCGAGCGCGGCACCACCGAGGGCACGACGCTCAGCCACGCGCCGGCCGCCGCCGCGCGCACGGTGACCTCGGCGACGCCGCCGACCCCGCGCACCCGTTCCGCGAACGCCGCCACCGCCGCGCCGTCGCGCACGCCCGGGAGCACGATCGCGAACTCGCCGGTCCGGTCGCCGGCGAACCGGCCGTCCAGCAACTCGGCCACCTGGCGCGCCTCGCTGGAGGCCGGCAGCGACCGGTACGACGGCAGCCCCGGGTCGACCCGGAGGAACGGGCTGGCCAGCGCGAGCAGCACCGCGATCGTGCCGACCGCGACCGGCACCGGCCGGCGCATCACCGCGCGGGCGAGGCGGCCCCACAGGTTTCCGGTGCGGCGCGCGCGGCCCACGCGCGGGCCGAGGACCGCCAGCAGCGCGGGCAGCGTGAGCAGCGAGGCGGCCGCCGCGGCCAGCACGACCGCCGCGCCGGCGTAGGCGAACGACCGCAGGAACGACAGCGGGAACACCAGCAGCGCGGAGAGCGAGACGGCCACGGTCAGCGCGGAGAACGCCACCGAACGCCCGGCCGTCGCCACGGTCCGCACCACCGCCTCGCCGGTCTCCCGGCCGGCCGCCAGCTCCTCCCGGAAGCGGGTCAGGATGAACAGGGAGTAGTCGATCGCGAGGCCGAAGCCGAGACCGGTCATCAGGTTGATCGAGTACACCGAGACGTCGGTGAGCCGGGCGACTCCGGCGAGGGCGAGCAGCGCGCCGGCGACCGCGACCGCCGCCACCGCCAAGGGCAGCGCCGCCGCGACAAGGCCGCGGAAGACGAGCAGCAGCAGGAGCAGCGTGGCCGGCACCGCGATGGCCTCGGCGCGGATCAGGTCGCGTTCGAGCTGCTCGCCGATCGCGGTGTCGATCGCGTACGCCCCGCCCACCCGCACGGTGAGCGGCCCGTGCCGGCCCGCGTAGGTGTCGGCGACCCGCTCGGCCGCCTCCTCCGGCAGGTCGACCACCACGAGGGCGGAGCGGCCGTCGGTCGACCGCAGCGCCGGCCCGCCCCCCGCCGACCAGTACGACAGGGCGGTCGTGACGCCGGGCTCGGCCTGGATCGCGGCGGTGAGCGCGCGGCCGGCGGCGGCCACGCCCGGGTCGTCGACCCCGGCGCCGGCCTCGACGAGCAGCACCAGCTCGGGCGCCGGCACGCCCGCCGCGGCGACGAACGCGGCCGCGCGGGACGACTCGGCGCCCGGGTCGGTGAGCCCGCCGTCGCCCAACCTGCCGAAGAGGGCGGAGCCCGCGGCGCCCGCGCCGAGTACGAAGAGGACGGTCAGCGCCAGCACGAGGCGGCGCCGCCGGACGGTGAGGTGACCGATTCTCGCGAACATGCCTTGAATCTGCGGCCCGGACCCCACCCGCCACATCGGACCGCGGCCGGTCGTACGGCGTACCCCGGTCCGGTCCGGGACGTACCACGGTACGGGGCGGGCGGCATCCGCCCGGCGGTACCCTGCGGTCGTGGACGGTCGAGGGCTGCGGGCGTGGGGTGGCGCGTTCACCACGGGCCTGGCCTTCCCGCTCGCGGCGCTCGCCGCGGCGCTGCTGGTCTTCGCCACCGCCGGCGTCTCGGCCGGCCTGGTGGCGGCGCTCGTCGCCGCGCTCGTCCCGTGGGCGCTGCTGGCCGGCCAGGTCCGGGTCGGGCCGTGGGTGATGGTGGTGGCCGGCATCGGCACCGCCGGGTTCGTCAGCGTCGCCTACCCGGCGCCGGGCGCCATCTTCCTGGCGTTGCTGGCGGTGGCCTGGCTCGCCGCGACGGGGGAGTCACCCGCGGCGGAGGGGACCGGGTTCGCGGCGGCGGTGCTGATCCCGATGGCGCACGTGTGGCGGTACGGCGAGTGGCGCGAGGACTACCCCGCGGCCATCTTCTTCGGCACCGGTGCCTGCTTCTCCTGGCTGATCGGGCGGATCCTGCGCCGCGAGCGCCAGCTCGTCGCCGCGCTCACCGAGGCGCAGGGCCGGCTCGACGCCGCCGCGGCCGCGGCCGAGCGGCGACGGATCGCGCTCGACGTGCACGACGCGATCGGGCACGGGCTCAGCGTCGTGCTCCTCAACCTGGTCGGCGCGCGCCAGGTCCTCGACCGCGACCCGGCGGCCGCCGCCGAGGCCCTGGAGCGGGCCGAGCGGGTGGGGCGGGAGAGCCTGGAGTCGGTGCGCGGCATCGTGGGGCTGCTCCGCGACCCGGGCGGCGACCGGCCCGCCGCGCAGCCGCCGCCACCGGGGGCGCCGGACATCGCCCGGCTGCTGGAGACCGCCGCGGCCTCCGGCATGGCGGTGCGCGCCGAGCTGCCCGCCGACCTGTCCACCGTGGACAGCTATACCGGGCTCGCCGCGTACCGTGTCGTCCAGGAGGCGATATCCAATGTGGAGCATCACGCACCGGGCGCGGAGACGGTGGTGAGCCTGGGCCGGGAGGCGGACCGGCTCGTCGTCGCGGTGCGCAACGGCCCCGCCCGCCGACCCGGACGCCCCGGCGCGGGCGGCGGCACCGGCCTCGCCGGGATGCGCCAGCGGGTCACCGGGCTCGGCGGCACCGTGTCGGCCGGCCCGGACGGTGACGGCTGGGTGGTCGAGGCGGTACTCCCGCTGAAGACCGTGGCGGTGGACGGATGATCCGGGTCGTGCTCGTCGACGACCAGGAACTGGTGCGGGCCGGTCTGCGCCTGATCCTGTCGCCGCACGACGACCTCGCCATCGCCGGCGAGGCGTCCGACGGGCGGGCCGGCCTCGCGGCCGCCCGCGCGCACCGCCCGGACGTCGTCCTCATGGACATCCGCATGCCCGTCCTCGACGGCGTGGAGGCGACCCGGCAGCTGCTCGCCGACCCGGA
The DNA here is from genome assembly GCF_052068095.1 of Phytohabitans sp. LJ34. Classification (NCBI taxonomy): domain Bacteria; kingdom Bacillati; phylum Actinomycetota; class Actinomycetes; order Micromonosporales; family Micromonosporaceae; genus Phytohabitans; species Phytohabitans sp. LJ34. Next base: position 21,682 of record NZ_JBQHDG010000010.1, on the reverse strand, counting down.
GCCGCCGCGGGTGCTGGCGCTCACCACGTTCGAGGACGACGAGGTGCTCTGGGGCGCGATCGAGGCTGGCGCGGCCGGGTTCGTGCTCAAGGACGCACCCGCCGCGGACCTGGTCGGCGCCATCCGGGTCACCGCACGCGGCGGCTCCTGGCTCGACCCGCGGGTGGCCGGCCGCGTCCTCGACGCGGTGCGCCGCCGCGCGACGCGGCCACTCGCGTCGCTCGACGCGCTCACCGAGCGTGAGCGTGACGTGCTCGGCCTCATCGCGTCCGGCGCCAACAACGCCGAGATAGCCGGCGCCCTCCACCTGAGTGAGCGCACAGTCAAGGGCCACGTCTCGGCCATCTTCCTCAAGCTCGGCGTCCGCGACCGGGCCGCCGCCATCATCCACGCGTACGACGCGGGCGTGACGCCGCGCCGCGACACCTGACCGCCACGTTGCGGGTTTGCCGTGTCCCAGCCGGGTACATTTCCCGTTGCACGCGGTTGGCGCGGGGGATGGGAGAGAGCATGGTGGTCGGGCGGCATCCGGACGACCGGTTGCCCCGTCCCGCCGACTCCCTGCTGGAGACCACGTTCGCCGAGGGTGAGCTGCCCGCCGTCCGCCGTCGGCTCGAAGAGGTGGCCCGCGAATGCGGCCTCACCCCCGACGAGGCGTACGACTGGGTGATCGCGGTCAACGAGCTGATGGCCAACGCGATCCGCCACGGCGGCGGCGCCGGCGAGCTGCTCGTCTGGCGCGACGGCGACCTGTGGTGCGAGGTGCGCGACAAGGGCCAGGGCTTCGCCGTCGGCCCCTACCTGGCGCCGCGCGAGCGCCCGGCGCCGTCCCCCAACGGCGGGATGGGCCTGTGGATCGCCCAGCGGATGACCGGCGGCATGCGGATCGAGAGCGGCCCGTCCGGCACCGCCGTGCGGATGCGCACGCCGCTGCGGCGGCCGGGCGAGCCGCTCGCCTGACCCCGGTCACCGGGGGAGCGCTGCCCAGAGGTCGCAGTGGTGGTCGGCGGCGTACGGCACCGGGGCGACACCGGCGGTCGACAGGCCGATCACCGTGCCGCCGGAGCGGAAGTCGGGCCACCGCGGCCGGCCGGGACCGTTCGGGTCGCCGGTGCGCGCGAACGCCGACCAGTAGCCGATGATCGTCTCCGACAGCCGCCGCTGCCCGGTCGTGAGCGGCGGGTACTGGTTCCAGGCGGCGTTCACCGTCCAGGTGTACGGCAGGTCCAGCCCGTGGTAGGAGCCCATCGGGAACCCGTCGGCGGTGACCTGGCCGCTGTCCTCGCCGAACTCGTACGCGTAGACCGGCTGGCGGGCGGCGGCGGCCTCGGCGGTGCGCAGCACGGGGCAGGCGCCGACGAAGCCGCCCCAGTCGCCGAGCACCGTCGCCAGCGCGAGCGCCGGGCTGGCGTAGCCGGTCACCGGGTACGCCGCGAGCACGGTCCCGGCCCGGTCGCCGAACGTCGCCGTGATCATCGCGTCATACTCCGGCGCGGTCAGCGCGGCCGCACCGGAGGCGAACGCCCGCATCTCGTCGTGGGTGCCACCGACCAGCAGGGGGACCCGCGCGGCGGTCCCGTCCCGCAACGCGTCGCCCGGCTGCCGCGGCAGCACCGCCGTGCCGGCGACCGGGCCCCAGGGTTTGTCCGCGGCGCGGGCGTTCACCGCCGTCCCCACGCCGCGCAACGTCGCCAGCAGCTCGCCCGGCGTGCGCCCGCGCAGGCAGGCGGCGACGTCGGCGGCCGCGGCGCAGCCGACCTCCGCGACGGCGCGGGCACCGACCGCCTGGGCGGCGGCCGGCGTCGGCACCGGGTTGTCGCAGGCGCCGCTCTGGACGATCGCCCGGTGGAACAGGCCGCGGGCGAGCGGCGAGGCGAGCTGGGCGCACACCGCGCGGGCGCCGGCGGACTGGCCGGCCAGCGTCACGTTGCCCGGATCCCCGCCGAACCTCGCCGCGTTGCGGCGCACCCAGCCCAGCGCCGCCGCCTGGTCCATCAGCCCGTAGTTTCCGCCGCCTCCGTCGAGCGCCGGCGTGGACATGAAGCCGAGCGCGCCGAGGCGGTAGTTCACCGCGACGACCATCAGCCGGCCGGCGGTGGCCAGCCGCGCGCCGCCGTACTCCTGGGCCGCGCCGGAGACGAAGCCGCCGCCGTGCAGCCACACCAGCACCGGCAGCCGCTCGCCGGGCCGGACGTCCCGCGGCACGGTGACGTCGAGGTGCAGGCAGTCCTCCGCGCCCACGAGCCCGGCCACGCTCCGCTGCGGGCAGACCGGGCCCGGCGCCGTGGCGTCGCGGACCCCGGACCAGGGCCGCGGCCGGGCGGGCGGTCGCCACCGGCGCTGGCCGACCGGAGGCGCGGCGTACGGGATGGCCGAGTACGTCACGTGGTCGACGGCGACGCTTCCGCGCAGCCACCCCGAGTCGACCCGGACCACCCCTGGTTCGGGCGGGTGCGGGCCGGCCGGCGCCGGGGAGGCGACGAGGGACGTGGCCGCGAGCGCGGCGGCCGCGGTCAGGGACCGGGCGAGGGCACGGATCGACATGTCGCGAAGTATCGGCGGCGGCCGGCGCCGGCACGTACGTCGACGGCACCGTCTTGCCCTACGTCAGCGCGCGTACGACCGGTTGACGCAACCAGCTGATTGCTATAGATTGAGTGGCAACCAAGTGGTTGCTATTTAAGGAGGACGCGGTCATGCAGGATCGATCACAGCCCGCGGTCGTCGACCGCGCGGCCTTCCAAGCCGCGCTGGACGCGCTGCGGGTCCGCGAGAAGGCGCATACCCGCGAAGGCGACGCGATCGCCGCGGCCCGGCGGCGCCTACCGATGGTCGAGGTGGACCCGGGCACCGCGCTGACCGGGCCGCGGGGACCGCTCACCCTGATCGACGCGTTCGAAGGGCGCCGCCAGCTCGTCGCCTACTACTTCATGTGGCACCACGGGCACCCCGCCGCCGAGCAGTGCGAGGGCTGCACCTGGGTCGCCGGCCAGGTCGGTGAGCTGTCCTACCTGCACTCCCGTGACATCACGTTCGCGGTCCTCTGCCAGGGCCCGTACGCCGAAAGCGCCCGCTACCGCGACTTCATGGGCTGGCGCATGCCGTGGTACTCGGCGGAGGAGTCCGTCGACACGCTCCTGGTCGGGCGCCAGATCGGCCTGTTCCATCTCGTGTGCTACCTGCGCGACGGCGACCGCGTCTTCGAGACGTACTGGACGACCGGCCGCGGCGCGGAGGCGATGGACTACAACTACGCGCTCATGGACCTCACCGCGTACGGACGCCAGGAGCCGTGGGAGGACTCGCCGCCCGGCTGGCCACAGGACTGGGGCACCCATACGCGGGTCGACGGGCGCCCCATCGCCCAGTGGTCGCGCATCGAGGCCGGACGGTCGGACGACCTCACCGCCGGGTCCTGACGTCAGGTGGCGGTGGCCACCTTCCACAGGTAGCCGTCCGGGTCGCTGAAGTAGCCGACGTACCCGCCCCACTGCTCGGCGGCCGCCGCCCGGACGACGGCGCCGCCGGCGGCCTCCGCGGCCCGCAAGGTCTCGTCGACCTCGTCCCGGGCCTCGGTGAGGAAGTGGAACGAGACCCCGCGAAACCCGGATCCCTCCGCGGGGACGCCGGCCTCCCGCGCCACCGCCTCCCACTCGTAGAGCGCCAAGTCCGAGGACCCGTCGCCCATGCGGCACCGGACAAAGCCGGGATAGTCCTGCACGACCTCGCAACCCAGGCCCTCGACGTAGAACTTCTTGGCCCGCTCCACGTCCTTGACGCCGAGCATGATGACGCTGGCCTTCACCGCCACGATCCTTCTCCTTCTCCGGTGGACGCCAGTCACGCTATTCGCGGCGGGTGCGCCTTCGCTTCTCGAATCCTGATCGTCTGGTCGCCGGCGCTCAGCGGCGGTTGTCGCTGTACAGGCAGGTGGCCTCGCCGCGGCCGACGACCAGGGGCCAGCCGTTGCGCACCTCCTCCACCCGGATCGTGAAGTGGTGGTACAGGTACACCGGCGGGGTCTCGCCGGCCACGCCCTCGAAGCCGACCTGGGTCCAGGTGCCGTCGGGGCCCACCCGCACGGGCTGGTAGCGGTCCGGGAAGATCGTGCCGAAGCCGGGCTCATCGGGGCGGATCTGGTACACGTACCGGTGCGTGTACACGACGCGGATCGCCAGGTTGGGCGGGTATCCGCGTCCGGCGACGTCCAGGCGGATGGTGCGGGTGGCCTGGTCGCAGGTGAACGTGTAGGTCGTGCGGGTGTCGTACGCGCAGTACCCGTCGCGCTGCGCGATGGTCCCGCCGGTGTTGTCGTTGACGACCGTCACCCGGACCGTCTCGGTGTAGAACCGGTAGCCGGCCGAGGGCCAGGCCCGCTGGTAGCCGACGACGTCGATGGTGTTGTCGGACGTCGCCGCCTGCTTGGTGACCCGCGTGCCGACCTGGGGGATCGTGCCCTGCGCCGTCGCGGTGACGTAGCTGCCGGCGATCACGTCGAAGTGGACGGTGACCGGGAGGCTGCCGCCGGTGAACCCGCCGCCGGAGATCCGCGCTGTGATCGTGTTGGTGGCGGTGTCGCACACCACCGTCGCCTGCGGGCTGGACGGCGCCGCGCTCGCGGGCGGGGCCGGCGCCAGCACCGCCGCGACCAGCAGCACCCCGAGCGTGGCAATACGTGCTCGCACATCGATCCTTTCCGTCCGAGCCCCCGTGGCCGGACATCTGCCGATCCATCCGAGCAGACCGGCCTGCGGTGCCGCTGCCGTGCGCCGCGGGATCGCTGCCGTCTCGCTGCCAGCCCCGGTCACCCCGGGCGGCCGCCGATCGACCGGCTGCCGCGGCCGGACCGCACTAGGGTGGTGCCATGATTCCGAACGTCCAGCTCAACGACGGTACGGCCATCCCACAGCTCGGGTTCGGCACGTTCCTCGTCCCGCCGGAGCAGACCGCGCAGACGGTCGGGGAGGCGCTCCGGCTCGGCTACCGGCACATCGACACCGCACAGGGCTACGCCAACGAGGAGGGCGTCGGGCGGGCCATCGCCGAGTCCGGGATCCCCCGCGACGAGGTGTACGTCACCAGCAAGCTCGACAACGGCAACCACCGCCCGGACGACGTGCGCCGCTCGTTCGACGAGACCCTGCGCAAGCTCGGCGTCGAGCGCCTCGACCTCTTCCTGATCCACTGGCCGGTGCCGATGCTGTACGACGGCGACTACGTCTCGACCTGGAAGGCGATGGCGGAGCTCGTCGAGGGCGGGCGGCTGACGTCGGTCGGCGTGTCGAACTTCGAGCCGGCGCACCTCGACCGCGTCGTCGGCGAGACCGGCGTGGTCCCGGCGGTCAACCAGATCGAGGCACACCCGTACTTCCCCAACGACACCGCGCGCGCCGCGTCGCACGCGCACGGCATCGCCGTGGAGGCGTGGGGCCCGCTGGGGCAGGGCGCGGTCCTCGACGACCCGGTGATCACCAAGATCGCCGAAGCGCGGAGCCGGGCCAACTCGCAGGTCATCCTGCGCTGGCACATCCAGCGCGGCGACATCGTCTTCCCCAAGTCGACGCACCGCGAGCGGATGGCGGAAAACCTCGCCCTGTTCGACTTCGCGCTCTCCGCCGACGAGGTCGCCGCGATCGACGGCCTGAGCCAGGGCGAGGCCGGGCGGGTCGGCCCGCACCCGGACACCTTCGACCTGCACTGACGACCGAGGCCGCCCGCCGCACCGCCCGACCCGGGTCGGCTAGCGGACGTCTATCCGGTGTTTATGCCTCCCGCACACGCTGGGTGACGGTCGTCCACAGGGGACGGCCAGGGGGAGGCGTCGGAAATGCGTTCGTGGGGGGACGGTGTGCGCCGTGGGGACGGCCACGCCGAGGACAAATGGCAGGACTGCCTGCGGTTGGGCGATGAGCTGGCCGCCATGGGACCGGACGGCGCGGAGCGGCGCCGCCGGCACCGGGAGGCGCTTCTCGGTGACGGTCCGTCACCGTCTGAGCGCCCGCTGCGGGTGCTGGTGCTCGGCGCCGGCATCGCCGGGCTCTGCGCGGCCTCCGCGTTGCGGCGGGCCGGCCACGACGTGCACATCCTGGAGGCCGACCCGGCCCGCATCGGTGGACGCCTGGCGGCGACGGACCCGCTGCCGTACGCGGAACCGGGCGGAGTGTCCATCCCGGACACCCACACGCTGGCCCTGTCCCTCGTGGACGGTCTCGGGCTGCGCCGCCGCCCGGCCGCGCCCGCGGTCGTGCCCGCCGGCTACACCGCGGTCGACCTGCTCGACGAGGTACTGGACGCCGTGGCGGACTACCACACGGCGGACAGCCCGGACGGCCGCGTGGTCGGGTGGGCGCGGCTCGTGCACGACCTCGACCGCCTGTCGCTGGGACGGTTCCTCACCGAGTGGGCCGGCCTCGACACCACGGCGGTATCCGCGATCGGGCGGCTGGAGCACGTCGGGTACCGGATGTCGATGTCCTTTGTGGACTTCTATCTGCACCACCTGCACGCCGGCCGGCGCGCGGCCCGCTGGGAGATCGAGGGCGGGAGCTGGCGGCTGCCGTACGCGTTCGGCCCGGTGCTCGACGACATGGTCAGCCTCGACCGGCGGGTGACCCGGATCGAGTACTACGACCCGGCCCGTCCCGCCGCGCCGTACACCCACGTGGCCACGGAGGGCCCGCGCGTGTGGGTGGAGACGCTGTCCAGCCGGGGCCGGCGGGAGGGGTTCCCGGCCGACGCCGCGGTCGTGACGCTGCCTTTCGCGGCGCTGCGCCAGGTGCGGATCGAGCCGTCCCTACCGGCCGCCAAGCGGCGCGCGGTCATGGCGCTACGGTACGAGCCGGTGACCACGGTGCGGCTGGAGTTCGACCGGCGGTGGTGGGAGTTCACCGAGGACGAGTGGCGGCGCGAGCTCGACGCGCTCGCGCCGGGCCTCTACGACCGGTACGCGGCGGCGCGCGGCGGGCGGGTGGCGAGGTCGGGCGCCACCAACCGGCTCGCGTCGTTTCCCGGCGGGCCGGTGCCGGGCACCGACGGCGGCGTCGTGCTGGCCAGCCACGCGCGGGGCGGCGGCGCGGTGCGGTGGGACGCGATGGAGCCCGACGACCGGTACGCGCGGGCGTTGCGCGGCCTCCAGGAGGTGTACGGCAACCGGATCGAGGCCTTCTACACCGGCCACGGCGCCACCGGCGGCTGGGCCACCGGCGAGGCGGTGCTCGCGCCCGGCCAGCTGACCGCGCACCACCTCGCCGGCGCGGCGCCGGTCGGGCCGCTGCACTTCGCCGGCGAGCACACCTCGCTCAAGCGGTCGTCCGTCGAGGGCGCGATCGAGTCGGGAGTACGCGCCGCCCTCGCGGTGCACGACCTCACCCGCGAGCCGGTGTGCGCCCGGCGCTGAACACCCGGCCTCGTCTATCGGGTGGCGATCGGCTGTCGACGCGCCGCGTGCTTGATGGATCGGTGGATGTCGTCGGGGTCGCGGTGCTCGCCGGCGACCAGCTCACCCGGGACGGGGTCGTCGCCGGCCTGGCCACCCAGGCCGCCGTCGAGGTGTACCTCGGCGAGCGCCAGCGCTCGGCGCGGGTGCTGCTCGCCGTCGTGGACCAGGTCACGGAGGAGGTGCTCGGGGGGATCGAGCGCTTCGGCCGGGCCGCCCGGCACCGCGACCCCGCGGTCGTGCTGGTCGCCCAGGAGATCCGCGAGCACCACCTGCTGCGCGCGGTCGAGCTCGGGCTCGCCGCCCTGCTGCCGCGCCGGGAGGCCGGCTTCGACCAGATCGCGCGCGCCGTCGTGGCCGCGGCGTCCGGCCGGGCCGAGCTGCCCGCGGCGGTCACCCGCCGCCTCCTGGAGCAGCTGCGCACGGTACAGCGGGACGTGCTCGGCCCGCGCGGCCTGACCGTCAGCGGGTTCACCGAGCGTGAGCTGGAGGTGCTGCGCCTGCTCGCGGACGGCCTGGACACCGGCGAGGTGGCGCTGAAGCTCAACTACTCGCAGCGCACCGTCAAGAACATCATCTACGGCGTGATGAACCGTTTCGGCCTGCGCAACCGCACCCACGCGGTCGCGTACGCGATCCGGACGGGAGCGCTCTGACCGTCCACAGTGTGCGCCGGGGCAGCCATCGACGGTCGCGAGGGCAGCGGGGTACCCACGGGAGGCGCGTGGCCCGGTAGCATGGCGTGCCTCCGGGCACTGGACGCGCGGGGGGCGTCGTTCCCACCCGGAGATCAACGGCAGGATGCATTCGGGGGGAATGCGTGGATGACCGTTTGTGGTTCACCCTGCTCGGGCCGGTGGGGGCCCGGCGTGGACCGACGGAGCTGGAGCTCGGCTCGCCGCAGCAGCGGACCGTGCTCGCCGCCATGCTGCTCCAGGCCGGCGTGCCGGTCTCGATCCAGCAGCTGATGGAGACCCTGTGGGACGACGACGCGCCCCGGTCGGCGGAGGCCACCATCCGGACGTACGTGTACCGGTTGCGCCGCGTGCTCACGCCCGACGGCGCGGCCGCGCCGGTGATCAGGTCGGCCGGCGCGGGATACCTCGTCGACGTCCGGCCGGACGAGCTCGACCTGGCCACGTTCCGGCAGCTGGTCGGCGAGGCCGAGCTGGCCCGGCGGCGGTCCGACACGGCGGGCGCGGCCGACCTGCTGCGTCGCGGGCTGGCGCTGTGGGCGGGTGAGCCGCTGGCCGGTCTGCCCGGCCAGCCGATGGAGCGCTACCGGGCCCACCTGGCCAAGCTCCGGCTCAACGCGCTGGAGTCCCTGCTCGCCGCCGAGATCGACCTCGGGGCATACGTGTCGGCCGGCGACCAGCTCGCCTCGCTGGTGGCCGAGCACCCGCTCGACGAGCGCTTCCGCCGCCTGCTGATGCTCGCCCTGTGGCGCTCCGGCCAGCAGGCCGAGGCGCTCGCCGTCTACCAGGACGCCCGCGACGCGCTCGCCGCGGAGCTCGGCGTCGACCCGGGCCCGGAGCTCCAGGACCTGCACCTGCGGATCCTCCGCGCCGACCCGCCCGAGCCGCAGCCCCGCCCCGCGTCACCGCTCCAGCCGAAGCAGCGCACCACCCTGGCCACGCCGGCGCAGCTCCCCGCCGACCTGCCCGACTTCACCGGGCGGGTGGCCGAGCTCGTCGCGCTCGACGGGCTGCTGCCGGCCGGCGGCGCGCCGCCACCGGTGATGCTGATCGCCACGATCCACGGCATGGCCGGCACCGGCAAGACCGCCCTGGCCGTCCACTGGGGACACCGGATCGCGGCCCGTTTCCCGGACGGGCAGATCTACGTCAACCTGCGCGGGTTCCACCCGTCCGGCGTGGTGATGGGCCCCTTGGAGGCGCTCCGGGCGGTCTTCGACGCGATCGGCGTCGACCCGCGGCAGCTGCCGGACGGGCTCGACGCGCAGGCGGCGCTCTACCGCAGCCTGATGGCCGGCCGCCGGATGCTGCTGCTGCTCGACAACGCGCGCGACGCCGAGCAGGTGCGGCCACTGCTGCCCGGTTCGCCGGGCTGCCTCGTGGTCGTCACCAGCCGGCCGCAGCTGCCCAGCCTCGTCGCGATCGAGCAGGCCCGGCCGACGAAGCTGTGCGTGCTGCCCGACGACGACGCCCGCGCGTACCTGCTCAGCCGCCTGGGCCACCTGGTCGGCGCGGACGACGACGCCGAGGTGGACAACGTTGTCCGGCTCTGTGGCGGCCTGCCGCTCGCACTGAGCCTCGTCGCCGCGCGCGGCGTGCTCAACCCGCACACTACGGTCGCCGCGATCGCCGCACAGCTCTCGGCCGACCACGGCACGCTCGACTCCTTTGTGGACACCGACCCGGCGATCGACCTGAAGACCATCCTCTCGTGGTCGTACGAGCGGCTCAGCCCGTTCGCGGCGCGCCTGCTGCGGCTGCTCGCCCTGCACCCCGGCCCGGACGCCGCCGCGGCCACGGTCGCCAGCCTCGCCGGCGTGCCGGCCCGCGACGCGCGTGCCGGCCTCGACGAGCTCGTGCACGCCAGCCTGGTCCGCGAGCCGTCGCCGGGGCGCTACCTGCTGCACGACCTCCTGCGCGCGTACGCCGCCGAGCGGTCGCAGCACACCGACCCCGAGCCGGAACGCCGCGCCGCGGTGGCCCGGATGCTCGACCACTACACGCGTTCCGCCCGCGCCGCCGTGCAGCTGCTCGACCCGCAGTGGGAGCTCGAGCCGGATCCGACCACTGTGGAGGGTGCGGCCCCGGCCGACATCGACGACGCGGCGGCCGCCCGCACCTGGCTGACCGTCGAGCACCACTCGGCGGTGGCCGCGGTCGAGCTGGCCGCCCGCTACTCGCTCGACACCCACCTGTGCCGCCTCGCACTCACGCTCTCCGACATCTTCCAGCGGCACGGCCACTGGCGCGACCAGGTCGCCATGCAGACCCTCGCGCTGGCGGCCGGCCGCCGCCTCGGCGACGTCAGCGTGAAGGCGGCCGCGCACCGCAGCCTCGGCAGCGCGTACGCCCGGCTCAACCAGCTCGACGAGGCGGAGGAGCACCTGACCGCGGCGCTCGGCCTCTTCGAGGCGGTCGGCGACCGGGCCAACCAGGGCCGCAGCCACCGCGGCCTGGCCTACCTGCACGGCCAGCAGGGCCGCTACGACCTGGCGCTCGCGTCCAGCCAGCGGGCGCTGGAGCTGTACCGGACGGCCGAGGACCCGGCCGGCGTGGCCAGCGCGCTCAACGACACCGGCTGGTGCCACGCGATGCTCGGCCACTTCGGCGAGGCGCTGACCCACTGCCGGCAGGCGCTCGACGCGCTCAGCGCGCTCGGCATCGCGAACGCGGTGGCCAGCACCTGGGACAGCCTCGGCTTCATCCACGCCGGGCTGGGCGAGCGCCGCGAGGCGGTGGCCGCGTACACCCGCGCGGTGGAGATGTTCCAGGACCTCGGCGACCGCTACAACGAGGCCGACGCGCTGGTCCACCTGGGCGACTGCCACCGCGAGCTGGGTGACGCCGCCGCGGCGCGCGATGCCTGGCGCCGCGCCCTCCGGCTGCTGGAGGTGCTCGGGCACGCGACCGCCCAGGAGGTGCGCGCCCGCCTCGACCAGGTCGCGCGCGGGGGCCTGGTAAGTCCTTAGGGCAGAGGTGGCGGTATCGCCGGGCCGGAGTGGTATCAGGCCGTTGTGACCCCGGAGCGTCCTCGTCTTTACTGACTGTGCTCGACAAAATGTGAGTGCTGTTCGGAAAGGGCGTCCGGCAGATGTCTGTGCAGTACCTGGCCACCTGGGCCGACGGCCACCGCTACGACCTCGACCGCACAGAGGACGTCGTTCCGCTCCTGGTGTCGATCCACGAAAGCCACAAGCCGGTGGTCGTCACGCTGGAAGCCCGGGTCGACGCGCGTGGCCTGCGCGTCACCCGGGGACTCCACCTCGGCGTCGGGCACCAGAAGCGCGGCTTCGCGTTCCCGTTCGGGCGACCCACGACCGGGTACGCGGTGCACCGCGGCGTGCGGCTGTGGCACCGCGACATCATGTTCGGCTTCGACGGCACCCCGACGCCCTTCCACCCGGCGCAGACCCGCATCACGCCGGAGCAGATGTGGGCGCTCACCCTCTCGTACGTCGCCACCGGCAGCCCCACCGAGGCCGTCGCCTGGGGCCGCCCACCCGCACGCCGCAAACGCTCCAGCCCGTAGCGATGTGCGCTTTTGTGAGAATCCGCTCATCGGGCGAACCCTCGGCGTTTGTTCGTGAAGTGCCTCACGTGTGATCCACCGATTGGCATGATGGGCGTGCAGAGGGTAATCGTGGATGGTCTGCGCGCGAGGCCCGACCCCTGAGGCGCGCGGCACGTCCGTCCCACGAGGAGGCTTTCCGAATGACCGACATCCGCGCCGGCACCGCCAGTGGCGTCCGTCGCTGTGACCAGTGCGACCGCCCGCTCCCGGCGCTGCACAAGAACGAGTACACCCCGGTCCGCGCCCACCTCGTCGCCGAGCTCGGCGTGTGCGTGTGCGCCCACGGCGAGACCGACGACATCGAGGTCCCCGAGCGCGCCCCGTCGCTGCTCTGACGATCCGTTCAGAGGCCGATTCGCCCGTGTCCGCGGGCAGGTCGCCTGGAAAAGCCCGTGCGGGCCCCGGTGAAAGTCGGTTGCCGCGGGCGACCGGGACCGGCGACGGTTGGGGTGTGCGGATGCATGCCGATCAGCTGAGAGTGTCCCCGGAGACCGTGCGTGAGCTGGTCGAAGAGCAGTTTCCGCGGTGGCGCGGCCGGCCGGTCCAGGAGGTCGCGTCGGCCGGCACGGTCAACGCGATCTTCCGGATCGGTGACGACCTGGCCGCCCGTTTCCCGCTCCAGCCGGGCGACGTCGAGGCCACCCGGCGCTGGCTGACCGCCGAGGCGGAGGCGGCCGCGGAGCTGGCCGGCCGCACGCGTTTCCCGACGCCGGAGCCGGTCGCGCTGGGTGAGCCCGGCCGTGGCTATCCGCTGCCATGGTCGGTGCAGACCTGGCTGCCCGGCGTGGTCGCGACCGACGAGGACCCGGGGGAGTCGGTGCCGTTCGCGCACGACCTGGCCGCGTTCATCGGCGACGTCCGCGCGATCGGCACGCGCGGGCGCACGTTTCGGGGCAGCGGTCGCGGCGGTGACCTGACCGCGCACGACGAGTGGATGGAGACCTGCTTCCGGCACAGCGAGAGCCTGCTCGACGTGCCCCTGCTGCGGCGGACCTGGTCGGCCCTGCGCGCCCTCCCGCGCGGCGACGCGCCCGACCTGATGAACCACGGCGACCTCATCCCCGGCAACATCCTGGTCGCCGGCGGCCGGCTGGCCGGCGTACTGGACGCGGGCGGCTTCGGGCCGGCGGACCCCGCGCTGGACCTCGTGGGTGCCTGGCACCTGCTCGAAGCCGGGCCGCGGGAGGTGCTCCGCGCCGACCTCGGCTGCGGCGACCTGGAGTGGCGGCGCGGGCAGGCGTGGGCCTTCCAGCAGGCGATGGGCACCGTCTGGTACTACCGCGAAAGCAACCCGACCATGAGCGGGATGGGCCGCCGCACGCTGGCCCGCATCCTCGCGGACACGCGCTCCATGACCACGCTGCCCCGCACCGCCGGCTGAACCCGCCGTGAAAGGGCCCGCCCTACCTGACACCAGATGTCAGGTAGGGCGGCCTAGCGTGCCCGCCATGACGAACACGGATTTCGACTTCCTCGCCGGCAGCTGGGACAGCCGCCAGCGCCGGCTCACCAAGGTCCTCGTCGGCAGCGACGACTGGTACGAGTTCGACGCGACGCTCGACTGCCAGGTGCTGCTCGACGGCAACGGCGTCTTCGACGTGCTCCGGGCGCCGGAGCGCGACATCGAGGGGCTCACCCTGCGGCTGTACAGCCCGGACGAGAAGGTCTGGCGGATCTGGTGGGCCTCCAAGGGCAGCGGCGGCCAGCTCGACGTGCCGGTCGTCGGGCGGTTCGAGGACGGGGTGGGTGTCTTCGAGTGCGACGACACCTGGGAGGGCACACCGATCCGCGTGCGCTACCGCTGGTCCTCAGTGGACACCGCGCACCCGCGGTGGGAGCAGGCGTTCTCGACGGACGGCGGGGAAACGTGGGAGGTCAACTGGGTCGCCACGTTCACCCGCCGCGCGTAGAGGTCTGAGCCGCCGGTCAGGACTCCGGGATCGTGAAGGCGATGTTTCCGGTCCTGGCCGGCGACGGACTGTCGTTGTTGAGCCAGCCCAGGTCGAGCAGCTGCACCGCGTAGTCGCCGGGAGCCGGCCAGGTCAGCGTGAACACCAGGTACTGGTCCTTGCCCACCTCGTTCGGGTTGAGCAGGTCGATCGGCGCGTCGGTCGGCGCCTCCACGGTCGACTTGTCGGGGAGCCGGAGCCGGAAGTTCGTGTCGTCGATGTTCTGCCCGCCGGGGCGTCCGCTGGCGCCGTGGTACTTGATGTCCACGACGCAGGCCAGGAAGCGCTGGTCCTCCTTGACCTGGTAGCCGGTCTTCAGGTTGTCCCCGCGGACCTCGCAGGTCTTGGCCGTCATCGACAGCGCGCCGGCCTTCACGGGCTTGTTGGTCACCACCGCCTTGGGCTCCAGCGGCTCGAACGCGCCGCCCTCGCGGAACGGGACCACCGCCTTCAGCTCACCCCCGCCGCCGACCGTCAGCACGCTGTCGGCCAGACGCGAGGGCGCCTGCTCGAGCCCGAAGCCGAAGACCACGTTGCTCTTCGCGTTCGCCGGCACGGGCCCCGACGACTCGACGGTGCCCTGGTAGCTCTGCCCGTCCAGGCTCAGGGCCATGTCGATGCCGGCGTACACCGAGCGGTCGGTCAGGTTTTCCATCGCGGCCGTGACCGTGAGTGGCGGGTCCTTTGTGGAGTCGTACGTCGCCTCGCCGAAGCTGACCTTGCGGCCGCCGTACCAGATGGTCTTGTCGATTTTCGCGGTCTGCTGGTCCGCGCCGGGCTCGGCGGCCTCCTGCGGCTTGCCGCCCACGGCGATGCTGGGGTTTCCGCCGCTGGGGTTTCCGCCGTTGGAGTTTCCTGCGGACCTGTCGCGGCCTGAGTCGTCGGACAGCAGGTTGTAGCTCGTGACCCCACCCACCGACACCAGCAGGACGGCCGCGGCGGCGGCCGCCAGCACCAGGCCGGTGCGCTTGCGCGGGCGCGGGGTGGCCGGGGCTTGCGCGGCGGCGACCGGGTCGGGCCACAGCGGCATCGGCGGCCCGGAGGTGGGCGAGGGGCCGCCGGGCGGCGCGGACGTCGGGCTGCCGGACACCGGCACCCCCGAAACCGGCGTGCCGGCCAGCGGTGTGCCGGACACCGGGGCCGCCGCGGCCGGCGACATCGGCGTCGGGGCCGGGGCACCGGATGCCGGCGCGACCGGCGGCGGGACGGCGTACGGCGGCGGGGCGGGTATCGGCGCGGCCGCCCGCTGGCCCGCCGGCGCGGCCGCGAGGCTGCCGAGCGCCACCACCAGCTCGGGCTGCTCGATCACCGTCGGCGCCACGCCGAGACGCTGGTGCAGCATCGTGCCGACCAGCGGGATCCGGCTCGACCCGCCGACCAGGAACAGCCCGGCGATCTGCCCGGGCGCCAGCCCCGCGCGGCCCAGCGCGACGGCGGTCAGCTCGACCGTGCGGGCCAGCCACGGCCGGGCCCGCGCCTCGAACTGCTCCCGCGTCACGTGCGCGTGGGTGTCGAACAGCGGCACCTGCACCGCCGCGGACGGCGCCCGGGACAGCTGCTCCTTGGCGGCCCGCGCGTCGTCCCAGAGGGCGCGCCGCATCCGGCGTACCCCCTCCTCGCCGGAGTCGCGCAGGCGGGCCCACTGCGCCGCGTCGCGCGCGGACATCGCCTCGCCCACCAGCTCGACGATCTCGGCGTCGAGGTCGAGGCCGCCGACGTCGACGCCCTCGCTGGCCAGCACCTCCCAGCCCTGGTCGGGGCGGCGGCGCAGCACGCTCGTGTCGAACGTGCCGGCGCCCAGGTCGTAGACGACCAGCCCGGCGCCGGGCGGCACCGGGCGGCCGAGCACCGTCGTGAAGTAGGCCGCCGCCGCGATCGGCTCCGGCACGAGGGTCAAGGACCGCAGGCCGGCGCGTTGCGCGGCGTCCGCGAGCAGCCCGCGGCGGGTCGTCGCCCAGTTCGCCGGGTACGTGAGGACGGTCGCGCCGGGCGAACCGCCCCCGACCCGGCCGGCCTCGTCGGCCACCCGGCGCAGGATCGCGGCCAACAGGTCGGCGACCTTGTACTCCTGGTCGCCGAGCAGCACGCTGCCGTCGTCGATCCGACGCTTCGGGTTGGGCTCGAAGCGGGTCGGGTCGATGCGGGCCGCGCGCTCCGCGTCCCGCCCGGCGACCGGCGACCGGCCGGCCTCGGCGTAGACCGCGGAGGAAAGAAGTGGGCTGGAATCGAAGAGCAACTGCTGCACGCGCGCACCATGCACCGCGAGAGCGGCGACGGTGTGCGTCGTGCCGAGGTCGACGCCCAGCCGGGAGGGTTCTAGTCCGAGCACGCCGCCACCGTAGCGATGCACGTCAACGCGCACACCACCCGGTCAGCCGGTTCTGCTACCGGGTCCGCGAGCGGGCCCGGTAGGCACGCGTCTTGGCGATGCCGCCGCAGCCCCGGCCGGCCGGCCCGCCGGGGGTCATCGCGCACCAGGTCCGGCTGGCGTTTCGGCTGGTGTCGTAGAAGACCCACTGGCAGTCGGGGCAGGCCTTCAGCCGGTGCCACCGCCCGGCCGCGACCGCGTTGACCGCCGCCGCCAGCAGGTCGCCCGCCGCGCTCGGCCGTGCCGGCCGGATGAGCACCGCCGGCTCGTGCGGAGGCTCCCGCAGCGTGACCACCAGGTCGTGCCGGGCCAGCCGGTCGCCGAGCCCGACCGGGTGGGTGTGGCCGAGGACGGCGCGCAGGTCGGCCCGGAGCGCCCGCAGGTCGGCCAGGTCGGCGCGTGCGGCTCGGGGCAGGTCCGGAAAGGCGCGTGCCCAGCGCTCCGGTGTGGACACAAGCGCCTCCAGGTGGTCGACCGGCACCCGCGTGTCGTTGGGGACCTCCCACGTGTTGAGGAAGTCCCGCACCTGGTCCAGCGCCTCGGTCATGTTCACCATCGTAACCCTTGACCGGTTACGCCCGCGCGGCGCAGGATGTAACCGTCTAATCGAATAGGCGGTTACGAGGAGGGGATCATGGTGGAGCGGTTCGTCATCTGGCGCGGCGAGGACCCGGAGCGGGCGGACACGGCGGCGGTCGCCCTGTCCGGCGACTCGCTGAGCGCGCGGGGCGCCAGCACCACAGGCTCGTACGCGTTGAACTTCGTCCTGACCACCGGGCCCGGCTGGGTCACCGAGCGGGTCCGGGTGCACACCGCGGGCACCGGGTGGTGGCGGGCACTCGACCTGTCGGCGCGCGAGGGGGTGTGGGCCGCCTCGGTCGCCGGCGAGGGCGACGGGCACCTGGGCCCGGCCGGCGTCGCCGACCCGGCCGCGCTGCGCGGGGCGCTCGACTGCGACCTCGGCCTCTGCCCGCTGACCAACACCATGCCGGTGCTCCGCCACGACCTCGTCGCCGCCGGGCGGCGGGGCGAAGAGGTCACTGTGGACTTTCGGATGGCCTGGATATCCGTGCCCGACCTGGCCGTGCACCTTTCGCCACAGACTTACACAAGTCGCGGCCCCGCCCCGGACGGCGGCGCGGTGATCGACTTCGTGAGCGGCGACTTCGAGGCCGCCCTGCACGTCGACGCGGACGGACTTGTCGTCGACTACCCGTCGCTCGGCCGCCGGGTCGGCGCCTGGGCCGCCTGAGCGCTCAGCGCGGCACGCCGGCGACGCTCAGGACCGGGACGGCGGCGCGCAGGGCGCGTTCGCGGGGGTCCGAGGTCAGGGCCGCGCCCATGCGGTTGGTGACGTAGGCGTACCCGATGCCGGTCTCCGGGTCGGCGAAGCCGAGCGACCCGCCGATGCCCGCCGTGCCGTAGGCGGCCGACCCGCCGAAGCTCCAGGCCGCGCTCGACTTCATGAAGCCGAGCGAGTGCGGGATCTCGCCGTCCAGGTACGCGTCGCGGAGGCCGTTGCGCGGCGGCACCGCGGGCGCGGCCAGCTCCGCCAGCGTCGACGGGGCGATCCCCAGCTCGCGGCCGCCGGTGGCGAACACGCCGTACGCCTTGGCGATCGCGCGGGCCGTGCCCACGCCGAGCGCCGAGGGCACCTCGAGGTCGCGGGCGTAGATCCGCTGCCGGTGCATCGGCAGCCATGGCGGGCCGCTCACCACCGAGCGGAAGATGCTCGACCGCGGGTTGAGCGCGCCGAGCAGCAGGCCCGGCGACACGCTGACCATCACCTTGAGCGGGTTGGGCCGCTGGATCCGGGCCAGGCGCACGTTCGGCACGGTGCCGGGCAGGCGGAGGTAGAAGTCGAGGCCGAGCGGCGCGGCGATCTCCTCGTGGAAGAACCGGCCCAGCGAACGGCCGGCCGGGTCGACGCGGCGGATCAGCTCGCCCTGGTAGAAGCCGAGGGTGAGCGCGTGGTACGCCTGCCGGCTGCCCGGCTCCCACGCGGGTGCCTGCGCGGCGAGCACCCCGGCGAGGCGGTCGAGGTCGCGGACCGTGCCGCGGCCGATCGGCCGGTCGAGCGCGAAGAGCCCGGCCTGGTGGGCGAGCAGCTGGCGGACGGTCACCCGGTCCTTGCCGCGCTGGGCGAACTCCGGCCAGTACGCGCTGACCCGCTCGTCGAAGTCGAGCCAGCCGCGCGAGTGGGCCAGAGCGAGGGTCATCGCGGCCAGCCCTTTCGTGGTGGAGAAGACCAGCACCATCGTGTCGCGCGACCAGGGCGCGCCGGTCGTCGCGTCGCGCACGCCGCCCCACAGGTCGACCACCGGCTCGCCGTCCTGGTAGACGCAGCACGCCGCGCCGAGCTCGCCGCGGCGGACCAGATTTTCCACGAACGCGTCCCGGACGGACTCGAAGCCCTTGCGCACGTACCCGTGGACCGAGATGGGCCCGGACTCCCGCGTTCGCCATGCCATCAGTCCATGGTCCACGTTTTGGCAGGATTGGCGACACCGTTCGTTCATCTATGTGTCACTGGTCGCCCGGAGAGGTTGGCGCGTTCACGTCAGGGGGTGACCGGGGCGGGACCGCGCGGCAGCCCGCCCCGGTTGACTGAGTGGTCAGGTGGTGCAGGCGGAGCCGTTCAGCGACCAGGCCGACGGCGGCTGGTTGGTGCCGCCGTGGGTGCCCTGGAAGCCGAACGACGCGGTGCCACCCGCGGCGATCGAGCCGTTGTGGCCCGCGTTCCGCGCGGTCACCGCCGACCCGCTCTGCGTCACCGTCGCGTTCCAGCTGTTGGTGACCTGCTGGCCGTTCGCGAACGAGAACGTCAGCGTCCACCCGTTGATCGCGGCGCCGCCGGTGTTCGTGATAGTCACGTCGCCGGTGAAGCCGTTGCTCCACGAGTTCGCCGTGTACGCCACCCGGCACGCGGCCGGCCCACCGGTCGGCGGCCCGGTGGTCGGCGGCGCCGTGGTGGGCGGAGCCGTCGTCGGGGGAGCCGTCGTGGGCGGTGCGGTGGTGGGCGGTGCGGTCGTGGGCGGCGCGGTGGTCGGGTTGGTGCCGGTGATCGCCAGCTCCTCGGACGTGAACGTGCCGTGCGCCGGGTTGACATCCGCCTCCGGGCCGCCGCCGTCGCAGCCCCGGCTCGGGTTGAACATCAGGTACGTGCCGGAGTTGCAGCTGCCGCCGGTCGGGCCGTGTGGTGGCTCGGCGTCGCCGCCGACGACCGCCGTGCCGCCGATCGTCACTCCACCTTGGACGATCGCGTTGCCCTTCACGACCGCGTTGCCGGTGACCGTGCCGCCGTTGACCCAGGCGAGGTCCTCGATGCGGGCGTTGCCCGTCACCGATCCACTGTAGACGGCCGCGCGCGGCCCGACGTAGGCGGTCGAGGCGACGTTCGCGCCGCCGCCGACCCAGCCGCCGCCGTTGGAGTGCCAGCGCCCGCCGTTGGTCGCCGCGGGCTTGGAGTACCCGGGCTCGTGGCCGGACGGGATCGCACCCGAGATACGGAACTCGTACGGGTAACGGCGGTTCTTCGGCCACCCGTCGAGGAACGCGTACTTCGGCACCGCGCTCGCCGGCGTACCGGTGACGACGAGGAAGACCTGGTTCTCACCGGGCTGGAGCTGGAAGCTGATCTGCCCGGACGTGCCCTGGGTCAGCGGCCCGTACCGCGGGCTGGCGCCGTTGCGGGTCGCCACGAAGCCGAACGTCCAGCCGGTCGCGCCGGTCTCCGCGTGGCCCTTCAGGTGCAGGCGGACGAGCGCGCCGTCGCTGTCCGGCACCAGCTGGATCTTGTTGTACCCGTAGTCGGACGGCGCCATCGCGTCGGAGATGCGGTAGTGGCGGGCGCTCGCGTTGACCGCCTCCACCGGCACGCCTTTGTACGCGTTGAGGAACCCGGCGCCGTACACGCTGTTGATGAACGGCATGAAGTCGGCCCGGTTGGAATAGTCCCACGTGACGTTGCGCTGGGCGTACTCGCCGATCCGCCGGTTGAGCTCGGCCTGGTTGATGCCGGTGATCCGCCGGTACACCTCGAGCGGGTGCTCGGTGTTGCGGGCCTCGTTCCAAATCCGGTTGAACATCTCGATGCCGTCGCGGTCCTTGATGTACTGCGGCAGCATCCAGGCGCCGTAGTGGTGGCGGGACGAGGAGTAGTACAGGTTTTCCGTGCGCAGCCAGCGGGTCAGGTCACCGGCGGCGGTGCGCGGGTACACCTGCATCGCCATGAACTCGGCGCTCGCCTCCCAGAACGTGCCGGCCGACGCGTGCGTGAAGCCCATGCCGGAGCGTCCCAGGAACGTGTAGTTCTGGAAGACGTGGCCGAGCTCGTGCGCCAGGCCCCAGGAGCCGGGCTGGGCCGCGCCGGGCGCGATGTTGATGACGCCGACCCGGCCGTCGGTCGAGCCGCCGGTCGCCCACGCGTCCAGCGCGGTCCGGTTCCAGGTCCGGGTGACAATCACAATAATCTTGTGTTGCGCCAGCAGGCCGGTCTCCGGCGTGAACCGCATCGTGTTCACGTAGTAGGAGTAGAGGCTCTCCAGCTGGCTGAGGATGTTGTCCGGGTCGAAGCGAAACTCGCCGGGCGCCGTCAGCGGGTTGGTGCCGGACTTCTCACCCCACAGCAGGATGAAGTTGGCCGACTCCTTGGTCCGGTTCTGCGCCCAGGGCACCTCGCCGGTGCTGACCCAGCGCTCAGGTATCCAGACCGTCTTCGCGGCGGCCTCCGCCGCCGGGGTGAGCTGCGGCACGACCAGCGGCGCCGTGCCGAGGACGGCGAGGGCGAAGACGGCCAGCCAGCGGCGCCAAGTGGGCCGAGGTTTCATCGTTGGCATCCAAACGTGTCGGGACAGGGTTACGGGATAGGCCTCCTTGATCCCTGCCCGGAAAGGATGCGCACGCGGCCCAGCCAACACATCGTGGATGCGCCATGCGGGCCTGTCAAGCGATTGATCTCAATCCTTTGCGGCGAGTTGCATCGATGTATCTGACTGGCTATCTTGAGGCCGGAGCGGCTCCCGGGCGACCGCCTCCGTCATGATCGCCTGTCCTCGGGAGCCACCATGCGCCTCGCGCGTCCGCGTTCCATCATCGCCGCCTTGGCCGTCTGCGCCCTCGGCGCGGTCGGTGCCGTCACGGCCGTGACCTCGGCCTCGGCGGCCGCCGGCTGCTCGGTCACCTACCGCGTCGGGTCGCAGTGGCCCGGCGGGTTCACCGGTGCCGTCGACCTCACCAACCTCGGCGACCCGCTCAACGGCTGGACCCTGACCTGGTCGTTCACCGCGGGGCAGCAGGTCACCCAGGGCTGGAGCGCCGTCTTCAGCCAGAGCGGTGCCCAGGTCACCGCCCGCAACCAGACCTGGAACGCCGGCCTGGGCACCGGCGCCGTGGTCAGCCTCGGCTTCAACGGCTCGTGGAACAACTCGAGCAACCCGGCGCCCACGAGCTTCGCGCTCAACGGCGTCGCCTGCGACGGCTCGACGGGCCCGACCACACCGCCGCCCACGACGTCCGTGCCCACCACCGCGCCACCCACCACGGCACCACCCACCACGGCGCCGCCGACGACCGGGCCGCCGCGCACCACGTTCACCAACCCGATCAAGATGCGTGGTCCGGATCCGTGGATGCAGTATTACAACGGTTATTACTATTTGGCGA